>JBDKTD010000351.1:0-4521 GCA_039680365.1 Clostridiaceae bacterium
TCCCAACAGACCAAACTTAAGAGCATTTCAGAAGATAAAATAGCGCTGCAGGCAGAACTTGACTCTCGCAAGGTTGAGCAGGAACGCTTGGAGCGCATGCTGGAGTACATGCAAACCACCGAATACCTCGTCCAGTACGCGCGCGAGAAGCTGGGTTACGTCTTCCCCGACGACTGGAAGTTCTACGACACCACGACGGAAACCGAAAAGAACACCGCGCAAAACGCGGGCGATCTGCCTATCGGCACACCGCAGCCCACCGTCACGCCCACGCCGCATCCTACGCCTTCACCAACGCCGACGCCGACGCCGAAAGGCCCGGTTCCGTCTGTCATTACACTGGGATAGAGCGAAATGGAAAAACTGCTCGTATTCGACATCGGCAGCAACACCGTGCGCACCGCGAAGTTCGCATTCGGTGACGACGGGCTGCCAACGGTTAAAAGCAAACACGTTTACACCACGCGCCTTGCGGAAGGGCTGATCGACACCGGACGGCTCTCGCAGGCGCGTATGCTGCAGTCCCTTCTCGTGATCCGCTCCGTATTTACGGAAGCGTCCGAACGCGGCTACGAATGCTATGCTTACGCCACCAGCGCCGTCCGGGACGCGGACAACGGCGCTTTTTTTGCGCGCGAAACGGAAAAGATCCTCGGCGAAGGACGCTGCCGTATCCTCACCGGCGAGGAGGAAGCGGCGTTTGCGCAGCGCGGCGCCGACTCGACCGGAAAGCGGACGATACTGGATATCGGCGGCGGCAGCACGCAGCTGGTGCGCGCGTCCTCACGCGAGAGCTGGCCCATAGGGTGCGTACGCGCTAAAGATCTCGCGCCGTTCGACGATCTCAAGATGATTATGGATACGCTCCGCCCCATCCTTTCGAGCCTATTTGGCGAACCGAATCAGGACGACCGCCCCGACGCGCAGTCGGTTGAATCCATCCGCCGGAGCCAGAGCGTTGCTCCGCTCGGCGTTGGCGGAACGATTACGACGCTTGCGCTTCTCAGCGAGGGCAAGAATGAGTTCGTGCACTGGGACGGCGAAAAATCCGTGGAGTTTCTCGACCTCTGCGCTACGCTCCAAACGCTGAGCAGCATGACCGCCAGCGAGCGCGCTGAAATCCCACTCTTGAAGGACAGGCACGACGTGATTCTGCACGGCGGCGTGATCCTGCTCTACCTGATGGAGCGCCTGCACACGACGCGCGTTGGCGCCACTCTTTCCGACGGGTTGGACGGTTACGGCGCGTATCTCTTTGAGACGCTGAACAAAAAGTAATTTCGGCAATCACTCGCTGTCCTATTGAGAAACTTCTCGGAAGGTCTCGCCCTCCCGCACCCGCTCAAGGTTGTCGCACCGAGAACCCACATCTTGAACAAATAAAAAAGAAGCGCTCTTATTACAGAGCGCTTCTCCTGATTTTTACTCGTTTACGGAACCGGTATCAGCGACGGCGCCGGGGACGGCGTGGCGCCGCCAACGATATCGTCAAAGTTCATGTCGGTCTTGTTGCCGATGACGATCGTCAGATCCAGATAGTCTCCGTCGCGGTAGACTTTGATCTTGAGCTCGTCGCCAACGAGGCAGCTCTTAATGACGCTGACCAGATCGTCCTGCGTCTTTATCGTTTTTCCGTTCGCTCCCACAATGATGTCGCCCGCAAGCACGCCCGCCTTCTCGGAAGGCTGCCCCTTGACAACGCTCTCGACATACGCGCCGACCGGGACGCTGTTTTCCGCAGCAACATCTTGCGTAATGGTGGTGACCGTAATGCCAATGCCGGGGCGCTCTACCTTACCTTCGGTAATCAGTATCTCCATGATCTTTTTTACCTGGTTGATTGGCAGAGCAAACCCGATGCCTTCCGCGCTGACGGCGTTGCCGAGCTCGTCGTAGCCCGCAGTGATCGTTTTTGCGCTGTTGATGCCGATCACAAGGCCATCCAGGTTGATCAGCGGGCCGCCGCTGTTGCCAAAGTTGATGGCGGCGTCGGTCTGGAGATATGTGTTGGTGTAGCTGTCGATCGTAATTTCGCGCGAAGTTGCGCTGATGATACCGAAGGTCAGCGTGTTGGCCAGTTCGTCCGTCGAAAGCGGGTTGCCGATTGCCAGCACGTATTCGCCAACGCGTACGGAGTCCGAATCGCCCAGCATGAGCGGATGGAGCATCGCTCCCTCCACCTTGAGCACGGCGATATCCGTTTCGGTATCCGAGCCGATCAAAAGCGCGTCGCGCTCTTCTTCTTCGCCGTCCACCTTGACGGTAATCTTGTCCGCGCCTTCCACGACATGTGCATTGGTGAGGATATACCCTTCGCTGGACACAGCAAAACCCGTGCCGCTGCCGTAGATTTCAAAATACTCTTTGCCGCTGGGGCTTGTAGCCTTGGTGTAGTTGATCACGCCGACAACGCCCGGAGAGACCGCGTCGTAGATATCCGGAATGGGGTTTTCCACCAATCCGGGTACGTTCGGCTGCGTGCCGTCGAGTTCCGGCATTTGACGGTCGCTTTCGTCCACAACGGGCGTAGGCGTGGGGCTTTCGGGCGCCTGCGCTTGCTGACCTGCCGTTTCATCCGGCGCGGGAGAAGCGCTCGCCGAAGGCGTCGGCGTAATCTGCGTCAATTCCGCGGCGGAAGAACCGCCGAGCAAACTCGGCCAGAACAAGCCTGTTACAAGCAACGCAAGGAGCGCGACGACTACAATAATGACGATTGCGGCAAAGGCGTTTTCGCCGCGCCCGTTTTCCGGGTGACGTTTATCCGATTGATAAGAACCGTTATATTCCATTTTTCTTTCCTCCATCCGTCGGCGCGCGTTTCGGTGCGGGCGCGCGCTTCAGCGTGAATGTGAACGTGCTTCCTTTTCCTTTTGCGCTCTTCAGGGTAATTGTTTGGTTATGCTGGTCTATGATTCGTTTGACGATCGAAAGACCCAGTCCGGTGCCGCCCTGCTTGGAAGGCGTATGCGCCTTCTCCACTTTGTAGAACCGGTCGAAAACATGCGGGATATCCTGTTCGGGAATGCCTTGACCGTTGTCCTGAATGCTGACGTAGATTTCGCGCTTCATGGCATAGGTCGCAATTCTGAGCTTGCTGTCGTCCGGCGAATACTTGATCGCGTTGTCTATGATGTTTCGCAGCACCTGCGAAATCTGCGCGCTGTCCGCCTCCACATAATACTGCTCCTGCGCGAACTTGACGTCCACCTCCATATGATGCTCGTAGATGCGCGCTTCGAAGGTGATCAGCGTCCTGCGGATCAGCTCGTTGATATCGAATATCTCGAGCTTAAGCGCGGTCTTGCCGGATTCGATTCTGGCAAGGTCGAGCAGGTCGTTGACCATGACCGCCATGCGCTTGGTTTCCGAAAGAACGATGCCGATGTATTTTTCGTACTCGTCCGGGCCGATGGTACCGTCCTGCATGGCTTCCAGAAAGCCCTTCATGCTGGTCAGCGGGGAGCGCAGTTCGTGGCTGACGTTGGCCACGAAGCTTCTTCTCGTGGCTTCAAGATCCTTGAGCTGGTCGGCCATTGTGTTGAAGCTGATGGCCAGCTGCGTCGCTTCCTCAATGCTGCTGATCGGAATGCGGACGTTGTAGTCCCCCTTGGAATACTTTTGAACGATCTCGTTGATCTCCATAAACGGCCTTGTCAGGCGCGTTGTGGTGTAGTATACGGCGATAACCGAAATGAGCACCGCGATCAGCGAAACAAGTATGACCTCCATATATGCCATGCCCACAGCGCCGCGTGCTTCCGTGACGTCCACGAAAAAGCGGATCACATGGGTGGCTACGCCTTCTTCCAAAAGCGCCTTGCTGCCGATGAGCATTTGGAAGCTGCCCTTTTGCTGTATAAAACGCACGCTGCTCGAGTCCAGACCGGACACCGCGTTCAGCATGCGTGTAATTTCTTCCTCGGTGTAGCGGGTTTTCGAAATGGAATCCCACTTGGAACCGGAGGCATATTGCGCCATTGAACCGTCGAGCGAGATGACCTGAATCAGCGCGTCATAGTGGCGGGCAATGGTGTTGAGTTCCAGGATAGCGGCGTTCTCGCCGACGGAGGCGTCTGTGGTGTTAAAGTACAGCTCGTTGACAACGGCAATTTCATTAGCTATGTTCTGCTTTTGTTCGCGCATGACAAAGCCGGACATCAGCGCACCGATGACGACGCCGGAAAGCAGGAGCAGTCCGAGCGTAACCGTCATGTATGTTGCCAACATGCGGGAAAATAGCGTTCGTAGAAAGTCCTTGCGCATGTGTTATCGCGTCACTTCTGCTCGAATTTGTACCCGACTCCCCAAACGGTGCGGAGTTCCCACTCGTGATTATCCCCGAGTTTTTCGCGGATTCTTTTCACATGGACGTCCACCGTCCGGGAATCGCCAAAGAAGTCAAAGCCCCAAACCTGTTCCAGCAGCTGTTCTCTCGTGAACACTTTGCCGGTATGAGAGGCGAGAAAATACAACAGTTCAATCTCTTTGGGTGGCATTTCCAACTGGCGGCCGTCGAGGGTG
>JBDKTD010000248.1:0-5948 GCA_039680365.1 Clostridiaceae bacterium
AAGAAAGGATGTGTACCGAATGAAACGCACCATCGCCCTGCTGTTGGGGCTGATTTTCCTGCTGATGTGCGTACCTGTAACCGCTCTGGCGGATGAGGATGTTAACGCACGGCTGGAGGTCACGCTGAATCCCACAGCAAAAACGCTTTTCCAGTATGGATCCGATATGGTTTTCAACTGGCAGAATGCGGACCTGACGGTTCTGCTCCGTGATAAAACCCCCGAAAACACGGACGGCACGGTTCTGACGCTTGCCAACGAAATCAGTGCGGGCAAATACGTCATCATGATCGGCTCGACGGTTTATAATCCGGCCGCAGGACTGCAGTATGCGTTCACGATGGCCGACCTCGGCCCCAAGACGATCACCATCAAATACACCTACAAGCCTTCCGGCCAAACAAAGGAAATCACCGTAACGAAGGATCTGTCGATCTCCATTCAGAACAATGTTCTGCAGAGCATCGCCATTACAGGACCTTCGCAGCTTTCCTATTACGCCGGCGAGTACATCAACCTCAGCGGGCTCGTTGTCAAAGCTACTTACAGCAACATGACCGACCCCGTGACGCTGGACAGCTCGAAATACACGGTATCTCTTTCCAAGGTCACCGGCGGAATCACCTCGGACGTGATCACCCCCGCCAGCCCGCTTACCGTGCAGAACACGCTGACCATCAGCGTTTCCGAAACGTACCCCGGCTCGGAAACCGTGGTCACCAAGACTGCAACGGCGTCCCCCACGGTAGCGGCGTCTCTGACTTCGCTTTCCATCTTGCCGACGGCTATTCCGATGACGCTCGGCCTAACGGCTCCGCAAACCATTTCCGCGACGACGGCCCCTGCTACGACGTACAGCAGCCTGGTTGCCAGCGTGGATAATCCCGCAATCGCTGCAATCGATACTTCTACCTTGACCGCAGACGGCAAAGTGAAAGTCACCGCTCTCTCCGTAGGCACCGCGATTGTCACCATCCGCGCCCGCGGCACGAGCTTTACCTACACCACGACCGTTACAGTCATAAAAGCGCCCACGTATGTTACGAGCGTTATCCTCGATAAATCGACGCTGACCCTGCCGGTCAACGGCACATACGCGCTCGCCGCGACCGCCGGTCCCGAAGATTCAACCGACAAAACCGTCACTTGGAAAGTTGACGCCGCACATGAAAGCGACGTTACTGTTGACGCAACCGGCACGGTAAAGGTGCTCCGTTACTTCAGCGACGAAGCAACCATCACCGCCTCTGCAAACGGCGACGACCCGGCGCTTGCCGCCCCTGGCGTCATTGCCACCTGCAAAGTCAAAGTCAACACCATCACCGTTGACGGCGTCTCGATCAGCGATACGAACATTACGCTCTACAACAGGAGCTCCAAGACGCTGACCGCGGTCGTCTCTCCGTATAACGCGGCGGATCCTTCCGTCACCTGGACGAGCAGCAACACCGCTGTCGCGACGGTTGACGCGGTAGGCAAAGTGACCGCCGTCGGCATTCCGGCCGGAGCCGCCTACGGCGAAGCGACCATTACGGCGCATACCTCCAACTCTTCTATCTTCGCCAACTGCACCGTCAAGGTTCTGCCGTCTATCCTTTCAACGGGTATCACGCTGAACACCTCGACGCTCTCTATGAACGTTGGCGACGAGCAGACGCTGACCGCTTCCGTCCAGCCCAGCAATGCAACCAATAAGACCCTGAACTGGACGAGCGACAATACGGACGTTGCAACCGTAAACTCCAGCGGCAGGATCATTGCCGCGGCCAAGGGCACCGCCATCATCAAGGCGACTGCCGCCGACGGCAGCGGGCTCTTCGCCTCCTGCACCGTTACGGTGAGCAATATTCAGATTCTGAATATCTCGCTAGACAAGACCTCTCTCGATCTGAGCGAGGGCGACACCGCAACCGTTAAAGCAACGATTTATCCCACCAACGCCACCACGTCGGCTCTTAAGTGGACCAGCTCCAACACCAGCGTTGCCACCGTGGACTCCAAGGGCAACATCATTGCCGGAGCAACGCAAGGTTACACCATCATCAAGGCTTCCGCTACCGACGGCAGCGGAAGATCCGCCGAGTGCGTGGTTCTCTCCAAACCGAAGATTCACGTAACCGGCATTACGATCAACTATGGCGCTTCGCTCGACCTGCTGATCAACGACTCGACCTACCTCAAGGCGACGATCCTGCCGGCGAACGCTTCCAGCACCACGGTCGTCTGGTCTACCTCGAACGCCTCCATCGCCTCCATTGACGCCGCCACCGGGCTCGTCAAGGGTGTGGCTCTCGGCGAAGCGACCATTACAGCCACCGTGGACGGAAAGACCGTCACCATCAAAGTCAACGTCACGAACACCGAGTATAACTACGGCGTTGCGGCAAACTTCAAGCGCCGCGTCAACGTCCGCTCAACCGCGAGCGGCCTTGGCAAGCTGGTTGGTTACGCCTATGTGGGAGACACCTTCCATATCCTTGGCAAGACCGGCAGCTGGTACTATATCCAGTACAACAACAAGACCAAGGGTTATATCTGGTCGAGCTACCTCAAGGCTTCCAAGACGTCGTCCGGCTACACCTCGGCGGGCTCCGGCACGAGCACCGGTACAACCGGTGGCACGACCACCCCGACGGGCAATCCGACCAAGGTGACCATCGCCAACTGCGTTTACGCGGTCAACGTCCGCTCCGCGGCAAGCACGACCAGCAAGCGCATCGGCAAGGCCTCTCTTGGCGCAACGTATACCTACCTCGGCAAGGAAGGCGACTGGTACAAGATTCAGTACAACACGACCACTGTTGGCTATGTCTACAGCACCTTCGGCAGCCTCAGCTAACTCGATACACATCCTGTCATACGGGGAGCCGCTCATTACGGGCGGCTCTCTTTTTTTTACGTTTCTTTGCGATCGCTGCGGCATTCCAAAATTACTAATCGTCAATGTGTCCTTTTGGTGGAATCTGCTGCTTTTCCCTTTTCTACACCGTCCCTCTTTGCTATACTGAACACCATGGAACGGAATGAACAAAGCGTTCAAGAAGAAACGCAGGTCTCCGGGCAGGTTCCGAAAAATACCGGCAAACACCCGCGAAAGCGAATTTTCCTATGGGTGCTTGCCTTCATTGCGGGGTTGTATCTGGTGGTGAACTGGTTCGGCAAAAGCCGCTTTATCGTGCAGGAGTATCGCATTGAGGACGAACGGATTGCCGACGACGTCCGCATTGTTGTGGTGTCCGATCTGCACTCCGCCCTCTATGGCGCGGGACAAAGCGACCTGATTACCGCCATTGCGAAAGCGGATCCCGCCGTCGTACTGCTGGACGGGGACATTTTTCATCACCACGGCAAGAACAAAAACGCCGTGACATTGCTCAACGCACTGAGCAAACGCTTCACCTGCTACTTCATACTCGGCAACCACGAGTACCAGACCAAGCAGATTGGCTGGGTCAAACGGAAAATTGAGGAAGCGGGAATCCGCATTCTCAACGGCGAATCCGTGGACATTACAGCAGGAACTACCACCGTCCGGCTGTATGGTATTGACGACGGCCACGGCGGCAAAGCCCGCCAACTGGCGGAACTGTCGCGTGCGGGCAAGGAACGGAACGACAGCGTTTACTCCATCCTCGCCATCCATGTGCCAAACGATGTTAAGAACATCCTGCCGCTGGGATTCGACCTGATGCTCTCCGGCCATACGCACGGCGGGCAGATTCGCATACCAGACGTTCTCAACGGCCTTTACGCACCCGGTCAGGGGATGTTCCCCAAGTACGGCGGCGGACGCTACGACTTTGGCAAACAGACGCTCATCATCAGCCGCGGCCTGGCCAAAGTTCCCTACTGGCTGCCGCGCGTGTTTAACCCGCCGGAACTGGTGGTTGTAACGCTGACGGCAAAAAAATAGAAACTTAATAACAAACTTGCTTCAGTTAAAAGCGGCGCGCCTTCCGGCGCGCCGCATGTGTTTCTGCGTTTTATTCGAAGTACTTTACGACTTCCTCAATGGGTTTGCGCTGCTTTTTGCGCAATTCTCCGGCTGCGGCGTAGCCCACGCAGAGTACGAGCCGCACGCGGGATACTTTGTCGATGTCGAACAGCTCTTTGATCTTGGCCTCGTTATGCCAGCCGATAATGCAGGTGGAAAGCCCCAGTTCCGTGGCCTCGTAGCAGAACTGCGAGGTGGAAAGGCCAACGTCGATGGGCGCAAAGTCCTGATCCTTGAACTTGGATGTTACGGATACCTTCAGGCGTGTCGGTTCTTCGAGCACGACGACGAATGCCGGACACTGGTTGACGAACTTGTTCATGCCGAACTCCTGCATCAGCGGGCGAAGCTTCTGCACGAATTCCGGGTTCGTCACGATTAAGTATCGCCAGGGCTGACTGTTACAGGCGGAAGGCGCAAGCCATGCCGCTTCGGCGCAAAGCGCGAGCTTCTCCTTCTCCACCGGCCGGTTCGGGTCGAAGTTGCGGCAGCTTTCGCGGCGCTTAACAAGGTCTAAATAAGTGCTCATGATGATTTCTCCTTTGTTCCGAAACTGTTAGTCTATTTTGCGGCGATTTTCTTAATCGTATCTTCCTGCATGAGTTCCCTCAGTTCTTTAAGGTAGGGAAACTCCGCGGCGTTCTCCACCGCGTAGGTGAGGTTCAGCTCATACTCCAGCGGAATCCATGTGGAAAGGTCGCTCTCATTGTGCTGAATGACCGCTTCCATCTTGTCCAGCGCTTTGTAGAGCCGCGCTTCTTTGGTCTGCATGGCGTCCATTTCGGCAAACAGCGCGGAAAACATGCCTCTCTGCGGCTCCGGCAGGCGTCGAACCAGCGCGCCGACGGCGTCCGTTTCCGTTTCCTCGTTGGCGTCCGTCTTGAGAAACGACGGAATATCCCCGGTGATCGCCTCGCCAAAGTCGTGGATGAGGCACATGCGGATGAGCTTATCGCCGTCAATTTCCGGAAACTCCGGCAAAATCAGCATGGCAAACACCGCAAGCCGCCAGGAATGCGCGGCAACGGTCTCCGTAATGCCTCCGCAAGTAACGCTGTGCCTGCCGTTGGTTTTGAGGCACTCCAGCGCGTGTAAAAAATCCAATAATTCTCTCTGCTTCATAAAACCGATCATACCACAAATCACGTGTTCAGCATATGACCGCGGTAAAAAAACAGGCAACTTTTACGGATGAAAAAAAAGTACTTGACTCTGACGTTACGGTATGGTTTACCATACTTGTCGGGAGGTGAGTGAAGTTGAAACGTTCCATCGGCGCGCTGAGCAGGCTTTCGGGCGTTTCCATCCGCGCGCTGCACTATTACGATGAGATCGGGCTTCTGCACCCGAGCGAAATCGCGGATTCCGGCTACCGGTATTACGATGAAGCGGCAGTTGAGCGGCTCTGGCAAATCCTGTTTTACCGGGAACTGGATTTTCCGCTGAGCGACATTGCCGAAATTCTCGCTTCGCCGGAATTCGACCGTGCGCGCGCGCTGGAGGAACACCGAACGCTGCTCCTGCAGAAACGCGATCGGCTGGACGGACTCATTACACTCGTTTCCAATGCGTTGAAAGGAGAAACAGAAATGGAATTCAAACCATTCGATACGTCAAAGATAGACGAACTGCGCGACCAGTACGCCGAGGAGGCGAAAGCCCGCTGGGGCAATACGGAAGCTTACCGCGAGAGCGCGCGCCGCACGGCGAAATACACCGATGAGGAATTCGCCCGCATTCAGGAGCGTTCCGCAGAGGTCACACGCGGGTTTGCCGCGCTGATCGGCACCGATCCGAAAGACAGCCGCGTTCAAGCGCTCGTCAAGGAGTGGCAAGCGCTGATTACGGAAAGCTACTATGTCTGCACGGATGAAATCCTTGCAGGGCTCGGACAGATGTATTTTGCCGACGAGCGGTTCAAAAAGAACATCGACCAGTTCGGCGAAGGCACCGC
>JBDKTD010000240.1:0-5959 GCA_039680365.1 Clostridiaceae bacterium
GCCGAAGAGTACTGGAACCTCTCCGTCAAACTGCGGGACGTCGCGGGTAAAAAGAGCTTCGAAGCCAAGTATTACGGCGAGGACGGAAAAAAGCGCGACCTGCATACCGAAGAGGAAACCAACGCCGTTCTGGAGCGCATCAAGAGCGGTTTGTTCGTTGTAACCGACGTCAAGGACGGTGTTAAGACGCGCCATCCCGCGCCGCCGTTTACCACCAGCAGCCTCCAGCAGGAAGCTTCCCGCAAGCTCGGCTTTACCACCAAGCGCACCATGATGATTGCCCAGCAGCTCTACGAGGGCATCGAACTGGGTTCCAAAGGTGCGGTCGGCTTGATCAGCTACATCCGCACGGATTCTGTCCGCGTTGCAAGCGAAGCGCAGACCGCCGCGCGGGCGTTTGTTGAAAAGCGTTTCGGCAAGGACTACATCCCGGAAAAACCGAACTTTTACAAAGGCCGCGCCGGTGCGCAGGACGCGCACGAGGCCATTCGTCCAACGGGCGTCGATTTGGAACCCGCCAGTATCAAGGACTCTTTAACGAGCGAACAGTACCGTCTGTACAAACTGATTTACGAGCGTTTCCTCGCAAGCCAGATGAGCGACGGAGTGTATGCTACAACTCAGGTGACGCTGGACTGCGAAGGCGAAACCTTCCGCGCCAACGGAACGCGCACGATGTTCGAAGGCTTCACCGTCGTCTACACCGAAGGCCGCGACGACGAGCAGGAAAAGGAAGGCACGCTGCCGGAAATCAAGGTGGACGAGCACTACAAAACCGAAAAGGTCTCCAGCGAGCAAAAGTTTACCCAGCCCCCGGCGCACTACACGGAAGCGACACTGGTCAAGGCGCTGGAAGAAAAGGGCATTGGTCGCCCCAGCACGTATTCGCCCACGATTTCCACCATCGTGGAACGCGGCTATATCGCCCGCGAAAAGAAACAGCTCATTCCCACCGAACTTGGCTTTGTGGTCAACCGCTTCATGCTCGAAAACTTCGACGAAATCGTGGACGTTCAGTTTACGGCCATGATGGAAACGCAGCTCGACGAGGTGGAAGAAGATAAAGTCGGCTGGGTGGACGTGCTCGGTAAGTTCTACGCGCCGTTTCATGAAAAGGTCGAAGTCGCTTTGGAAAAAGCGCCGCCGGAAAAGATTCCGGACGAGGTTTCGGACATCGTATGCGAAAAGTGCGGCGCGATGATGGTGTATAAAATGGGGCGCTTCGGCAAGTTCCTGGCTTGCCCGAATTTTCCCACCTGCCGCAACACCAAGGCGATTGTGGATAAAATCGACGTGCCGTGCCCCAAGTGCGGGGCTGCGCTCATCAAGCGCAAGAGCAAGAAAGGCAAGGCGTTCTACGGCTGCGAGAAGTATCCGGAGTGCGACTTTGTCTCCTGGGACAAACCCACCAAAATGGCCTGCCCAAAGTGCGGCGGCATGATGGTGCAGAAAATCGGCCAGAACGGCAGCTATATCGCGTGCATGAATAAGGAATGCGGCTATATTCACCGCGCGGTCAAAAAAAACAAAGAAGAACAAGAACAGGAAGGCGAAGCCGAATGAGCGAACGGCGGGTCAGCGTCGTCGGCGCGGGGCTCGCGGGGTGCGAAGCGGCGTATCAGCTCGCAAAGCGCGGCTACGGCGTAGACCTTTTTGAAATGAAGCCCCGTAAGAAATCGCCCGCGCATACGAGCGATGCGCTGTGTGAACTCGTCTGCAGCAACTCCCTGCGCTCCGACCGCGTGGAAAACGCCGTCGGCCTGCTCAAGGCGGAGATGCGGCTGCTAGATTCGCTGGTGCTTCGCGTTGCCGACGAAACCCGCGTTCCCGCGGGCGGCGCGCTGGCGGTCGACCGCGAGGGGTTCTCCAACAGGGTTACCGAAGAAATTAAAAACCATCCGAATATCGCTCTGTTCAGCGAGGAAGTCGTCCGCCTGCCGGAGCCGCCCGCGATTATCGCGACCGGCCCGCTCACGAGCGACGCGCTCGCTGAGGAGCTGAGCCGTGTTTTCGGCGAACCGCTGCATTTTTACGACGCGGCGGCGCCGAGTGTTTTATTGGACTCCATCGACATGACAAAGGTGTTCCGCGCCTCGCGCTATGGCAGAGGGGACGATTACCTCAACTGCCCCATGTCGAAGGACGAGTACTTTGCCTTCTATCGCGCGCTGATTACGGCGGAAACGGCGGAACTCCATTCGTTTGAAACGCCGCGCGTATTCGAAGGCTGCATGCCGGTGGAAGTGATGGCAAAGCGCGGGGAACTCACGCTCTGCTACGGGCCGATGAAGCCCGTTGGTCTGGAAACGGAAGATAACGCGCCGTTCGCGGTTGCCCAGCTGCGGCAGGACGACAAGGCGGGCAGGCTCTATAACATCGTTGGCTTCCAGACGAATCTCAAGTTCGGCGAGCAGAAACGCGTGTTCGGCATGATACCGGGGTTGGAGCATGCGGAGTTCGCACGCTTCGGCGTGATGCACCGCAACACGTTTTTGCAGTCGCCGAAGCTCCTGAATTTCGATTATCAGGCAAAGAGCGTGCCTGGACTGTTCTTTGCGGGTCAGATGACCGGCGTGGAAGGGTACGTGGAGTCCGCGTCCAGCGGTCTGACTGCCGCCATCGGCATGGATCGTTACCTTCACGGGCTGCCGCCGTTCGACTTTACGGCAAAGACCGCCATCGGCTCTCTCGGCCACTATGTTGCCGAATACCGAGGGGACGACTTTCAGCCCATGAACGTGACCTTCGGCATTATGGATCCGCCGAAAAAGCGCATCCGAAACAAGCGGGAGCGCTACACGGTGCTGGCCGAGCAGGCGCTCGCAATCGTGAAGGATCTCAGCCATCTCTGCTGAGAAAGAATACGCATACGGGTCGGTCAGCCGTACAAAACGGTATGGAGTTCCGAAGAAGCCCCGCACTGCGGCAAAATAACAGCAGACCGCTGAAAAATCGTGAAAGAATTGAAAACGAATTGCGCAGCACGGGCGGACGCGCCCGTTTTGTGTTAGTATGGTAAACAGGTAGAAAATTACCGGCTCAAAGGCCTTTTTTCTTTGCAGATCGTTATTCATCAAAGCAAAAAAGTCACCGGAGCATTGCATACAGGAGGAACCCTTCGTGGAACTCAGGGGAACAACGATTATCGCCGTACAAAAAGACGGCAAGTGCGCCGTCGCGGGCGACGGACAGGTGACGATGAGCGAATCCGTCGTAATGAAAGCGACGGCAAAAAAGGTCAAACGGCTGTATCACGATCAGGTCGTGGTCGGCTTTGCGGGTTCGGTTGCGGACGCGTTTTCGCTCTGCGAGCGGTTCGAAAAGAAGCTGGAACAGTACAGCGGAAACCTGACGCGCGCCGCGGTATCGCTTGCGCAGGACTGGCGGAGCGACAAGATTATGCATAAGCTTGAGGCGCTGCTCATTGCGGCCAATAAAGACGAGCTTTTGATCATCTCCGGTACGGGCGAAGTGATCGACCCGGACGACGGCATTGCGGCCATAGGTTCCGGCGGCATGTACGCGCTGGCGGCGGCCAAAGCGCTCAAGGCGAACACCGAGCTTTCCGCCGAGCAGATTGCGGAAAAGGCGCTGCGCATTGCCAGCGATATCTGCGTGTTTACCAACGGCAACATCACCGTTGAGGAGGTCTGAGCGCTATGATACTGACGCCAAGAGAAATTGTTGAAGCGCTGGATAAATACATTATCGGCCAGGACAAAGCCAAACGCGCCGTGGCGGTCGCCCTCCGCAACCGCTACCGCAGGAGCCAGCTCAGCGAAGAGCTGCGCGAAGAGATCACCCCGAAGAACATCATCATGATCGGGCCCACGGGCGTAGGCAAAACCGAAATCGCACGCAGGCTTGCCAAGCTCGTTGACGCGCCGTTTATCAAGGTGGAAGCCACCAAGTATACGGAAGTCGGCTATGTCGGACGCGACGTGGAGAGCATGGTGCGCGATTTGGTGGACGCCGCTATCCGTATTTGCCTCAACCGCAAGATGGACGGCGTAAAGCTGATTGCGGAAGCCGCCGCCGAGCAGACGCTGGTCGATCTGCTGCTGCCGGGCGCAAAGAAGCGCGAGCACAAGCAGCCCAATGCGCTGCAGATGCTGCTTGGCGCGGGTCAGCCCCAGGCGAACGAGCCGGAGCCCAGCGAGGAAGAGAAAGCAAGGAGCTATACCGAGCGCGAGCGCGTGCTTGCGGAACTCCGCGCGGGCAAGCTAGAACACGAGCTTGTCGAAGTTGAGGTGGAGGAGCAGAACGGCCCGAACGACGCGATGTTCGCCGCGGGCATCGACCTTAACATCGGCGAAATGTTTGGCGACTTGATCCCCAAAAAGACCAAGCGCCGCAAGCTCCCCGTTCGGGAAGCACGCCGCGTGATCATTCAGCAGGAGAGCGAAAAGCGCATCGACATGGACGACGTGCACCGTGAAGCGCTGGAAAAGGCCGAACAGGACGGCATCATCTTCATTGACGAAATCGACCAGATCGCCGGCGCGGAGCGCATGGGCGGGCCGGACGTTTCCCGCGAGGGCGTCCAGCGGGACATTTTGCCCATCGTGGAAGGCTGCGTGGTCACCACCAAGTACGGACCGGTGAAGACGGACTACATGCTCTTTATCGCGGCGGGCGCGTTCCATACGGCAAAGGTGAGCGACTTGATCCCCGAACTGCAGGGGCGTTTCCCCATCCGCGTCAAGCTGGAAGATTTGACGCAGGAAGACTTTGAAAAGATTCTGACTCAGCCGGAAAACGCCGTGACCAAACAGTACGCGGCGCTGCTTTCGGCGGACAAGGTCAAGCTGACCTTTACGCCGGACGCGCTGCACGAGATTGCCAAGTATGCCTACATCGCCAACGAAAACACGGAGAATATCGGCGCGCGCCGTCTCCACACGGTGATGGAAAACCTGCTCGACGATATCTCCTTCAACGCCAACGGACAACACCCGGAAATCGAGCTGGTCATCGACGCGGCGTATGTGGACGAGCACATCGGCGTGGAGTACCACGAGGACGACATCCATAAATACATCCTCTAAATAAAGGATGCGATTGATTGCCAAAGAAAGACGGGTTCATCAAAAAACTTGCGCGAATTCTGATTACGGCTTCACTCTGCTGCTTCCTTTTCGGCTGCGAAGGGGAAGCGCAGGTGTTTGTCGTTGATCTGGCAACGCCGTCGCCTACGCCGGAACTGGTCGCCATTGGCGACGCGACGGCCGGGAAGAGTTATTCGATGACCGTGCTTTCGCCCACGGAAGCGGAGAAAAGCGCGCCCGGTCAGAGTGTGGAGTTGGATTCCGAGGCGATACTGCTCGCCACAAAGGAGCCGACGGCAACGCCGGTGATCACCCCGACCGCCGTGCCGACCGTACCACCGACGCCGACGCCTTCGCCAACGCCCACGCCTTCGCCGGAACCAACGCCAACGCTAAAAGCGACCGCCACCCCGAAAGCGACCGAAAAGGCGGCGACGAAACCAAAATCGACCGCAACGCCAAAGCCCACCGCAACGCCAAAACCCGACCCGACGCCGGAACCAATTCCGACGGATACGCCCGTGCCGACCGCGCCGCCAACGCCGCAGCAGACGTCCTCACAGGAACTGCCAAACGTTTCCAGCGGCGCTTACGACGCGGAGGATATTCTGCTTGCCGCGCGGGTTGCGTATTTTGAGGCGGGCAGAACCGAAGAAGGCTACCGCGCGGTGCTCTGCGTCATCGTCAACCGCGTGGAATCTTCCAAGTGGCCAAATTCGGTGTACGACGTGGTGTATCAAAAGAGCCAGTTTACCGTGGTTGGCCGAAGCGACTTTTTAACAAAAACCATTCCGAACGACGTGATTTCCTATGCGGACGAGGTGTTCATCCTTGGCATCCGGCTGCTGCCGTGCAACGTGATGTCGTTTGTCTGATAACACAGGGACAAAACCTGGGGAAGCAGAACATTT
>JBDKTD010000076.1:0-5504 GCA_039680365.1 Clostridiaceae bacterium
CGGCAACTACGGTCGTTTTGATTACCACCTTCGTTTCCCGTTGGACAACCTTCCCGATCGACGGCTGGGCGGGTCTTGTTGTCGCGCTGTTCATTCTCTACACCGGTGTGATGGCGGCGAAGGAAACCATCAGTCCGCTGCTTGGACAGCCGCCGGAAAAAGAGTTCGTTGAGAAGATCGAGCGAATCGTGCTGGGC
This sequence comes from Clostridiaceae bacterium, assembly GCA_039680365.1. Taxonomy (GTDB): domain Bacteria; phylum Bacillota; class Clostridia; order Christensenellales; family CAG-138; genus UBA7703. Next base: position 198 of record JBDKTD010000076.1, read on the forward strand.
GACAAGGACATCGTAGGCGTGCACGATCTGGTGGTGCACGATTACGGGCCGGGGCGCGTGATGATTTCGCTCCATGCGGAAGTTCCTGCGGACGGCAACATGATTGAGCTGCACGACACGGTGGATAACCTCGAAAAGCGTCTGCGCACGGAGTGCGGCTGCGAAGCGGTGATCCATATGGACCCCGTCGCGCTGCAGGACGAGCAGACGAAACGCCTCAAAGAAGAGATTACCGCTCTTGTGCACGAACTGGATAAGAGCCTGACGGTGCACGATTTCCGCGTTGTGCCGGGGCACACGCATACCAACCTCGTGTTCGACGTCGTGGTGCCGTATGGCTTTGCGCTTTCGGACGAAGAAGTGCGCAGCAAAATCAGCGAACGCGTGCTCGCGCTGGAGAAAAACTGCTACGCAGTCGTGCAGGTGGACAAAGCCAGCGTCACCAAAGAATGACGCTTCTCCTTATATAGACTTGTTAAAAAGCGGCGCAAGCCGCCGACGATACCGCAGCAGCGCAGGAGGAAAGACATGCTGACAAAATGGGGCAAAGCGCTCGAACCAAACAATATCCTGCCGGAATATCCACGCCCGCAGTTCCGGCGGCAGAGCTATTACTCGCTCAACGGCGCGTGGGAATACGCGTTCACCCCGCTGGGCACGCAAACGCCGCCGCAGCGCTTTGACGGCACGATTCTTGTTCCGTTTTCGCCGGAGAGCGAGCTTTCCGGCGTCAAACGTACGCTCCTGCCGAGCGAATGCCTCTGGTACCGGCGGTATGTGGAAACGCCCGCAGGGTTCGACCAGAATCAGGAAGACTTGATACTGCACTTCGGCGCGGTGGATCAGTTTGCGGAAGTGCGGGTCAACGGCATGTCCGTTGTCAACCACGCGGGCGGCTATCTGCCGTTTTCCGCGATCGTCACCGAGTTTTTCCCGCAGGGCGGCGCAGCCGAAGTGGTGGTTCGCGTGCGGGACGAAACGGATACCTCCTGCTGGTCGCGCGGCAAGCAGAGCAGCAAGCCCGGCGGCATCTGGTATACGCCTCAGAGCGGCATCTGGCAGACGGTTTGGATGGAACGCGTGCCGAAACGCAGAATTGAACAACTCCAAATCACACCGCTGTTTGACGAACAGGCTGTTGAGCTGGTTCTCTTGACGAACTGCGGCGGCGCGGGCAGCATCCAGTTTGGCATGACCGAAGTTGCGTTTACGGACGGGCTTCCCGTTCGGATTCCCCTTGCGGAGGCCGTACCCTGGAGTCCGGAGAATCCGAAGCTTTACGAGTTTTCCGTTTCCATGGAAAAAGACCGCGTGGAGAGCTATTTTGCCATGCGCAAGTTCTCGGTCGAAAAAGACGCGGAAGGCAAGCCAAGGCTCTTTTTGAACAACCAGCCGTACTTCCACAGCGGCGTACTGGATCAGGGGTACTGGCCGGACGGCCTTTACACCGCGCCTTCGGACGAAGCGATGATTTACGATATCTCGCTGATGAAGTCCATGGGCTTCAACATGCTCAGAAAGCACATCAAAATTGAACCGCTGCGCTGGTACTACCACTGCGACCGGCTCGGCATGCTCGTTTGGCAGGACATGGTCAACGGCGGCGGACTTTACGGAACATTCGCCATCGCTTCTCCGCTGGTGCTGGGCAACTCGCATCCGGACAGCGACTATGCCTATTTTGCCCGCGAGGAAGTGCGCGGCAGAGAGGCGTATGCGCGGGAACTGAAGGAAACCGTCCATCATCTCTTCAACGTCTGCAGCCTCGCCGTTTGGGTTCCGTTCAACGAAGGCTGGGGTCAGTTCGACGCAAACCGCGCCGTGGAGGAAATCCGCGCGCTGGATAAAACGCGCACCATCGACCATGCGAGCGGCTGGCACGATCAGAAGGGCGGCGACCTCAAGAGTCTGCACGTATACTACAAGCCGTACCGCTTTGCGTCAGACGCGCTCGGCAGAGCCGTTGTGCTTTCGGAGTTCGGCGGTTACAGTCGGCATATTGCCGAGCATAGCTTCAGCCAAAAGGAGTTTGGCTACAAGCGCTGCAAGACGGCCGAAGCGCTCATGAAGAGCTTTGAACGCCTCTATGCGCGCGAAGTGCTGACGGCAAAGGAAAAGGGTCTTGCCGCCGCCGTCTACACGCAGCTATCGGACGTGGAGCAGGAGACGAACGGCTTTGTGACCTACGACCGCGAAGTGGTCAAGTTTGACGCAGCCCGCGTTCGCGCGCTGAACGCAAAGCTGACGGGCGCTCCCACGGAACCGCAGGAGCAGGCGAAGGAATAGCCGCGCTTCGAGTTTTTTGGGGGCTGGGAAGTTTTTTTACAGTGGCGGAGGTAGTATCTTGGAGCGAAATTCGACGGATCAGGCGGAAGTCGTCCCGGCGGAGAGCCTTGACAGCGCGCGGCTTGCGCAAGAAGAGAAGAAAAGAGGATTCCGCAATATCCTCCTCATCGGGCTGACAAGCCTGTTTATGGACGCTTCCACGGAGATGGTCTACCCGCTGATTCCGCTGTATCTGGTCACGGCGTTTGGCGCAACGCCCGAGCTGGTCGGCATTATCGAAGGCATTGCGGAGAGCCTCGCCAGTTTGATGAAGGTGTTTTCCGGATATCTCGGCGACCGGTACAAGCGTAAAAAAGCGCTCACGATCGCGGGTTACAGCACTGCTTTGATCTACAAAGTGGCGCTGATTCTTTCCACCTCCTGGGTGGGCGTTTTGACCGCGCGCGTCATCGACCGCTTTGGCAAGGGCGTGCGCGTTGCTCCCCGGGACGCGCTGGTTTCCGAAAACGCGGCAAAGACAAAACAAGGCACGGCTTTTGGACTGCATAAAGCGCTGGATATGCTTGGCAGCGCGCTCGGCGTTCTCGCTTCGTATTTCATCCTCCGCGCCGGCGCTGGCGTAACGGACTATCAGCGCGTTTTTCTCTTTTCGCTGATTCCGGCGGTCTGCGGTATGATTGTCCTTTCGTTCGTCCGCGAACGGAAGCAGGCTGTCGTGAAGCAAACAGAAAAACATCCGCGTGTTTCTTGGAAGTCGCTCGATCTACGGCTCAGACTGTTTTTGATCACGGCATTCGTCTTTAACCTTGGCAACTCTTCCAACACATTTTTGCTCTTGCGTTCCTACGACGTAGGCTACGACGCGGTCAGCGTGATTCTGCTGTATTTGCTTTACAACGTCGTCAGTTCGGTGCTGTCGCTGCCGATGGGAAAACTCTCCGACAGGATTGGCAAAAAGCGGCTGCTCGTCTTTGGCTATCTTGCGTTTTCGCTCACCTATCTCGGCTTTGCCTTGGCAAAGAGCGGAATTTCGTTCTTGCTGCTCTTCGCGCTTTACGGCGTGTACACCGCCATGACGGCGGGCGTGGAGCGCGCGTTGATAGCGGTGCTCGCGCCGCCCGAACACAAGGGCGCCGTACTAGGCCTGCACGGCACGCTGACCGGAATTGCGCTTTTGCCCGCTTCGGTTGTTGCGGGTGTTCTCTGGAAAGAGGTATCCGCATCCGCGCCGTTCTTCCTCGGAGCCGCGCTGTCGTTTGTCGCCGTAATCGCCATTGCGCTGATATTCCGGCGAGGCGGCGAATCATCGGCGGAAACCGTCTGAAACGCGCTTTTACTGGCTATGCCTGCGTTGCCTGATGCAAAAGCCGCATAGTATAATAAATGCAGAATCGGTGTTGCCCAGTAAAAGCGGACAAACGCCGGAGCGGCAGACTCGAGTGCATTACGGACAGGCAGGTGAACGGCATTGGAACAAGCGCTGAAACAAGTACAAAAACGGCACCGCACTATATGGTTCTTTCTGAAGGCAACGCTCGGCGGCATCATAAAGAACATCTACGGTTTTGAGGGAGAACCCGTAGATCCCGGCAAGGGGCCGTTCCTGATAACGGCCAATCACAATATCGACCTGGATCCCGCGCTGATTGCGCTGAGCTTTCCGGATCATATGTATTTTGTGGCTAGCGAGCATGTGTTTCGCAAGGGCTTTGTTTCGTGGCTGCTCAAATATTGCTTTGCGCCGATTTCCCGCACAAAAGGAACGACAGATGCTACGGCGGCGCTGAACGTTATCCGCACCATCCGCCAAAAGAGCAACGTCTGCCTGTTTGCGGAAGGCAATCGCTCGTTCAACGGCGTAACAGGGCCGATCTTTCCCGCAACGGGTAAGCTTGCCAAAGCGACGGGCGCTTCGCTTGTGACCTACCGCTTTGAAGGCGGGTATTTGACCATGCCGCGCTGGGCGCACTCCGTCAGAAAAGGCCGCATCGTTGGCAGGCTTGTGCATGTCTATTCGCCGGAAGAGCTCAAGGCTATGACGCCGGAGGAAGTGAACCGCCATATCCGCGAGGACATCGCCGAGGATGCGTTCGAGCGCCAGTGCATGCAGCCACAGCCGTACCGTTTTCGCGGAAAAGGGCTTGCCGAAGGGCTGGAAAACGCCCTGTACTTCTGCCCTAAATGCGGAAAACCCGGCACGCTGCGCAGTAAGGGCGACCGCTTTTTCTGCGACTGCGGCATGAGCGTGCGTTATACCGAAACAGGGTTTTTTGAGGGCGAAGACGCGCCATTTTCCACAGTACGGGACTGGGACGTTTGGCAGAACGAACGCCTGAAGGCGTATATCGAGTCGCTGGGCGAGAACGAAATCGCGTTTTCGGACGAAAACGTTAAGCTCATCGGCGTGGAACTGGGGCATAAGAGCCGTCCGCTGGAAACGGGAAAACTCTTTATCACGAAGACCGCCATCGGCGTTGGAACCCATAGCTTTCCGCTGGAAAAAGTGGTCAGTATGGGCCTGATGGGCACCTATAAAATGATGTTCTCCGTGGAAGGAGCTTCCTACGAGCTGCGCACGGCAAAGAATGTGTACTGCGGAAGAAAATACCTGACGTTTTTCCAGACGCTCTATCCCGACCGCCTGTAGCAACGCCGGGACAACAGAGCAGTACAAAAAACAGCATACCAGCATCGTTTAAAGCCGCCGGCGTTCCGGCGGCATTTTGCAAGCAGAGGAAGAAAAGAAGATGTCCATTGAATCCGTAAAAGAATATTTCAATGCGCGCGGCATGGTTCAGCGCGTTTGGGAGTTTGATACCTCCTCCGCAACGGTTGAGCTCGCGGCCGAGACGCTGGACGTTCGCCCGGCAAGGATTGCCAAGACGCTGTCGTTCGCGCTGGGGGAAGGGTGCGCGCTCGTGGTCGCCGCGGGCGACGCAAGAATCGACAACCCAAAGTTCAAGGAGCAGTTTAAAACGAAAGCGCGCATGCTCGCATTTGACGAAGTGGAGCGGCTCACCG
>JBDKTD010000293.1:0-8508 GCA_039680365.1 Clostridiaceae bacterium
TTTAAAAAGGAATCCATCGCGTTTTCCTGGGAGTTTCTGACCGGCAAGAGCTGGCTCGGCATCGACCCGAACCTTCTGTATTTTACCTGCTTTGAGGGCGATGAGAACGCCCCGCGCGATACCGTTGCCCACGACTGCTGGGTTAATAACGGCGTATCCCCCAGCCACATCGTGTTCCTCCCGAAAAAGAACAACTGGTGGGGCCCCGCCGGACAGACAGGCCCCTGCGGCCCGGATACGGAGATTTTTTACGACACCGGCAAAGCGCCCTGCGGCCCGGACTGCAAAGCCGGCTGCGACTGCGGCAAGTATCTGGAAATCTGGAACAACGTCTTTATGGAATACCAGAAGACCGCGGAAGGCAAGTTCATCCCGCTCGAACAGAAGAACGTCGATACCGGCATGGGCCTCGACCGCACGGTTGCAACCCTGCAGGGCGTCAAGAGCGTTTACGATACGGACGCGTTTTCCGGCATTATCGGCGAAATTGCAAAACTCTCCGGCAAGCGGTATGATGAAAGCGAAGAAGTCACCCGTATGTTCCGCATCGTTGCCGACCATATCCGGTGCGCAACGTTCATGCTGGGCGACCAGCGCGGCATTACGCCGAGCAACGTGGATCAAGGCTACATCCTCCGCAGGCTGATCCGCCGGGCGATCCGTTTTTCCACGCAGCTGGGCATTCCGGACGGCAGCCTCTCGGCCATTTCCGAAGCGGTCATTGCGCAGTACGGCGATTTCTACCACGAACTGCGGGACAACCACGACAAGATCATGGACGAGCTGACCAAGGAAGAACAGCGCTTCGAACACGCTCTCAAAAAGGGCATCCGCGAGTTTGAACGTCTGGCTTCCACGCTCGAAGGAACCGTCATCGACGGCGTTTCCGCGTTCCATCTCTACGACACCTACGGCTTCCCCATCGAGCTGACGCAGGAACTCGCGCAGGAGCGCGGGCTGAAAGTCGATCTCGACGGATTTGCGGAAGCGTTCAAAGCGCATCAGGAGCTGTCCCATGCGGGCGCCGAGCAGCGCTTCCAGGGCGGGCTTGCCGATCATACGGAAGAAACCGCGCGTCTGCATACCGCGACCCATCTCCTGCAGGCGGGCTTACGGCATGTCTTACAGGATGACAGCGTTGCCCAAAAGGGCAGCAACATCACCGCCGAACGGCTGCGTTTTGACTTCAGCTTCCCACGCAAGCTCACCCCGGAAGAGATTGCCGCCGTGGAAGCGTTCGTCAACGACGCGATTCAGAAGGATATCCCCGTTACCTGCGCCGAGATGACCGTGGACGAAGCGAAAGCGGGCGGTGCGATCGGCTTGTTTGAGAGCAAGTACGGCTCCAAGGTCAAGGTATATACCGTCGAAGGCGTCAGCTGCGAAATCTGCGGCGGCCCGCACGCGACCCATACCGGCGAGCTTGGCCGTTTCGAAATTAAAAAGGAGGAGGCGTCGAGCGCGGGCGTTCGGCGCATCAAAGCGGTATTGATCCATGAGTGAGTGGTACGTCTACGACTGGGAATTGCAAGGGCTTCCGGCACGCTTCCATGTGGATTTGCGCTACGTGGAGGAGTTTGATTCGCTTGGCGATTTTACGACGCTGCTCTACGTTTCCTGCTATGCTAAAAAGCCCGACGCGCAGTCCTTTAGTGCGCGGGAACAGCGCGCGCTGGACGGCGTCAGCAAGGAATGCCTCAAAATTCTCGGGGTAAAGTGCGCGTTTGTCGGCTGGATCGACATTGCGGCGCAGCGCCGTTACTATTTTTACACCTCGGATGCGCGCCTGCTCGTGCCGCTGATGGCGTACTGCGCGGAAGAGGACGAGCTCAAGCTGGAGTGCTTCAAGGCCGAAGAGCCGAACCGGCAAACATACTACCGCCTGCTCGTGCCGGACAACGCCAAAAAGCAGTCTGTCGATAACGAGCAGTATATCCAGTCTCTCCGCGACCGCGGCGACGACAGCAAGGCGTTCCGGAGAATCAACCTGCACTTCTACTTTCCCAGTTCCAACGGCAGAGCGCTGTTTGCGGAGGGTGCCAAAACGATGGGCTTCGCCATTGGCGAAAACGACTATATCCCCGAGCGCGAGCCTTCGTACTATCTGGTGCTGCACGCGATCACCCCGCTCGAAAAGGAGCCGGTCACGGAGCTCACCACCAAGGCGATCTACGCCGCGGAAACCTACGGCGGAGTTCTGGAGCACTTCGACTCCGCGTTTATTCCGAAACGGGGAATCTTCGGTTGACCTCAAAGAAAATCAAAATGCAAAAGAGCCGGTCACCCGGCTCTTTGTTTTATGGTTTGATTGCTTCCGCTAGCGGCGGCACAAGGTGTTCGAAAACAATCTGATCTTTCGCTTTGTTTCCGGCAACCGTGCTCCAACTGATCATACGGCCGCCCATCTTCTGGTAAAACCGAACAGCATTTTCGTTGTGTAAATTGCAGCCGTTGTAGAAACGCTTGCGCCCGATGGAGCGGCAATACGCGCGCACCTGCTCCAGCGCCAATGCGCCGATTCCCCGCCGCTGAAACGCGCTTAGAAGGTAGAGCATGTTGATGCAGATCGAGTCCTTTGGCATCGTCGCTTCCTGCTCTCTGCCATAGCAAAGATAGCCTGCCGTTTCGCCGTCCCTCTCGATGAAAAGCACGTTCTGTTCCGGATCCGATGCCATCCTGCGAAAGCGCTCTTCGGAAGCGGCGATGTCGAACCCGTCGATCCACTCGTCTGGATAGATGCCACGATACGTCTCCTCCCTTGTTGCGAGCCGCAGGCGGACAAGCGTGGGGACTTCTTCGGACAATACTCTCCGAAAGGTTACTGTTCCATTCATGCAGTTCTCTCCCTGTCCGTTTGCAGTCATTTGCGGTGCAGGCTATTTCCCGACGCAGAACCGCTCGAAGATGCGGTCTAGCACGCTCGCGTCCACGTCCGTTCCCGTGATGGAACCGAGATAATGCAGGGCGTTTTTCACATCCGTTGCCGCGCAGTCGAGTTCGGCAGCGCATGTTGCGTCGTTCAGCGATTCCAGCGCGCGTTCCAGCGCGCGGATATGCCGCTCGTTGGTGATGTACGCGCCGTCGCCGCGTTCCGGCGCGGCAAGACGCAGAATTGCGGTCTTCAGTTCGTCCAACCCTTCTCCAGTCTTAGCGCTGACGCGGACGCTTTCCGGTGCGGAAGAAATGCCGTTTTGCGCCAGATCGGACTTATTCAGCAGAACCAACCGCGTCACGCCGCCGGTTTCCCGCAACAGCGTTTCGTCTTCGGCGCTCAGCGGAACGGAAGCGTCCAGCACGGCGCAGACGACGTCCGCCGTTTGAATCGCCTCGCGCGCGCGGTCAACGCCGATGCGCTCCGCCTCGTTGTCCGCTTCACGGATGCCCGCCGTGTCGATCAGCCGCACCGGCACGCCCTGGAAGCTCGTTTTTTCGTCGATCAAATCCCGCGTCGTCCCCGCCTCGGCGGTTACGATGGCGCGGTCCGTTCCAAGCAGCGCGTTCATCAGCGAAGACTTGCCTACGTTCGGCCTGCCAACGATGGCAACGCGGAGGCCGTCGCGCAGGACGCGCCCGCGCCGGGACTCGGCAATCAGCGTTTCCACGCGGCGTTTCGCCTGTTCCAGCGACTCCGGCAAGGCAAGCAGCGTATCCGCTTCCGCCTCGTCGGGGTAGTCGATCGCCGCGTCGATGCCGGAAAGCGCATCCAGTAATAAGGATTCCACGGCTTCGATCTCGCGGCGGACGCTCCCCTGCAGCTGCAGCAGCGCCGCTTTCAGGCTCTGCTCGGCGTCCGCGTTGATTACGTCCATCACCGCTTCCGCGGCGGAAAGATCCATCTTGCCGTTCAAAAACGCGCGCTTGGTAAACTCCCCCGCTTCCGCCGGGCGAAACCCCAGCGAACCGAGCGCTGCGAGCGAGCGCTGGATGGTCTGCATGCCGCCGTGGCAGTTGAGTTCCGCCATATCCTCGCCGGTATAAGTTCCGGGCGCGGGTAAAAACACCGCCATGCACTCGTCGATCAACTCGCCGTTTTGCTGCAGTTTTACATACGTCAGTTTTCGCGGCTGGCGCGTGATATCGCGATTCAGCAGCTCGCAGACGCGCCGCGCCTGGTCGCCGGAAACGCGGATGACCGCAATCGCCCCGCCGATGGCCGAGCTTGGCGCGTAAATCGTATCTTCCATTCTGGTTCTCCTTGCCGCTCGGGTTCTCCTTGCCGCGTTATAAAAACGCAAACGCTGCGCCAAAATAAGCAAATGCCGCCGCCCAAGGGCGGCGGCTCGTGCAATCGTTACTTGGAAGGCGTAATCACGACGTGGCGGTTGGGTTCTTCGCCCTCGCTGTGCGTTGTTACACCGGTGAACCCCTGCAGCGCGCTGTGCAGGATGCGCCGCTCGTACGGGTTCATGGGTTCCATCGAGACCGGCCGCCCCGTCTGGCGGACGTGCACCGCGTTCTTACGCGCTAGGCGCTTGAGCGTTTCTTCCCGGCGGGAGCGGTACCCTTCGGTATCGAGCGTCACGCGCGTGTAGCCATCGTCCTTGCGGCCTTTATTGGCAACCAGCGAAACAAGGTACTGCATGGCGTCCAGCGTTTCGCCGCGCCGGCCGATCAAGAGCCCCATGGTCTCCGCGTCGATGCAGAGGCGAAGGCCGTTTTCCGTTTCCGCCGCCAGAACCGGCGCGGGAACGTTCATCTTATTGAGCAGTTCGCCAAGGAATACCGCGCAGGGCGTATTCTTAGCGAGCTCTTCGCTGTAGTCGTAGTGTTCTTCCACAACGGGCTCCGGGGCATGGTCGCGCGGAAGCGCTTCCCTCGCCTGCTGCGAATATCCGCCTTCGCGTTGCGGCCTTGCGCCGTGATCGCCGCGATCATTTCTGTCGCCGCGGGGCGGACGGCTGTCGCGCCGGGGCTGCGCGTCCCGGCGGGCGGCGGATTCGGTCTCCTTGCGATAGACCTGCTCCATCTCCATGACCAGCGGAACTTCGCGCTCGGTGAGCCGAACCACGGCCATTTTTGCGCCAATGCCGAACAAGCCTTTGGTTTCGGACTGAATCGTTTCGATCTCCACTTCGTCAATGGTCACGCCCATCTCGGTGAGACCGACAAAAATGGCTTCGTCAACGCTGTGACCCGAAAACTCCATGCTTCTCATGTGTTCTGCGCCTCCTCGAGCGCTGCCTTCTGCTTGGCAAACGAACGGTTAATCAGTATGGAGGTGCCCAGCGAGAAGATGTTGCTGAACGTCCAGTAAATGGCGAAGCTTGCGTTGTACTGCAGACAGAACACAAACGACATCACCGGCATGAGCCACTGCATGAGTTTGTTGGTGCTTCCAGTGGCCGCGCTCTGCGGCTGCTGGCGCTGCATGATCCAGGTGGAAAGATACGTCGTTGCGCCCGCGAGAACCGGGAAGATGAACCAACCGTTGTTCAAGCCCTTGTAATACTCCGCGCATGGCGCAACCAGCGCGTTGTAAGTCGCTGCAAGCTGATCCGTCATGGTAGCCATCGTGTATGCGCCGGAACTATTCTTGACAAAGAAGCCGAGATCGACGAACTTTTGCAGCGCGTCGGGATGCTCCGTAAAGTACAAAAGCTGCGGCAGCTTTGCGTTCGCCGCGCCAAAGAATTCCTTCGCGGTTGCAATGACCGGAGAAAGGCCGTTATCCGGCATCCAGACGTTGTGCACCCACATGAACTTGAAGCTCTGGAACATCTGCAGGCCGGATGTGGTATTGTCCTCCAGCGCGAGAATCATGCGAACCATCATCTCGTTGCCCCACTGCCGGAACGCCGCGATAAATATGAAGAAGATCGGCAGCGTAATCAGCATTGGCAGGCATCCGCCAAACATGCTGACGCCCTGCTCGCGCATGAGCTTCTGCTGTTCGGTGTTGAGTTTCTGCGGGTCTTTTTCGTACTTCTTGCGAATCTTGTCCAGCTGCGGCTGAATCGCCTGCATCTTCATGGAAGATTTGCGGGACCGGATGTCGCCAAACACCGTCAACGCGCGGATGAGGAGCGTTGAGATGATGATGGTCAGAACGATGCTTTCACCCGTCAGGGTTTCAAAGAGCCAGCGCATTCCGAGGAATGCCCATTGAGTCAGGGGGAAATCGCCTTGCAAGGGGTGCCCTCCTCTCGTTATTTCACGTAAATTTTGTTGTTCTTTTAGTAGCAGTAACGCGGACGCGGGTTGCTTTTGTTTGCGTTAAGGTACCGGATCGTAGCCGCCTTTGCTGAACGGGTTGCAGCGCAGAATCCGCCAGAACGCCAGTGCGCCGCCTTTGAGCGCGCCGTGTTTTTGAATCGCCTCAATGGCATACTGCGAACAGGTCGGCTGAAAGCGACAGCTCGGCGGCAGCATGGGAGAAATCTGTTTTTGATAAAACCGGATGATTGCGACGAATACTTTTTTCATGCGTTTTTCTGCGCTTCCCGGGGCTTGATCAAGCCCGCGCGATCCAGCTGCGAGTTCATAGCCTCGCGGATGGTGAGAAACGGCGCTTCCACAACGGCTTCCCGCGCAATGAAGATGATATTCACGCCTGAACGGATGAAAGGAATCAGCGGGGTCAGCGCTTCGCGCAGCCTGCGCTTTACGCGGTTTCGAACAACGCTGTTGCCGACTTTTTTGCTGACGGAGAAGCCGATCTTCGGCGGCGCGCCGCTGTTTTTTGCGTACACCATGGAAAACAACCGTCCGCCGGAGGATTTGCCTGCGCGGTAAGTATACCGAAACTCCTTTTTCCTTCGGAGCGAGTCAGAGCGCTTCATGTATTCGCTTCCTTTGTTCGACTCTTTTGCAAATACAAACATGCGGCAAGCAAATGCCCGCCGCAAGCGCTTGTGCGTACGTGTCCGGTTTCGATCAACGCAATGGCCGTTACGCGCTCAGAACTTTGCGGCCTTTGGCGCGTCTGCGTTTGAGTACATTGCGGCCGTCCGCCGTCTTCATGCGTTTGCGAAAGCCATGTACTTTGCTGCGCTGACGCTTTTTGGGCTGATAGGTCCTAAACATCGATTCCACCTCGTTTCGTATTGAGTCGCGCAGGTCTCCCTGCGGAAAACTATCTCTGCATACGGGCATGTTCCCGCATGATAAGAACCTTATGTATTATAGAGGACGGCGCAAAGCCGTGTCAAGGAGTTTCTTGCCCGGCTCCGCGCGTCAGACGCGGTGATGGCTTGGTTCCTTGGCCGTTAAGCGACGCTAGCTGCGCATCTTGGCAAACACGAGCCTGCCAGCCGACGTCTGCAGCGCGCTGGTAACCACGAGGTCGGCTGTTTCGCCAATGCGCTTTTTGCCGTTTTCGATGATTACCATCGTCCCATCCGGCAGATAGCCGATGCCCTGCCCCGCTTCTTTGCCTTCCTTGACGATGGCGAGCGAGAGCTCCTCGCCCGGCAGCAGCACCGAACGCAGCGCGTTTGCCAGTTCGTTGATGTTGAGAACCGGCATGTTCTGCACAGCCGCGACCTTGTTGAGGTTGTAATCGTTCGTCACGAGGATGCCGCCGATGTCCGCGGCGAGCCGCAGCAGTTTGAGATCAACCTCGTCCACATCGTCATAGTCCCGCTCTTCCACGACAACGCGGCGCTCCATTTCGCACTGCATCGTGTGCAGGATATCCAGCCCCCTGCGGCCGCGCGCGCGCTTCATCGCGTCCGAACTGTCCGCAATGTGCCGCAGTTCCTTAAGCACGAACGCGGGAACGATAATCTTGCCCTCGACGACGCCCGTGCGGCAGATGTCGCAGATGCGCCCGTCGATAATCACGCTCGTATCGAGCACCTTCGGGCGCGCGCCGTCCGGCGAGAGCGTACCGGAAAGCCGGTTCTTGCGCGAGATAGCGCCTTCCATGAGCTCCGTGCGGCGGGTGACGCCAATGTAGCCGCCGTAGTACCCGCAGATGAAGAACAGGAGAATTGTGATGATCTCCGGCAGAAAGGGAATGTTGATGGTTTGAACGATCAGGCTCAAAAGGAATGCAAACAGCAGACCGATCATAATGCCGATCACGCCGAACAAAATATCCAGCGCGGGCATCTCGGTCAGACGCTTTTCAAGCCTTTGAAAGAATCCGTGAACGCCGTCGATGATCTTTGGGGAGATAATAAAAAAAATGATTCCGAATAAAGTGCCCAAGACCACGTAGAGAGATGCGATCACGGCTGGGATGGTGGTATAGCGCATCACATAGTCGTACCCCGGATATTTAAACGAGTACAAGACCCATGCTACGATTCCGCACCCGACGCCTATACCGACCAGTGCAAGCAAAATTCTGAGTACCTTCCGCATGCAGTGATTGGCGTTTTCCTATTCAGTTTAACCCCCAACCAGGGGCAGGAATTCGCTCTCCTCCTTCCCGCTGGACGCGGAGAGCTCCGCAACGAGCACCTGCCGCGCCGTTAAGTACATTTTTCGTTCGCCCGCCGAAAGTCCCTTTTCACGGTCCCGCCGGATCAGGCAAATTACAACGTCCGCTACTCCAAAGATATC
>JBDKTD010000330.1:0-2604 GCA_039680365.1 Clostridiaceae bacterium
ACTTCTCTATTATTAACTTCAATTATACGCATGTTTTCGATCATGGTATTGACGTGCTTGGGCGCAACGGTGTTGCAATTAATGGTAAAACCCCTCCAAATTGCGATACAATCGGTGAAGTTTACCATATCCATGGAAAGTTCAGTCATGAAATGGTAATGGGCGTTGACGGAGATGATCAGATCGCAAATCAAGATTTCGCTCGGAATGCCGGTATCCGGCAGCGCATCATCAAGCCGGAGATTAATGAAGCTCTCAATCACGGGTTGGTAATGGACTGCAAGAAAACAATCTCCAAAAGCCAAATTATCGTCGTGTTTGGAATGTCGATTGGGAAAACAGACCGCACGTGGTGGAAGAGCGTCGGCGAGTGGCTAAAAAGAAGTAAAGACCATCAGCTGATTATTTTTATACATATCGAGGGTCAGGATACTCGCCTCGCCGGGAGTATTAACGTTACCGAAAGGGGAACGCAAAATCGTTTACTAAACTTTACCGCACTGACTGATGTGGAAAAAGAAAATGTGCGTCATCAAATAACGGTTGTTTTGAACTGCGAACTTTTTGGAACACGCCTTTTCCGTTTGGAGTAGGGTATCACAAGCAAGCAATCATAAATCTCAAGATAACACAAAAGAAGCGCCCTCGCGGGTGCTTCTTCCTTGTTCTCTCAGTTATTCCTCGTACAGCGGAAACCGCTTGCAGAGCGCCAGCACATCACGCTTGACCTGCGGCACGGCGGATTCGCCTTCCTTGATGATGCGGGCGATCATGTTGCCGATCTGCCGCATCTCCCCTTCCTTCATGCCGCGCGTGGTTACCGCCGGTGTACCGAAGCGCACGCCACTGGTTTCGGCCTTATTGCGCGTGTCGAACGGAATGGCGTTGCGGTTGGCGGTGATGTTCGCCTGATCCAGCAGGTTCTGCACGCTTAAGCCCGTAATGCCCAGCTCGCGCAGATCGACGAGCATCAGGTGGTTATCCGTTCCGCCGGAGAAGATGCGCAAGCCGTTGTGCTGCAGCGTTTCGCAAAGCGTTTTGGCGTTGAGCACGATCTGGTGCTGATACACCATGAACTCCGGCTGCATCGCTTCATAGAAGCAGACGGCTTTTGCGGCGATCACGTGCATCAACGGGCCGCCCTGCATGCCGGGGAACACAGCCTTGTCGATCTTTGCCGCGAATTCTTCCTTGCAGAGAATCAACCCGCCGCGTGCGCCGCGCAGGGTCTTATGCGTGGTCGAGGTGGCGACGTCCGCATACGGAAACATATTCGGGTGCTCTCCCGCAGCGATTAAGCCTGAAATATGCGCCATATCCACCATGAAATACGCGCCGACTTCTTTTGCAACCGCGCCGATGCGTTCGAAATCGATGATTCGCGAATACGCGCTTGCACCCGCCACGATGAGTTTGGGCTTATGCTCGCGCGCGAGGCGTTCCAGCTCGTCGTAATCGATATACCCAGTGTCTTCGCGTACGCCGTACTGTACAAAATGATAGAGCTTGCCGGAAGCGTTGGCCGTGTGTCCGTGGGTCAAATGCCCGCCGTGATTGAGATTCATGGCAAGCACCGTGTCGCCTGGGTTGAGCAGCGCGTAGTAGACGGCAAGGTTCGCCTGCGCGCCCGCGTGCGGCTGTACGTTGGCATGATCGGCATGGAACAGCGCTTTTGCGCGTTCGCAGGCGAGCGTTTCAACGATATCCACATACTCGCAGCCGCCGTAGTAACGTTTGCCGGGATATCCTTCGGCGTACTTGTTGGTCAGCGGGCTTCCCATAGCGGCAAGCACCGCGGGAGAAACGAAGTTTTCCGAAGCGATGAGTTCCAGATGGTCGCGCTGGCGGCCAAGCTCCAGTTCCATGGCGCGGGCGATTTCCGGGTCAACTTGGGCGACAATTTTGTGAGTCGGCGTAAATTTCATGATTCTCGTTTCCTATCCCTTTATTTTAATAGTATCGCGCTTTTGATCAGCAATCCTATATCATATACAGTTCCGCCCCGGATTGCGCTTCGCCCGCGCGATCCGCAATCACAGAGGGCGCGGGCGATTTGTAGTTTCCTATTCGGTTGCCGTCAAAGCGGCGATCATTCTTCTTTCGGCAAATCGGCTTGCCGGTTCAGCACGGCGACGATGCTCGGCCGGAACTTTTCCTTTTTGCCCTTCTTTTCGACGAGCCGGAGAATCAGATACCCGATTCCGCAGGCTGCCACGCCGAACAGGAGCGCGTAGAGTTCCGAAATTCGGCTGCCGATCCAGACGCCGGCAAGAAGAAGTCCCAGCGGCAGCGCGTACGCCAGCAGGCTTGCCTGCACCACGCGCTTGGGTGAAAGGCTGACGCTTACATGGTCGCCTACCCGCGCGCCGACGGGGTTATTGAGCTCGACTTCCATTTCGCTCTCCCCCGCCGTCAGGCAGGCGCCGCAATGGGCGCACTGCGCGCTGCGCAGAAAGCGAATCTTGGCGAGTTTGCCGTGAACTTCCGTTACAAGTCCTATGCTGCAGCTTTGCTCTTCCAATCTTTTCTCACTCTTCCTTTTACGTGCAGGCGATGTGCAGCTCGAGAAGCTGCTAGTCGTCCACAAAGTCCGGCGCTCCCGTC
>JBDKTD010000292.1:0-9242 GCA_039680365.1 Clostridiaceae bacterium
CTCATTTCATCTGATACCGCTTCATTCTGCGAGAGATGCGCGCTTGCTGCATGCAGATTCGTGTGGCAAGGAGCGCTTTGGATGAATGGAGCGGCAAAGCTTGCAGAGCGAACCCGGCAAATTTTAACCAGCGGCAAGCAATGATGCAAGGATAAAGTAGAATATTGAGGCTCAGCCGAGGGCCGCGCAACAGGAAAACGGCTCTCGCTGCAGAAGCTTGAACGGCATATCGCCGCCCGACTGCTATGTCCGCGGATACGCAGGTTGATTGATAACGGCGCGGCAGACCGAAAAATAGAAAGGAATACATTGACAGACCATGCAAAAAATGGAGTTCAGTTCGTTTCGAGACCCTTCCGGCGTCGTGTTTGAAGAAGACGGGGGGATCTATCGCCAGATCAATACGATCTATATGCCGCAGTACAAAAAGTTCATGCAGAGCGGTCTTGCGCAGGAACTGCAAAGCAGCGGGATGCTGATTCGGCATTGGGAAACGAACGTTCCGTGCATCAATGAAGCGGGGGCTCTGGTGATTCAGGCGGAGAAAATCCCGTATGTTTCATATATATATGAGTGGTCTTTCGGACAGATCAAAGACGCCGCACTACTGACGCTGAAGATGCACCGCAAGGCTTTGGATGCAGGCATGATTTTGAAAGACGCCAGCGCTTACAACATTCAATTTCTGCACGGCCGCCCAATTATGATTGATACGCTCTCTTTTGATTTTTATACGCCGGGAGAGCCCTGGGTGGCATACGGGCAATTCTGCCGGCATTTTCTTGCGCCGCTGCTGCTGATGCGCTACACCGATCTCCGGCTGAACCGCTTAATGGAATTATTCATCGACGGAATCCCGCTTGACGCTGCCGCTGCTTTGCTTTGCGGGAAAGGCGGTCTATTAGCAAAACAGCATATTGTTTGGCATGCTAAATCGATTTCAAAACACTCGGCGGACGGAAAAGCGGCCGAACAAAGCAAAACCAAGGCGGCATCGCTGCCGTTGAGCCTGCATATTTCACTCATCGAAGCCATGATTTGCGGGATTGAAGCGCTGGAGCTGAAAAACGTGCAGACGGAGTGGAGCGATTATTATCAGCATACCAACTACTCTGCGTCCGCTTCGGACAACAAACTGAAGCTGGTGTTAAAAATGCTTTCCGCCATTCGCCCTTCTATGGTTTGGGACTTGGGAGCAAACGATGGGCGGTATTCAAAAGCTGCTCTTGATGTTGGCGCGTCCGTCGTGGCGTTCGATATCGATCCGATTGCTGTTGAACGCAATTACTCCGAAGCCAGACGGAGCGGAACGGAGATGCTTCCGCTGGTGCTGGACCTAACGAATCCGAGCCCGGGGATTGGCTTTGCAAACCAGGAGCGCAAGACCATAGACCAGCGGCGGCACCCGGACTGCATTCTCATGCTTGCGGTGATACATCATTTAGCAATCTCCAACAATCTGCCGTTTCGCCAAATTGCAAAATGGCTCTCGCAGATGACCGAAGATTTGATGATTGAATTCGTGCCTAAGGAGGATTCGCAGGTTCAAATCTTACTCGCAACTAGAGCGGACTTCTTCCCAAACTACACGCGGGAAGATTTCGTAACGACTTTCAGCGAGTTTTTCGAGCTGCGTTCTGAAGAGCAAATCGGGGACTCCAAGCGCACGCTGTACCATTTTCATGTTCGCTAGTTCCGTATATCAGCGGCGAACTATATGAGGGGTTGGCTGATTTGCGTTGGCGCGAACGCCGGAAACGACGCGTGCGGCATTGCCGGTTGCAATTGTTTTCTATTCGCGGCCATGTTACTATAAGGGGCATGTAAAGAAACATTTCAGGGAGGAACTGACCAAAGGCATGGAAGAACGGGTCAAACATATCTCCGCATCCAGCAAAGGAAGCGGCGTCAGCTTAAAAGAGCTGAAAGAATATAGATACCTGATTCGCTTGTTTGTTAAGCGGGATCTTTTCGCGATTTACAAACAGACGATTCTGGGTCCCGCATGGTTTGCTTTACAGCCGATCATGACGACGCTCGTGTTTACTCTGGTGTTCGGGTTTATTGCAAGAATACCTACGAACGGTTATCCGGCGTTTATTTTCTATTTTTCCGGACTTGTATGCTGGAACTGTTTCTCAATTATTATGAATAAGGTGTCCAACACATTTATTGAGAATACGGGCGTATACAGCAAAGTGTATTTTCCGCGGTTGACCGCCCCAATCGCCGCTGCGATCTCTAGTTTTACAATTACGCTGATCCAGCTGGCGATACTCATTCTGGTTGCCGTCGGTTATTCGGTCAGCGGAACGCCGATTCCGATGACGTACAAATTGGTGTTTGCGCTATTTCTGCTGATTATTGCGGCGGGGATGGGATTTGGATTCGGCCTGCTGGTTGCGGCGGGAACAGTGAAGTATCGCGATTTGATTTATTTTCTTTCGTTTGCGATGTTGCTTTGGATGTATGCAACACCCGTGATTTATCCGTTGGAAATGATCCCACAGCGGTTTCAGTTTCTCTTGTTCTGCAATCCTATGACGGGTATTGTGGTGAATTTTAAATACTTCCTTTTTGGTATAGGCGCGCCGAATGTTCCATCGCTTTTATACGCAACTGCCTTTGCATTATGCGTGATCATTGCCGGCATTGCCTGCTATTCAAAGGCGCAGAAAAATTTTGTCGATACGATATAAGGAATAGACGATGGGTAACACAATAGTTAGAGTAGATCATTTATCGAAGATGTATCATAAAGGCGTGCTCGGGTACAACACGATCCGGGAGCAAATGGCGTACCGCTGGGCCAATCTTCGGCGGAAAGAGGATCCAAACAGTGTAATCAGCGGAAGTAACAAGCGGGATCCGGAAGCATTTTGGGCATTGGACGATATTTCTTTCGAAGTCGCGCGCGGGGAAACGTTTGGAGTTATTGGAAACAACGGTTCCGGCAAATCGACGCTGCTGAAAATATTATCGCAAATAACGGCGCCTACGCGCGGAACGATTGATATTGTCGGCAAGGTCGCGAGCTTGCTTGAGGTTGGCACGGGGTTCCATCCGGAAATGACGGGGCGCGAAAACGTATATTTGAACGGCGCGATCCTTGGCATGACGCGCGCGGAGATTAACCTTAAGTTTGACGATATTGTAGATTATTCCGGCATCGGGGAGTTCATCGATACCCCGGTCAAGCGATATTCCTCGGGCATGTACGTCCGGCTGGCTTTTTCGGTCGCCGCGCATCTGGATTCGGATATTGTCATTCTTGACGAAGTGCTGGCGGTTGGCGATGCGCAGTTCCAAAAGAAATGCCTGGATACGATGGAGCATATCAGCCGCGACAGCGGGCGAACGGTTCTGTTTGTGAGCCACGCCGCGGGATCTGTGAAAAAGCTGTGCAAGCGTTGCTTATGGCTGGACGAAGGACGAATGGTAAAGATCGGGGAAGCGAATGACATTGTCAACGAATACGCGGGCAGCGAAGATTTAACGTTCCATTACAGAATGGATTGGCCCGACGAAACGAGCGCTCCGCAGAACAGCGCGATTCGCCTGATCTCTGCGTTTATCTGCAACGACAAGCTTGAGCCGCTGGAGCATCTGTCTACGGACGATACATTCTATATTTGCTGCAAGTATATGGCAAAAGAGAAAGGCGCTCGCGCAGGTCTGTCGTTTGTATTCTTTGATGCGTTTGGAACGCAGGTGTTTGCTACAATTAACAATAAGGACAAAGACTACGGCGCGCCGTTATCGGAAGGTGAGAGCTGCTGCGCGCTGTGTAAAATCCCCGGCGGTTTACTGAACAACGGGGTGTTCTCGATGGGAATCAGCTACTACAGGTTGGGTTATACGGAAGCCTTCTTTACGGGAGCCGCGCTGATTTTCGAAGTCAGCGACGGAAAGGAACTGCGCGGAGATTTTCAGGCAAGGTTCGATGGAATTTTTCGCCCTGCTCTGGAGTGGACCACGCTGCGTGACTAAATCGTAATAAGAGAAACGACTTTTCGTTGAGAAAAAAGGCTCCTCTGCAACGCGTAACACATGCGGAATGATACCGCTGCGATGCTGGATAGAAACAGAGAGCTGGAGAGAAGGATCTACCATGGCAGACTTGATTCAAGCGATCTTGTCAAAGATCGAGTTCAATAAGCGCCGCGTTCTTTGCTTAGGATGCGGCCGCAATGGAGAAGCCCAGTATATTGCTGAAAAAGGAGCCGCCGTTTGCGTTGAAGCGGTCATTTCAAGAGACGCAAAGCGGCCTTTGGCGAAGACGCCGGAGAACAGCGACGCTCTATCGGAAATGCGGCCGAACCAGCAGGATGCTTTTACGTATCTGCAAGAAGCACGTTCTGCCGTTTCATCCGGACGCATGCTCCCGTTTGACGTTGTACTGATACTCGATTCCATCGAACTTTTGCCACAGCGGAAGGCGGACGATTTTTTTGCCGGGCTGAAGGACGTTATGAGCCGAACCGGGCTGCTTGTTCTTCATGCGCCCGCGTATAGAAACAATCAGAATGATGAAAATTTCGGCGCGGGACAAGACGCCTTGCAGGGGATTGAAGGAGAGTCCAACGCCGATTCCGAAACGAGCGGCGTTGCTTTTCATTACAGCTCAACAGTTGCGCTGCAGGCACAATTGTTTGAGCATGGGTTCTGCGCGATAACGGAAGCGCACTTTTTCTCTCTCCGTGCAGCTGCGGATGATATGTTTTTCAAGATATCGTACTATCAGCGCTGGGAAAATGAAAAGGCGCGCGGAGTCGCCCTTGCCGGAACATATGAGGACGACGCAGTCGAGTATCTGCTTATCGATGCTCCCCCAATAGAGAAAGTAACATTCCGGGAGGGCGTTCTCAGCGGCATTACGCTTCTTACAACACCGGAGTATTGTGACCTCGCATATAAAGATGGCAATATCGACGTGGAAGCAATGCTGGACTTGCAAGAGATCGTAGCGCATAAAGATAACGCGGTCGTATTCGACGTTGGGGGGTTTGTTGGCGCGAACGCTTTGGTTTATGCAAAGCTTGCGGGAAAAAATGGCAGGATAGTCGTTTTTGAGCCAAATCCGTACAATCGCAACAGAATATTCAGAAATCTCTCTCATAACCCGGAGCTGCAAGCGCGCGTTTGGGTTGAACCGTTCGCGCTGAGCGATGAAAAGGGAACCTGCGAAATGGTGCTTTCGAGCAATATCGACAGCGGCTACAGTTCCACTTCGCGTATTTCGCACGCCCACGCGAAAATTGCGGACGATAGACTGCCGGACGGGTTTGTCAAGCATTTGGTTTCGGTTACAACACTGGACGACTATGTAAAAGAAGCGCATGTTGTGCCGGAGATCGTTAAAGTTGATGTGGAAGGCGCGGAATACATGCTGCTGCAGGGAGCACAAAACCTGCTGCGCGAGACTCGGCCGGTATTTTACGTTGAGTACCATTCTGAGTATTGCGCGACTATGTGCACGCAACTGCTTTATTTGAACGGGTACGTGGTCTATCCCTGCAAGGAAGAAGAGGATAACCGCCTGATTATAAAGGCTCAGTTTACGGCGGAAACGTCCAGCCGGGGCGACGGTTCCGACAGCGGAGCAAAGTGGAACGAAGCAGCCCAATTGGAGTATGCGGCCGGCCGCGCGCTTGAACGAAAAGAAGCGGAGCGTTTAGTCGCGCTGTGCGAGGATCTGACGAGGGAGAAGGAGCGCGCTCTTGAACAATCCGAGCAGCTTCAGCGCGAAATCCACCGCTTGACCGACGAGCTGGATCAGGTTCGAAACTCAACTTCTTGGAAGATAACGGCGCTTCCGCGCAAGATGATGGACTCCATGAAGAAGATGATCAGAAAGCGATAGAGAGCATGAGACCTAAAGTTACCATCGTAACCCCAACTTATAATCGGGCACACCTGATTTGCGAGACCATCGAGAGCATTCTTGCCCAAACTTGGAAAGATTTTGAGCTGCTGATCGTTGATGACGGCTCTACCGATGCAACGGAGCAAACCATTAAACCCTACCTGTCGGATCCGCGCGTCCGTTATTTTTACAAGCCGAACGGGGGCGAGCCTTCGGCGGTGAATGATGGTTGGCAAAGAGCATCGGGTGAATATTTCACACAGATTAACTCCGACGATCCTGCGCTGCCAAACCTCCTAGAGGAGATGTGCGCGGCGATGGATGCGCATCCTGCCGCCGTTTTAGGTTACTGCGACTTCCGCTTTATCGACGAGCACGGCGCGACGCTTAGCGTTACAAAGAGTCCGGACTGGGATTTCGTCAAGCAGCTGAGCGAGTTTTCCTGCATCGCCGCGGCGCCGGGAACCTTCTTCAGGCGCAGCGCATTTTCGCATTGGGAAACGCTGCGGCGCGCTAACTACAGGCATATCAACGATATTGAAATGTATTGGGATATGGCGCTGGAAGGCGAGTTTCTTCATGTGCCGAAAGTTTTGGCGAACTGGCGGCAGCATCCCGGACAAATTTCGTATACCAGATATCGCGCGATTCCGGAAGTTGAACAGTGGTTTCAGTATTATTTTGCCAGAGAAGATTTACCTCCGGAAATTAGGGCATGCAAGGAAAGTTGCTGGAGAAACATCCTGGTCTATTTTCGTGCGCTGATTCGGGAAAGCAACCTGCCGGACGGTGAAAAGAGCCGGGAGCTGGCTCGCATTGAACGAATGCGTTTTTTAAACTGTATGGAATATATAAACGTGCAGGTCGGAGATACGGATCTGATTGGAAATAAGTTTAACGGGCATGATTTACACTTGCTGCTGAATCGGCATGGCGTGCGCTCTGTCCATTGCGTATGCCGCAAGCTCTCGGACGATAAGGACACGATTTTTGCGGAGTTGGAGCATGGGGAAAACCTTGCGCAGTGGCTGCTGAACAGTAAATACTTTGCGTACAGCGACATCGTTCACCTGCACCTGATACATAATACGGATTTCGACATTCAGCTTCTTCCGTTGCTTTCTCGATTGAAGCCCATGGTTCTTACGCTGCATGACGCTTTCTTTTTAGGCGGACACTGCATTCATCACGGTGTTTGCGATAAATGGAAAACCGAATGTTTCGACTGCCAATATCCCGATATTCCTTTTGCAATAAAAACGGATACCAGCGCGATTCGTTTCCTAGAGAAGGAAACCGCTTTTCAAAACGCGGATATCAGCTTGATCGTTGCTTCCCGATGGATGGAAGATCAGGTTCGATTGTCGCCGGTCTTCCGGGGGAAACGAATTTACCGCATTCCGTTTGGCGTCGATCAGAACCTTTTCCTCCCCAAAGACGCGGCGGATGCAAAGGAGGAACTTGGCGTTCCGAAGGATCACCTGACAATCATGTTCCGGGCGGATAAAAGCCCGTTCAAAGGGCTGGACGTCATTGCCCAGGCGCTGCGCCAAGCGAAGTTTTCAAAACCGGTTACGCTGCTGCTGGTTGGGCAGACTGGATTAATGAATGAGTTCCGCGGCCGTTTCAATATTAAGGATTATGGGTGGCTGACGGATGATACCCAACTTGCAAAGCTGTATCAGGCGTGCGATGTTTTTCTGATGCCTTCCAGACAGGAAGCATTCGGCATGATGGCCATAGAGGCAATGAGCTGCGGAAAAACCGTTCTGGCGCTGAACGGGACGGCTCTGCCGGACGTCATTCAGGCTCCCGCATGCGGAATCGCGGTGGATGAGTCCGAGTTCCCGGCAACATTCCAAATGCTGATCGACCACCCGGAAGAGCGGGAGAAGCACGGGGCCGCGTCCCTGCGTTTTGCAAAAGAGTACTATTCCATTGAACGATATCTCAATGAGATGATGCAAACGTACCGTGAGATTATGGACTCGCATCAGCCTGCGCAAAGCTCGGTTCGAGCGGTCGAGCAGCTGCAGATGAATAGTATTCTCGAAAAAGAAGCATTGAAACGGTATGAGTTGAAATATTCGAAATCCTGGCGAATGACGAAACCGCTCCGCGCGCTCAGCTATGCAAGAAAAAGCATGGCGAAAGGGATTTCGGGAAAGTATCATGCCTATCGCGATTATATGCGGGACGAAATAAGCGACGCGCTGGATGATGCGACAATTCAAAACAGCCGCTGCTGGCGAATAACGGCTCTGTTGCGGTGGCCCAAATGGGTGATAACGAAGAAAAGACATCACTAGAATCTACTGCTTGGCATTTCGGGTTACGCAAGCGTATCGAGAGGAGCAAGATCAGAGATGGAGAAGAGCATTTCGCAAGCAAATAACGTGACAGAACGGAAATATTGGCTGGATATAGCGCGGATTGCGGCCATTTTCTTTGTGATACTTCTTCATATGTCTGCGTGGACGATCTATAGCCATCCAATCGCAACAAGAAGCTGGATGATTTGCGTCGGCTACAACTCACTTTCCAGACTATGCGTTCCACTCTTAATCATGGTTTCGGGCGCACTTTGGCTAGACCCAAAGAAAGACGTTACGCCAAGATATCTTTTTCGGCATATTCTTCGCCTTTTAGTCGCTTTGATCGTATGGAACTTGATCTATGCGCTGTTCTATACTGCGAGGAACTATTTCGCAACGGGCGAACTTGTATTTGATCCGCAAACACTGAGCGGGGGCAGGTTTTTCTCAACAGGGAACTACCACCTTTTATTTCTTTATGCGCTAGTTGGATTGTATCTCGTTATTCCGCTGCTGCGCAAAATCGTTACAAGCAAGAGAACAATGGAGTACATGCTGATTCTCTCTTTTCTCGTGTCAAGCGTTTATCCGCTTCTTTCACAAAACCAGTGGATTTCCGCTCATATCATGCCATTTTTGACTTCTGCCAGCCCGAGCTTTGTTGCCGGCTTTATTGGATACTTTGTGCTTGGCTATTACCTTGCCAATGTCAAACTACCAAAGTGGCTGGAGTACGTTCTTTATACTGCGGGTATCTGCGGGTTAGCGGGGACGATTACCGGGGTAACGATCCAGTCGAGCAGAGCCGGGATGCTTTCTGAGAACTTCTTTTCTTATACGATGTTGAATATCGCCTGCTGTGCCGCCGCGGGTTATTACCTCATAAGGAGGGTTGCGGAGGGGGCTAAGGTTTCGAGCTCCGTTGGAAAAGCGCTGCGGCTTATTTCACGTTGCTGCTTCGGTGCTTATCTATGCCATGATTTGATTATTTTGTGCCTCACGCAATTCGGAGTAACACCCGGTATTCTTCCGTTATGGATTTCTATACCTGCTTTTGCAGT
>JBDKTD010000225.1:0-6700 GCA_039680365.1 Clostridiaceae bacterium
GGTTTGTGCGGTTGGGAATAGGGGATTGGGAAAGAAGGAAAAATGACGACTGCACCGACCAAACCTTACGATGTATATACTAGCAGGCAATCGTGAACAAGGCATCAACGAAACGTAACGAATTTGAGACAAATTATGTCGGTCAAAGATGAATGCGTTTCTTGCGCTCAGCGCAGGCAAAACGAGCCGGAAATAGGCGTTTTTTCGGCGAAATGCCCGATAAAACGGAAATTGCTTGTGCTTCAAAACGGTTTCTGCTATTTTGATGGTAGAAACAGATCTGCGCGCGGTGCGCATATAAATGAGTATGATGAGGGGGAAGAAACGATGTACTGCAAAAATTGCGGCAATCCGTTTGAGGGCAGGTTTTGCCCAAACTGCGGCGCTCCGGCAGAACAGTCTCAAACGCCGTCTGCTCCCGTGCCGCCCGTGGAGCAAAGCGAAAGGGTATCGCAGCCCATCACGAAGCGCTGGTGGTTCTGGCTGTTGGCTGCGCTCACCATCGTAGTGATTGTCTTGTCGCTGACGAACAAAAAGGATAAAGACACAAAGACGGCAGTGGAAGCCACTTCTCCGACGGAATCCACTGCGGCAGAAAAACAAGCGGGAGAAACGGAAGATTCATCCTCGCTGCTCGGTATCGGTTCTGCGGTGATGGAAGCGGCGGAAGAAGCCGAGCCGTCTTCCGGCAAGAACGAAACGCCGGTGGGCGACGTTGCGGTAAACGAACAGGTCGTTCTGGATGAGCAGGGGTTAAAAATCACGGTGCTCTCGCTCGATATGGAGAATTGGTTTGGACCTACGCTCAACCTTCTGATTGAGAACAATACGGAGAAGAACCTGACGGTTCAGGCGAGAAATACCTCCGTCAACGGCGTGATGATGGATCCGTATTTCTCCTGCGACGTCGCGGCGGGGAAAAAGGCAAACAGCGATCTTTCATTTATATCCTCCGATTTTT
The DNA here is from genome assembly GCA_039680365.1 of Clostridiaceae bacterium. Lineage (GTDB taxonomy): Bacteria > Bacillota > Clostridia > Christensenellales > CAG-138 > UBA7703. The sequence goes on from JBDKTD010000225.1 coordinate 962, forward strand.
CGGATGCGGGGATTACGACCCTGCAGACGGTTGAGCTCTTGTTCTATGTATACGAAACGGACACCTGGGACGATGTGTTCAGCTCCGGCATGATCTCCATTCAGACGACCGCGCCCGCGTCGTTTCAGCAAACGTTCGATGATGCCGGAACAGAGGTTCTTTCCGATAGGGGCATCCGGTTTGTTGTGCAGCGGCTGGATAACGACCCCGTGTGGGGCAGCAATGTGCGCGTCTATGTGGAAAACAACAGTGACCGCAGCATCACGGTTCAGCTTACGGATGTTTCCGTCAACGGATTCATGATCGATCCTTACTACTACAGCGCGCTCTTGCCCGGGAAGGTTGCGTTTGACCGTATAACGTTTTCACAGACCGATTTCGACGACAACCACATTTCATCCATCGAAACGCTGGAGTTCCGAATTCATATCTACGATACGGACAGCTGGGATACGGTTGCCGATTCCGGCGTGATTTCGCTGAATTTCAAGTAACGACGAACATTGCGGTAGTCCAACAGGAAACGTTTATTAGGTACGATCCTTTCATTGAGTTGCTTTTATGTCGTGCGGAGACCGCCGCATTGGCAGGGTCACACTTTCTGCGCTTTGCGACAATTAAAAAGAAAGCAAGGCGTACCGATTCGAACAGCGAACAGATTACGGCAAAGCAGGGGAGCGGCGGAAACGCTGCTCCCTGTTTTTTAACGCTGAAAATTCGCGGAAGTGTGCAGCAAGCACACCATTTTCCGAGTTTTTCGCGGTATGCTGGGACCAAACAGAAATACAAATTGCGCCGCCCGCCGCGGTGTCCCCGCAAAGCCGGGGGCGGTACAGGTGACGAACAAAAGGGGTATAGAGCATGGAAGCGGAACGCCAACAGGAAAACTGGAACGAACTGACAAAAGATATCACTATGGGGCTGGTCGAAGAACATTTTTTGGAGAGCATCGACCCCGCGCCGTCGTTTCGCGAATATCTGGATCAGCTCTGCGAGCAGACCGGCAAGAAGCGCTGGCAGGTGATTGCCAACTCCGGCATCGACCGCACATATGGCTACCAGCTGTTCAACGGCACGCGCAAACCTTCCCGCGACAAGGCGATTCAGCTCGCCATCGGGTTTGAGCTGAACGTCGATCAAACGCAGGAGCTTTTGCGCGCGGCAGAGAAAAACACGCTGGAACCGAGAAAAAAGCGCGACGCGGCGGTGCTGTTCTGCCTGGCGCGGGAAATGGACGTGGAGAACACGCAAAAACTGCTGGAGCGGCACGAACTCGAGCCGTTGGGACAGTTTGAGCGGTGATCTCTGGCGCAGGTATCTCGGATGCATTCAGCGGCCAATTGAGGACGTTTCAATTTTTAAGGGAGGGTTACGCTTGAATCTGTTCCGGACGTACCGTGCAAAAAGGAGAATCGCGTTTCTGACCGCTTTCATCGTTTGCGTCGCAATCTCCATAACGGGGTTAGTGCTGGCGGCATTCGGCGGAAAAAGCGGGGGGAAAACACTGCCGGAATCCATGTTTTTTCTTGGGTTGGTTGCCAGCGTTTTTACTGGCATAGGCGCATTCAAGCCGCGCACATCGGAAGAGAAGTTTGAGGATGCAATCTACAGGGAAGTGAAGTTGGCGCTTCGTGCGATAAGGATTAAAAAGAATAGTTCCGAAGAAGAAGGCGTCGAGTTCGCAGCAAAGTCAATGGGCAAAGTATTACGCCGCGCAGCGAACGAAGGTGACTTTTCGTTTGCAGTTCCAATTGTTAAAATCCTTGGAGAAACGCTGACAGACAAGTACGGTAGTTACGCGATTTATGAGCTCAGGGATTATATTGAGGAGAACGACCTGTACATCCTGCAAGCGGTCTGTACGATTCTATCTATTAAGTGACTCATTTCTAAACATCGCTGGAGGAGTGAAGGTAAATGTTCGATAACGACCGCGCCGGATACCGAGACGAGGTTTACAACGCATCGACAGAAGCAGACCGGGATAAAAACGGCTTCTGCTGCGGCGCAATTGCCCCGCACGAACACGTTTGGGCATATCTGTACACGGATTACGATGAATCCTGCTGCGGAGCCTGCGATAAACAAAGAGCGGGCGGCGTGGAAGACTGGTGCGGGGATTTCTGCCTCGGGCCGGGTATGTGCCCCGCTGTTGGCAAGATCGATATTGAGCGCTGTGAACTCTGCGGCGAACGCCGAGAAAGGCCATAGACTGGACGAACAGCCTCATTCCAATACCGTCCGAAAGGGCGGTACTTTTTTATTTGAGAGGTTTTAAAAACAAACAGCAACATCTTGCAAGATTTCGTTTAGAATATTCCGTATACTGATCTAAAGCAAACAAGGAGGCGGCAAAGCAGTTGCAGAAAAACGAAATACGCACGGTGAAGTACGACGCCGCCTGCCGCGTGGAAGCTTACCGGTTTCAGGGCGTGATGCAGTCGTTCCCCAACCACTTTCACGATTATTACGTCGTCGGCGTGATCGAAAGAGGGCGGCGGACGCTGCTTGTGCAGAACTGCGAGTATGAGTTGGCGGCGGGCGACCTGCTCTTGCTCAACCCGCGGGACAGCCATGCCTGCCAGCCTGCGGACGGCGAAACGCTGGACTACCGCTGCCTGAACATCCCCGTTGATGTGATGGCGGAAGCGGCAAGGGAGATCACCGGAACCGCCGAACCGCCGGTCTTCACCACGACAGTCGTCTACCGCAGCGAACTCATGGAAACGCTGATCGACCTGCACGGCAGAATCATGCGCGCCGAGGAAGGGCTTGGCAAAGAGGAGCTGTTCTTCTTTCTGCTCGCGCAGCTGCTCATGGAGTATGCCGGCAGCGGCGAAGCGCCCGAAGAACCCGTGCGTAACGACGCCATAGAAGCGGTCTGCGCGTTTTTGGAGCGAAATTACGAAAAAACGGTGACGCTGGACGCGCTGGGCGAACTTGCGGGGTATAGTAAATATCACCTGCTGCGCTCGTTTACCAAGGAGAAAGGCATTTCGCCGTACAGCTATCTGGAAACGGTGCGTATCTGCAAGGCAAAGGAACTGCTGCAGAACGGCGTTCTTCCGGCGGAAACGGCGGCGCGGACGGGCTTTTCCGACCAGAGCCATCTTGGCAACGTCTTTAAACGCATGATTGGGCTCACGCCCAAGCAATACTGGCGTATTTTTGAGCAGGAGAGGCAGAGAACAATTCTCGCGCCAAACGGAGCGGAACAGGAAAAAGGGGAACACGGCAGTGAATCAATCGGATAAAAAGTGCGTAATGGTGATCGACGCGAATCTGCCGCTGGGGGTCATTGCCAATACGTCCGCCATCCTTGGCGTTTCCATTGGCAAGCAGGCGCCGCAGGCCGTGGGAGCGGACGTGCTGGACGCTTCTGGAATGACGCATCCGGGCATCATCACCGTTCCGATCACCGTGCTCAAAGGCGACGAAGCGCTGCTCAAGTCCTTGCGCGCAAAGCTCTACGAACCGGAATACGCCGAAATGCAGGTGGTGGACTTTTCCAACGTGGCGCAGAGCTGCAACGTCTATGAGGAATACATTCTCAGCGCCGCCGAAACGCCGGAGCGGGAGCACACGTATTACGGCGTTGCAATTTACGGCGACAAAAAGAAAGTCAACCGCCTGACGGGCTTCTTGCCGCTGCTCAGGGCGTAGCGTGCTCGAACGAAGAACGCGTTTCTTTAACGATTTGCAATCATGTGATAACGATTAAAAGGAACGTTCGGCTTCATTATCAATTTGCAATCATGTGATAACGATTAAAGGAACGCTCGGTTTCTTTAACGATTTGCAATCATGTGATAACGATTAAAAAGAACGTTTGGCTTCTTTATCGATTTGCATTGATGTGATAACGATTAAAAGGTATTCTTTGTTTCTTTAACGATTTGCAATCCTGTGCTAACGATTAAAAGGAACGTTCGGCTTCTTTATCGATTTGCATTAATGTGATACAATGTGTTCCGCAAGGATTCTGACAGACGGGCAGGCCGGGCTTGCCCGCTTTTTTTCGCGGAGGAACAGCATGGACACAAGACCCATCGGCGTTTTCGATTCCGGCATGGGCGGATTAACGGCAGTTCGCCAGATGATCCGCATGCTGCCCGGCGAGGATATCGTCTACTTTGGGGATACCGGGCGCGTCCCTTACGGCGGGCGTTCCGTGGAGACGATTGTGCGGTATGCGCGTCAGGACGTTGCGTTTCTGCGCAGTTTCGATCTCAAGGCAATCGTCATCGCCTGCGGAACGGTTTCCACTACAGCGCTGGACGTGATTATTGATGAAAACCATATTCCGATCCTCGGCGTGGTCGAACCCGCTGCAAGAGCGGCGGCGGAGGCCACCAGGAACGGCCGCGTCGGCATCGTCGGCACCAAGGCGACCATCCGCACCGGCGCGTACGAGGCAAGCATCCGCAAACTCCTGCCGGAAGTATACCTCACGGCGAAAGCCTGCCCGCTTCTCGTTCCGCTGGTCGAGGAAGGGCGTTTTCAGCGCGGGGATATCGTTACCGAGCGCGTGGTGGAGGAGTACCTTTCGCCCGTCAAGGCGCAAGGCGTGGATACGCTGGTGCTCGGCTGCACGCACTATCCGCTGCTGCGGGAGATCATTTCGGACTATATGGGCTCCGATGTAACGCTGATCGATACCGGCGAACAGGCGGCGCGCGCGATTGCCGCGCTTTTGGCGGAGCGGGATCAGCTCAACGACCGCACAAGAAACGGCGAGCGGCGCTATTACGCAAGCGACAGTGCGGAGGATTTTGCCGCGACCGCTTCGCTCTACCTTGGCTCAAACATCGCCGGCAGCGTCGAACGCATCGATATCGAACTGTATCTGAACAAGGCCTGGCACTCGACAAAGGCAAGGCCGGTTGAGTAAAGATTTCACTTAGTGAATAAAAAAGCTGTCCGGCAGGACAGCTTTTTGTACTTACAGAACGCATTGTTCCGCGCGGTCGCGCCCGCGCTCCTTGGCGCGGTAGAGGCAGGCGTCCGCGGCGTTGACGAGCTGGACGGCGGTAATGCACTCGGTGCGGCAGGCCAGCGCGGCGTCTATGCTGACCGTAACGGCAACGGCGTCGTGCTCCGTTGGAACCGAAACCGCGCGGATTGCGCTGAGCAGCGTTTCCGTTTCCTGAGAAAGGTCGCCGCAATCGGGAATCAACACGGCGAACTCCTCGCCGCCCCAGCGGCAGACGCAGCCGCGTTCGGCGACGGCTTCGGCAATTGCGCTTCCCGCGCACTGCAGAACCGCGTCCCCGGTGAGATGCCCGTGCAGGTCGTTGACCGTTTTGAAATGATCGATATCGAGGATGATCAGCGCAAGGTTCTTTTGTTTGGCCGAAAAGAAGCGATCCATGCGCTCGTTGAAGCCATGGCGGTTATAGAGCTTGGTCAGCGCGTCGTGCGCGTAGAGGTAGCGGTAGAGTTCCTGCGTTTCGATAAGTTTTTTATGCGTGAGCAAACGGATGCTTTCCAGCAGGAGTGAGGCGAAGTAAAACGCAATGTAGAGCAGCGGAAAGCGCATACGGAACGTAGGGGAATACTGGTATTGCAGCAGGCCTAAGCCCCATGGCGTTTCAAGAAAGAACAGCAAAATTGCCAGCATGCCGAGGCAGAGCAGCGTTCCGCCCTTGCGGCCAAAGGTTAATAGACCGCAAGCGGGCAGCAGACAGACCCAGAGAATGCTGAACCCGTCCGGATTGCCGCTGACGATAAAGAACGTTA
>JBDKTD010000217.1:0-6763 GCA_039680365.1 Clostridiaceae bacterium
CCGGCGTGATGACCGCAGGCGCGGTGCAGACCATGATCAACGTCCAGCACGTTCTGCCGGGCAAGCGTTTTGTGGTGGTCGGTTCCGGCAACGTAGGCCTGATCGTGACCTACCAGCTTTTGCAGGCGGGTGCGGACGTTGTCTGCATCCTCGAAGCCGCGCAAAAGATCAACGGTTACGGCGTCCACGCTTCAAAGGTCAAGCGCGCAGGCGTGCCGGTTCTCACGGGTCATACGATCGTGAGCGCCAGCGGCACAAACGGCGTTGAGCGCATTATCGTTTCAAAAGTGGATGCGTGCTTTTGCCCGGTTGTGGGGACGGAAGAGACGCTGGAATGCGATACGGTCGCTCTCGCGGTCGGGCTTTCCCCGCGCGTCGAGCTTGCGGGAGTCGGCGGCTGCAAAATGGCGTATTCGCCCGTGCTGGGCGGCATTTTGCCGCTGCACGGGGCGGATATGGAGACGAGCTGCAAAAACATCCTCATTGCGGGCGACTTGACCGGCATTGAGGAAGCCAGCACCGCGCTGGACGAAGGCCGCATGGCGGGCTGCCGCGCGGCATACGCGCTGGGGTATCTGACGAAAGAAGAGTACGAAGAGAACAAGCGCGTCCTGCTGGAACGGCTCAACGCGCTGAGATGCGGCCCGTTCGGCGAGAAACGGCGCATCGCCAAGGAGGCTATATGGAACGCGATGGACTGAACGCGGAGATCGTCTGCCGCTGCGAGGAAGTCACCGCCGACGAGATTAAGGAAGCCATCCGCAACGGCGCTGACTCGCTGGAAGCGGTCAAAAAAGCGACGCGCGCGGGTATGGGGTTCTGCCAGGGGCGCACCTGCAAGCGGCTAGCCGCGCGGATGCTCGCCTGCTACTACGACATGCCGGTGGATCGCTTTCTGCCGGGAAGCCTGCGGCTGCCGGTCACGCCGATTCGGCTCGACCTCTTGGCGGAAACCGAGGATATCCCGTTTATGGCAAAGGAGGGCGCGGCATGCGAAAAATCCTGATCGACTGCCGGGAACAGATTCCCTGCGATCCCTGCCGCCACGCCTGCCCTTCCGGTGCGATTGTGATTGAAGGGGATATTACGAACTTGCCGGAATCTTTCCCGGAAAAGTGCACGGGCTGCGGACTCTGCGTTGCCGCCTGCCCCGGACAGGCCTGCTTTCTGGTAGACGACGCGTTTGCCGAAGGGCGCGCGAGCGTGGATTTTCCCTATGAGTACCTGCCGCTGCCGGAAAAGGGCATGACCGTTTCCGCGCGCGATAACGAGGGCAACACCGTCTGCGACGCGGTCGTGGAGGACGTCATCCTCCGCAAAAGCGCGCAGGGAACGGCCGTTGTGCGCGTGAGCGTGCCAAAGGAGTTTGCGTGTCAGGTGCGCGGCATGAAGCCGCTGAAGAGATAAGGGAAGAACGATGGAGTTCCGTCCCAAACCCCGCTCAGGGGCACGCCCCTGAGTTTGGGAATGAGATGGGGCTCCGCCCCAAACCCCGCTCAGGGGTTTACCCCTGAGTTCGAGAATAAGATGGGGCTCCGCCCCAAACCCCGCTCAGGGGCAAGCCCCTGAGAACCCCGTGTTTGATGAGCGTTTCGAAAGGAGCGCTCAAATTTGTTTCTATAGTGTTTGCTCGACACGTTGGCTCTTCCTTATTAGAATAGAACTAACAGATAACAGAACTATCGATCCTTTCTTTTCAACGGTCAGCAGATCATGCGGCAGCGGAACAAAGTGAAATCCCCGCAGCGGCAACGGAGGCACGAATCGTGGACGAACGCAATACGAATTTCACCATGGCGGACGCTTTTTACGCGGAGTTTGCCAAAAGCGCGGGCATTTCGGTCAAGCAGCTGAGAAGTTGGACCGCGCGGACGAGCTTTGATTCCAAGTTTCTGCATCTGTCCGGCGGGCGCGTCTCCTGCGCGGCGGTTGCCGACCTCTGCGCGCCCGTGATGAAGCGCATGAGCGACCTGCCCTCGGAAGGGATTCTGCCGTTTGCTTACGAGTCGCTTTCCGCAGGTCTGTACCCGTATTCCGGCGCGCCGCGCTCGGACAAAGGCCAGAAGAGCGCGCTGAAATTCTACCTCGCCGTTCTTTCGCGCCTGCTCGATCTGGAACGGGAGAGCGCGTTCGACCCATTGCTGGATTGCCTGCCGGTGACGGAAGAGGAGATTGCGGCAAGCTCGATTGCGGATCAATGCGCGCTGTTTCATGAAACGATTAAAAAGTGCAATTACCGCGAGCTCCTGCGCATCGGACGCGAAATCATGACGTTCGACCCGGCGGGGCATACGTTTGGCGTACGCCATATCGCGCTGCATACGGCGCGTCAGGCCGCGCGCGCTGGGTTGCCCGTGGATGTCGCGCTGGTGGGCGCGGCGTCGCTTGCCCATGATATCGGCAAGTTCGGCTGCCGCGGCGAGGACACGCAGCGGATACCGTATCTGCATTATTATTACACCTGGAAATGGCTGGAAGACGCGGGCATGCCGGAGATTGCGCATATCGCGGCAAACCATTCGACCTGGGATTTGGAGTTTGAAAACCTGCCGATCGAATCGCTGATTCTCATCTACGCGGACTTCCGCGTCCGCGCCGATAAGCTGGAGAACGGCAAGGAGCAGACCTGCGTCTGCACCCTTTTGGAATCGCGGGACAGAATCTTTAACAAGCTTGCGGACATGACGGCGGAGAAACGCAGAAAATACGAAACCGTCTACAAAAAACTGGACGATTTTGAGCGCTTTCTGGAAAGCAACGGCGTCAATCCCGACCCGGACAGCACTGTTCAGCCCGTGAAGGAACAGCGCGACGCAGCTCTGCTCTCGCAGGGCGAGGTAATCCGCGCGCTGTGTAACCACGCGTTCGACAACAACATCCATCTGATGCGCACCATCACCGTGAGCGATTCGTTTGAAGCGCTGCTGGAGCTGGCGCGGGACGAAAAGAACCTCAGCCGCATCCGCACCTATCTGCTGCTGTTTGAAGAATACAGCACCTACATGACGCGCACCCACAAACTGCTCACTCTGCGGTTTTTGTATGAACTGCTCATGCATCACGATGGCGACGTGCGGCGGCACGCTGGGCGCATCATGGGGTATATCCTCGCCAACTCCGGCCCGCGCTACCGCAAGGAACTGCCGCGCGGAGCGGGCGCGCTGGCCATCGCCCCCGCGCTGCACGCGGTGCTCAGCGAGTCGATTACGCTCTGGGAGGAGTATATCGAGCTCTGTTTGCACCCGGACTACAAGATTTCGCAAAAGCACGCCGCGCGGATTTCAAACTCGCTCAAGACCATAGCGGGGAGCCTGTTCGTCCACTGCCTGCCGGAAGAGCGTCGCGGATACTGGGAAAAACTCTACCACCGCATCCTCTCCAGCGGCAGTGAGGACTTGTTTGTGCTGATGGACACTCTGCCGCACGTCCCTTCCGATGTAATCAAGCGACCGGAAGCCCAGCGCATAGCGCCGGTTCTTTCGCAAGCCGCCTGTTCGGGTGAAGCGAGAATCCGCATCAGCGCGCTTAAGAGTTTGGAAGCGATTGCCGACGGCGATAGGGAGTTTCTGCTGCGTGCGGTGGAGACGATTCATCTGCCGCAGGACGCGGAGTTTGCCTCCGTGTGGCTGCTCAACCGCCTCCGCGTGCGGGCGGAGCTGGAAACCCTGCCGGTGCCGCAGCTGCCGGTGGCGGAAATCTACCTTTCCAACCTCAAGAGCAGCATTCCATGGACGATGAAGCTTGCGCAGATCGACCGGCTTTGCGAATACGTCCGCGAAAACACGGAAGAAGCGTTCCATATCGCCATGCACCTTTCGAACTTGCTTTCGGTGAGCGAGCACCTGCCCGTTCGCGAACGCGCGGGCGAGGCGCTGGTGGAGATTTCCGCCTTCCTCTCGGTCGATCAGCGCAACGAGATTATGATTGACCTTTTGCGCGAGCTGGAAACGGGGCAAAACGAAATTTCCGGCTATATTCCGCCGTATCTGGGACGGCTTATCTGCAGCGTGCCGGAAAAGGAGATGGACGAGGGAATCGACTACCTCGAAGGGCTTCTGCGCGCGAGCAACACGCGCGCGGCGCGCGCCGCGCTCTCGACGCTCTGCGCGGTGCTTTCGGTTTATACCAGCGACGACGCGGCGCGGCTCAACGCGCTGAGCGAGCGCGTGTTCGGATTGCTTCTCACGGGGGTTGCACATTTTGACGACGGCATACGCCTCACTGCGCTGGAAGTGATTTGCCGCAACTACTTTGGCAACGGCAAATGCCCGCTTGCTTCACGGCGGAACTGCCTTGTGCGCTTCGGCAAAAAGCTGTTGACGCTCCTTGGCGAACGGCAGGACGGAATGCTGGCGTTCTTCAACGAAGCGGCCATGCTCAACCATCTCTACCGCTTTATCACGCTCTGTGAGACGGAGGGCGGGTTCGATTTCCCACCGCTCAAGCAGGTCGCGTTTTTCCCCGGCACGTTCGACCCGTTTTCCGCGGGTCACAAGCGCATTGTCGAGGAAATTCAGAGCCGCGGGTTCGAAGTTTACCTCGCCGTGGACGAGTTCTCCTGGAGCAAGCGCACGCTGGCAAAGCTCCTGCGGCGGCAGATTACGAATATGTCCGCCGCGTGTTTGGCGGACGTCTATCTCTTTCCGGACGACATCCCGGTCAACCTTGCCGTACCGGACGATCTTTTTAAGCTCAGCGCGCTGTTTCCGGGGCGGGAGCTGTATCTCGTCGCGGGGAGCGACGTCATCCTCAACGCCAGCGCCTACCGGCAGGAAGGGCCGGGCACGGCGGCGACTTACAACCACATCCTCTTTACCCGCGTGGACACCGCGCATGTGGACGACCCAAGAAAAGCGACGGATATCCTGAAAGGGAAGGTCGTTTCGCTGTCGCTTCCGGCATACTACGAATCCGCGAGTTCCACGCAGATTCGAGACTATATCGACAAGGATTTGGATATCGGCATGCTGGTCGACCCGGTCGTGCAGGACTTTATCTACGCGCGCGGGCTCTACCTCAGAATGCCGCAGTACAAGCGCGAAATCACCGCGCTCGCTTCCGGCGGGTGCGAGGTGCGCGAGAGCGGAACGTATTACGAAGCGACCTACCGCGACGGCGCGGGGATGGCGCGCGCGCATATCCGCGCAAAGAGCGTTGGCGTAACCGACCTGTACGACGCGCTGGACGGCATGCGCGCGGCGGCGGAGATTGTGCGAAAGCTCGCTTCCGGCCGAATCCTGCTCGTCGAACAGACCGAGGGCGGCGGGGAAGAACTGCGTCAGCTGTTATGCGATCTCTTGGCGCGCTCGCTCGAGCGGGAGCATACCTACGCGCTCTACCTTGGCGCGGGAGAAGCCGAAGCGGATATCGCAGCTCAGGCGGGTTTCCTGCCCATTCCTGGACAGGGCGATTTGCTGTATGCGGATATGCGCTCGCCGCTCGTGCTCATTGAGGACGCTCTGCAGCGCATCAAGGAGCCGTTTGCCAGCGACGAAGCGGTCGTTTCGGCGGTACTCTCCACGCGGCCGTCGCTCCGGCGCGCCATAGCAAATCTGTTTCCCGGCAAGCTTTTGCTCTGTTTCGATATGGAGGCCATCAACGCGGGGCTGATCGAAAAAGTGCGCGCGCGAAACGGCGTTGCGGACGTGCCCCCTGCGGAAAAGCGCTATGGAAAGTTCATGTGCGTGCCATACGGCAAAATCCTCGCGGATACCATCGTGCCGAACACCGTAACCAAGGCGCTCCACGCGGACAAGGTGTTCCATGCCGACGAGAGCGGGTTCGATATTACGGAATCGCCCGGCTATTCGCCGCTTGTCAATCAGGTTAAAGCGCTCAAGTCGTTCCGCAGGCCGGTGCTTTTAATCGACGATTTGCTGCATAACGGCTACCGGCTTGAAAAGCTCGACCCGCTGTTTCGGCAGGAGGGCGTGGAGATTGAACGCATCATCGTTGGCGTTCTTTCCGGGCGCGGGCTGGATTTGATGCGCGAGCAGAACCGCGAAGTTGACTGCGAATACTTTATTCCGAATATGCTCTACTGGTTTACGGAGAGCCTGCTGTTTCCGTTCATCGGCGGGGACAGCGTTTCCGGCGAGACCGGGGGGCGGGATTATCCGCCGAGCATCAACCTGATTCTGCCGTACCAGTACCCCAAATACCTGCACGGCGCGCCGCCGCCCGCCATCCGGCAGTATTCCCGCGTTGCGCTGAAAAACGCGCTCACGGTGATGACGGTTCTGGAGGAGCGGTACTTAAAGCTCCAGGGAACGAGCCTGACGCTGCGGCGGCTCGGCGAAGCGCTGGTGCGTCCGCGCCTGCCGGACAAAGGCGCGAACGTGGAATACGACCTCAACGCGCTTGCTACGTCCTGCCTCAAGGACGATATCCGCCAGATGCGGCGTATCTCCAACGCGGAGGATGTTTGAACGTATGGAGTATTATCGTTATAATGGGTTCTGCCTGTGTCCGGCGGGGGGCTTGCTGCCGGAAGGTACGGTCAAAGTGGATGAGCCGTTTTGCCCGCTGGTGTTTCTGGTTTCGCGCGAACCGAAGCTCAGCCGGGGGCTTTTTGCGATCTCCGATCTTGCCGAACTGGATGAACCGGAAGGCGTAAACCTGCTCCTGCCGTTTCAGCCGGCCGATCAGACTGGCGAGCTGGCGCGATTTGTCGCCCGGCACGGCGCAAGCGTTGCCAACACGGCGTTTACCCGCTGGTTTGAGGTGCTGGAAGCGAACCGCGCGCGAAAGAACAAAGCGCTGC
>JBDKTD010000047.1:0-2124 GCA_039680365.1 Clostridiaceae bacterium
GCATCCTCGTGGCAAAGCCGTTTGTCAAGCGGAGCCCCATGCTGCAGTATATGAACGTCGGCTGGGAAGTCGGCCTGATGGGCTACGCGCTGTTTGCGCTGCTCTTTGGCGTGGAGAACCTGCGCTATATGGCGCTGATGGACTTTGGGCAGGTTCTGTTCGTCTTTTCGGGTTTCTTTACGCTGCTCTATGCGCGCAACGGTCAAGGACTCAAGGAGTCGTTCAAAAGTCTGCTGAAAAACCCGATCCCATGGTCCATGCTGCTTGGGGTTGCGTGCGCCGCTTCCGGCGTTTCCAAAGCGCTGGAGCCTTCCGGCATTACCTCGCTGATCGTCTCCATTTGCAATTTTCTTTCCGCGCCGCTCTCCTGCCTGATCTTCGTCGTCGTGGGGTACGGCATCGAGTTCAGCAAAAAGAACATCGGCACCGCTTTGATCTCCGCCATACTGCGGACGTTCGTGTGCTCCATTCTGTGCCTGATTTCGCTCTTTGTAATCGGCAAGTTTTTCACTCTTTCGGACGCGATGCGCTGGGCGGTCATCATGTTTTATCTGACTCCCGCGCCGTATGTGCTGACCATTTTCGCGCTGAACGATCAGGAGCGCGCGGATATCTCCATGTCTCTTACCATGCAGACCATCGTTTCGATTTCGGCGTTTATTTTAATCGTACTGTTTCGCGGCTAGAATAAACTACGCTTGATTCCGGCGTTTATTTTAATCATACTGTTTCGCGGCTAGTGCACAAAAGAACAAAAACTCCGTCCGGTAAGTGTAAACTGAACCGGACGGAGTGTTTTGTTCTCGATTGTTCTATGCGCGCAGCATCACGCCGCCAACGGGGCGCACGGCAAAGCGGTAGCAACTGCCCTCGCCCAGAACGCGCTCGATTTCCGCTTGATAGGCCGCCACCCGGTCCAGCGGCACCAGCGCCTGAATGGTGCCCGCAAAACCGCCGCCGTGGACGCGCCATGCGCCTGCGCCAGAGAGCATACGCTCGGAGAGCGCCAGCGCCAGCGCCAGTCCGCGCTCGTTCGGGTCGCCGGGGCATACGTTCTGCAGGTATTGAAAGCTCGAACGCCCGCTTTCGTTCATGAGACACCGGAAGGCTTCCGCGTCGCCGTTTTTGAGTGCGTCCGCCTGCTTTACCACGCGCTCGTTCTCGCCAAAGAAGTGAATCGCGCGCAGAATAGCGCGGTCGGAAACGGTTTTTCGCAGTTCCGGCAGAGCGGCGTAAAACGCGCGCTCGTCCACTTCCCTGAGCACGGTTTTGCCGAAAAACCGCGCAACAGCGCCCATTTCAGCGGGAATGGAAGCGTATTCCGGCGTCAGATCGGCGTGATTTCCGCCGCAGTTGACAATGCAGATGGCGTAACCGAGCTCGGCAAGGTCGCGCTCGATCTTTTCTATGCGCGGATGTTCCGGTTGTTCAAAGTCTATGGCGATGAAACCGCCCACCGCGCAGGCGAGCTGATCCATCAGGCCGCTGGGCTTGCCGAAATGCTTGTTCTCGGCGTATTTGCTGGCAAGCGCCTGCTCCACGGGCGGAATCTTGCCGCCGTTGAACAGTTCGGAAAAAATCGTGCAAACGAGGATGCTGAACGCCGCGCTCGAAGACAGCCCGGAGCCTTTCGGCACATCCGAAACCGTAACCGCGTCAAAGCCACCCACGTTTCTCCCCTGTTGGGCAAACCGCTCGGCAATGCCGCGCACGAGCGCTTCGCTGGCGTTCTGCTCCCCCGCGTTGGGCGCGAGCTGATCGAGTCTCACGGTGAGCGGCGGATATCCCAGTGAATGGATGCACACCAGATTGTCGTTTCGGGGAGCAGCCACCGCGCAGACGTCCACCGTCACCGCCGCCGCGAGCACGCGCCCCAGCTGGTGGTCGGTATGGTTGCCGCCGATTTCGCTGCGCCCGGGCGCGGAAAACAGCGCTTCGTTTTCGTTTTCGCCGAACTGCGCGGCAAACTCGCGCTCCAGCATGAGATATCGCGCGCGCTGTGCGTTTACCGCCTCCGCGCCGTAGAGTTCGGCCAGCGCGCCGTCCAACGCGCCGCCGGTGAGCCGTTTACGAATTGACTGCATGGCAATCCCCTCCGCATGTATGTTGTATGATTGATTTTTT
>JBDKTD010000252.1:0-6968 GCA_039680365.1 Clostridiaceae bacterium
CTGCGTCACCGGGTCGAGGCACTTGGCGCAGTCGTGCAGAAGCGCGGCCACGCGCGCCATCTTTGCGTCCTGCTTCCAAACTTGAGAAAGGCACGCCGCCGCGCGCATCGTCCCGCAGACGTGCCGGTAGCGCTTTGGGCTCAGCGCCGCGCGGAGCTTATGCTGCATCTTTTGAATCTCCGGCGGAAAATACACGCCGCTTTCATAGCATGCCTGCTCCACCGCGTCCGGCAGAAGTCCCGTGGTATCCAGCCCTTCTTCCAGGCGGTCGCGAACTTCCGTGGAGGAAATCCGGTCGGCCTTGCCGCTGAGCAGGCGAATTCTCGCGCCGTAGCGGGCGGCGAGTTCCTTGGCCGTTTCGGCGTCGTTTTCGCACAGTCCGATGCGCGGCACACACAGCACGGAAGCAATTTTGAGCACTTCTTCCGGTTTGTGCCAGTTCGGCAGGTCGCCCAGCGTATCGCTGCCGAGCACCAGAAAGAGTTCCGCGCCGGGGTATTGCTTTTGGAGTTCCAGCAAGGTATCCAGCGTGTAGCTTTTGCCGCCGCGCTGAAGCTCCAGATCGCTTGCTTCCACGCGTTCTTCGTTCTGCGCGGCCAGCTGCACCAGCTCCAGCCGGACTTCGGCGGGCACTTCTCCTTCCACACGCTTATGCGGCGGGTCGGCCGCAACCATGAGCAGCACCCGATCCAGCGACACCTCGTTTCTGGCGATCTGCGCCATCTGCACGTGCGCGGTGTGGATTGGGTTGAACGTGCCTCCCAGGATACCGATGCGCATGAATAGCCTGCTCCCTTTCTTACTGTACTCAGCATATCATGTTTTTTTGCGGCTCGCCAGAGAAATTCATGTCCGCCGCAACGGAAGGCTCGTTTTCACCCGCCGCGCGCAATTGACAAAGCGTAATGTGAATGCGAAAATAACATCGAGAATACGATTCGGAAAGAACATGGCTTCACCCTGCGATAGTCTTGCATCAACAGGGCGAATCCATACAATCGAAAACGGGGTGTGAGGAATATGGAATACCGTAAGCTGCAAAACGGAAGCGATATCCGAGGTGTTGCAATGGAAGGCATAGAAGGCCAGCCGGTCAACCTGACCGAGGAAGCGGTGGAAAACATCGCCAAGGCGTTTGTGCTCTACCTGCAGGAAAAGTTCAATAAGAGCGAACTCAAGCTCTCGATCGGCCGGGACTCCCGCCTCTCCGGCGAGCGTCTGCTCGCATCTGCGGCAAAAGGCGTACTCGCGATGGGCGCGGACCTTGCGGACTTCGGGCTTGCCAGCACGCCGAGCATGTTTATGAGCACCGTGACCGCGGGGTACGAATACGACGGAGCGATCATGCTCACCGCAAGCCACCTGCCCTGGAACCGCAACGGCATCAAGTTCTTTACGCGCGACGGCGGTCTGGAAAAGAGCGAAATCTCATCCATCCTCGCGCGCGCGCAGGAAAACGCCTTTATCCCCACCGCCGAGCGCGGCAAACTTACGAAGGTGGATTTCCTTTCGGTCTATGCCGCGGGGCTGGTCGACCGCATTCGCGAAAGCGTTGCCGCCGAGGATTACGAGCATCCGCTCAAGGGGTTCCATATCGTCGTCGATACCGGCAATGGCGCGGGCGGGTTCTTTGCCGACCGCGTGCTCCAGCCGCTCGGCGCGGATACCACCGGCAGCCAGTTTTTGGAGCCGGACGGGCATTTCCCAAACCATGCGCCAAACCCCGAGGACGAAACGGCCATGGAAGCCGTGACCAAGTGCGTACTGGACAACAAGGCGGATATGGGCGTTATATTCGATACGGACGTGGACCGCGCGGGCGCGGTTGCCGCCGACGGCAAGGAGATCAACCGCAACCGGCTGATTGCGCTGATTGCCGCCGTGCTGCTCGAAGAGCATCCCGGCACGACCATCGTGACCGACTCCATTACCTCCAGCGGGCTCGCGGCGTTTATCGCGGCGCAGGGCGGCGTGCACCACCGCTTCAAGCGCGGGTATAAAAACGTCATTGACGAAGCCATCCGCATCAACAACAGCGGCCGCGACTGCCAGCTTGCCATCGAAACCAGCGGTCACGGCGCGCTCAAGGAAAACTATTTTCTCGACGACGGCGCGTTTTTGATTACGAAGCTGCTCATCAAGATGGCGCAGCTTAAAAAGGAAGGCCGCACGCTGTTTTCGCTGATCGACACACTCGCCGAACCCGCCGAGAGCACGGAAGTGCGCATGAACCTCTCCTGCGCGGACTGTCAGGCATACGGCAACGGCATCCTGCGCGACCTTGGCGTTTACGCAGTTTCGCAGGGCTGGGACGTGGCAAAAGAGAATTACGAAGGCCTCCGCGTTTCGTTTGGCGCGAGCGAAGGCGACGGCTGGTTCCTGCTCCGCATGTCGCTGCACGATCCGCTCATGCCGCTGAATATCGAGAGCAACTCCACCGGCGGCGTGCACGCCATTGCGCAGAAGCTCTATGCGTTCCTCTCGCCCTACGACAAGCTGGAGACCAGCGCGCTGAAGAACGTATAACCCTATTTAATGACAAAAACGCTTCCGTACACGAGTGCGCTGAAGAATGTATAAACCTATTCAATAACAAAAACGCTTCCGTTTTATTTAACGGAAGCGTTTTTTTATTCGAGCCGAGCCGTTACTCGTTCCCCAGCGTAATCATTTCCTCGCAGTACGGCGCGTGCGGGCGGAGGCATTCGTAGTTGCGTGAAAACGTCAGACGCGGATGAACGAGCTTGACCAACGCATCCGTTGCCCGCTCGTTGAGGCGTTTGCAGACCAGCCGCGTGTCGAGGCCGAGGCGGCGGCAGGCTTCCAGCGTCGGGCAAAAGTTTTTGGAGTGGAAGACGATATTCTGTTCCGTCCGCTCCACAACCGGCGCTTCCGCAGGCGAAATGCCAAACCGCGCCAGCAGCAGGCGGTACCCCGCCTCCAGCGGGTCACCGGAAAGGAAATCGAACGACGCGCAGACTTCGTTGAACCACGACGTTCTCCGCAAAACGGAATCCTCGTTCAGCGCGTCAAGCGCCGCTTCGTCCGCGTTTTGCAGTCGGTCGATCTCCCGCTGAATCAGCCGCTCCTGTTCTTCCGTAAACATGCTTTGCCGCCCCCTTTCTAAAAATCATTGGAGCATACCACCGTTCCAACGAAAAAGCAATCCCCCGTTTTCGGAGGACTGCTCAATGTTTCGCCGTTACTTCACAACCGTTCCGTTTTTGATTACGATCCCCGCCTGATTGCTGCCCATGCGGTAACAGAGCAGTTCCATGCCGTCCGCGTCCCAGAGCACAAGATCGGCCCGCTTGCCAGGCTCGATCGAGCCGTGTGTCTGGCCGAGGCCGATTGCCGAGGCCGCGTTGAGCGTCAGCGAAGTGAGCACTTCCTCCGGTGTCATGCGGTATTTCAAGTAGGCAAGGTTCGCGCAGAGCTGCAGGTTGAGCGAAGGGCACGAACCTGGGTTAAAGTCCGAAGCGACCGCAACCGCAACGCCCCGCTCAATCATCGCCCGCGCCCGCGCGAACGGCTTATCGAGGTAGAGGGACGTTCCCGGCAGCAGGCAGGCCGTGACGTTGCCGTATGCCAGCGCGGAGATGCCCGCGTCCGAGGTTGCGATCAGGTGCTCCGCCGAAACCGCGCCGAGTTCCCCCGCGAGTTCCGCCCCGCCGAGGGAGTCGATCTCGTCGGCGTGGATTTTCAGCCCCAAGCCGAACTGTTTTGCCGTTTCGAGAACCCGCCTGCTCTGCCGAACCGAAAACACGCCCGTTTCGCAGAATACGTCGCAATAGATAGCCAGATGTTCGCTTGCCACGCGCGGCAAAACTTCCGCGCAGATAAACTCGACGTAGGCTTCCGGATTTCCCGCAAACTCCGGCGGCACGGCGTGCGCGCCCATATAGGTCGGCACAACGTCAAACCCCGCTTCGTTTTTGAGCCGCGCCAGAACGCGGAGCTGTTTCAGTTCGTTCTCCAAGTCCAGCCCGTAGCCGCTCTTGGCCTCGGTTGCCGTTACGCCAAGCGCAAGCTGTTCGCTGGCGAACCCCTTTGCGCGTTCAAACAGCGCGTCCTCGCCGAACGCGCGCGTTTGGCGCACGGTGTCGAGAATACCGCCGCCGGACTGGAGAATCTCCAGATAGCTTGCACCTTTCAATTTGAGCGGAATCTCATGCTGCCGCCAGCCGCCGAACGCGAGGTGCGTATGCGCGTCCACCCAGCCGGGCGTACAGAAGCGGCCGCCCGCGTCCAATACCTCGGTATCGTCCGGGCAGGCGGGAACAGCGCCGTTTTCCGCAACCGCGCGGATCACGCCGCCATCGAGCAGGACGCTGGCGTTTCTATATTTGCGGTTTTCGCCCTGTTCGCGCCCGCTTCGGCTCGTTGTGCCGAGCGGCGTTTGCAGAAGCCCTATGTTTTGAATCAGCAGCACGGCGCGGCCTCCTCCCGGCGATATCGGCTACAGCCGGTACTCCAGCACCTGTTTTTCCGCATCGAAGTTCTCAATGCCGAGGTAATACTCCGCGCTGTCGATCAGCGAGCGCATGGGCAGCAACCCCACGACCTCCGTGCCAATCACGCTCACCCCGTACCGCGCCGCTTCAAAGCGGACGAACTCCAGCACGCGGTAGAGCGGCGTCGAGCAGTAGTTCGTCATGTTAATCGAAACCTGCGCGATGTTGCGCTCTTTGAGCAGCACGCCGATGGCTTTGACGCAACTCAGTCCGCCGCCGGAGAACCGCACGACGCGGGCGATTTTGTCCGCAATCGCTACGTCGGACGTAGAAAGATTGATGTTGAACGCGATCAGCGGCGCGCGCGCACCAACCGCGACGACCCCCGCCGTCGGGTGTACGGTGCGCCCGCCGAAGTCGGGTTCCCATTCCGGCTGCCGCACTTTTTCCGCCATGCCCTCGAACTGGCCTTTGCGGATGCTCGCAAGGTTTTCGCGGTTCGGCGCGGAAGCCGACGCTTCGTAGAGGAACACGGGGACGCCCGCTTCCTTCCAGATGCGCTCCGCCGCGCGCTTGGAAAGCGCGACGCACTCGCTCATGCTCGCCTCGCGAATGGGGATAAACGGCACGACGTCCACCGCGCCCATGCGCGGGTGTTCGCCCTTATGTTTCGTTAAATCGATGTGCTCCGCCGCAAATTTGGCGAGCTTGACCGCCGCTTCCTCCGTGCCCGCCGCGTCGCCCACAAACGTGATGACCGAGCGGTTGTGGCTCGTATCGCTGGAAGTGTCCAAAAGCGTTACTCCCGGGGAGCTGCGGATGACGCTCGCGGCCTCGGCAACCAGCGCGGGGTCGGCGGAACTGATGTTGGGTACGCACTCAATAATCTGTGCCATAAATTACCTCTCTTCTCTTTTTTCTCTCTTTAAAAAGAGAGAAACAGAGAAATTAATCTTATCTTTTCCTTCTTTCTTTTAAGAAAGAGAGAAGCAGAGAAAAATAATTCTCTTTGTTTCTTTCTCTGTTAAGAGAAAGAAAACTAATCCAGTATCTTATTCAAAAGTTCTTCACTCGCCAAATGCGGCAGCGTGATGTGTGCGCGAGCGCCTTCGCGCTCATTATACCGCGCGGCGGTCTCGAGCGCATGCTCGTTTCCCGCCCAGCCGCGCCGGGCGACGCCGCCCATCACATCCCACGAGATCGCGCTTTCGATGATCTCGTCCACGCGCGTGCTGCCGTCCAGCAAAAGCCCGAACCCGCCGTTGATCGCCTTGCCGACGCCCACGCCGCCGCCGTTATGCAGCGCGCAGAGCGTCATGCCGCGCGCGGCGTTGCCCGCAAAGCACTGGGTCGCCATATCCGCCATCACGTTGCTGCCATCGCGGATGTTCGCGGTCTCCCGAAACGGCGAGTCCGTGCCGGAAACGTCGTGATGGTCGCGCCCCAGCATCACGGGGCCGATTTCGCCTTGGCGCACCAGTTCGTTGAAGCGCAGAGCAATCCGCCGCCGCCCCTCCTCGTCCTGATACAGTATCCGCGCCTCGGTGCCGACGACGAGCCGGTTCTGCTCCGCGTCCCGAATCCAAACATAGTTGTCGCGGTCCTGCCAGCAGCGGTCGGGGTCGATGCAGTCCATCGCCGAGCGGTCGGTTTTGACCAAATCCTCGTGTCTCCCGCTCAGACAGACCCAGCGGAACGGCCCGTAGCCATAGTCAAACAGCAGCGGCCCCATGATATCCTCCACGTAGGAAGGAAACACGAACCCGTCCTTTGTGTCGACGCCGTTTTTCGCAATCCAAGTTTCGCCCGCGTCGAACACCGCCTTGAGAAACGAGTTGCCGTAGTCGAAAAAGCGCGTGCCACGCTCGGTCAGTTCCCGAATAGCCGCGATATGCCGCTGGAGCGACTTGTCCACCAGCGCGCGGAATGTGTTCCTGTCATGGTGCAGCAGTTCCGTCCGCTCGTCAAACGTCAGCCCCACGGGGCAGTACCCGCCGTTGTAGGCGTTGTGGCAGGAGGTCTGGTCACTGAGCAGGTCAATTGGGAAGTCGCGCGCAATGGCAGCTTCCAGCAAATCCACGATGTTGCCGTGGTAGGCAATGGAAACGCTCCTGTTTGCGCGCTTTGCTGCGAGCGCGAGTGAAAACACCTCGTCCAGATCGTCCGAAACCGTCTCCACCCATCCCTGATCGAGCCGGGTTTGGATGCGCGAGCGGTCAACTTCCGCAAACACCCCCACCGCGCGGGCGATATTCGCGGCTTTGGGCTGTGCGCCGCTCATGCCGCCGAGGCCGGAGCTGACGAACACCTTGCCGGTCAAATCCCCGTCCGAAGGCACGCCAAGGTACTTTCTGCCCACGCCGAGGATCGTGTTGAACGTGCCGTGGACGATTCCCTGCGGGCCGATGTACATCCAGCCGCCTGCAGTCATCTGCCCGTAGTTGGCAACACCCATCTGCTCGGCAATCTCCCAGTCGTCGAGATTATCGAACATGCCGACCATCATCGCATTGG
>JBDKTD010000144.1:0-2034 GCA_039680365.1 Clostridiaceae bacterium
CCTTCTCCTTTTCTCGTAGTGGCTTGAACAACCTTAATCTACAAGATTTGAAGCGGTTATGCTTCTTCTTTTTTTACTCTACCCCAATCTATAGTGTAGAGCCCAAAAAGAACCTCTTCTTTTTACAGAAGAGGTTTTGTGCTAATAAGAGGAATTCTTTTGCTTCTTTTCTTTTAAGAAAAGAAGGGCTTAAAAGAGTTTAAATACGTTGGTATTGAACCAAGTGTAACCCAGATCGTACTCCGGAATCCACTTCATGGTCATGGCGACGCCGCCTACGACCCAGAGCAGAATCAGGCAAACGAGAATCAGCAGGATAATGCTGAGCACGCCGCCGCTGCGTTTTTTCTTTTTACGCGGACGGTAGGATTCGCTGAACACTTCGTCGCGGATGGATCGCCCGCTGGAGCGGGACGCCTTGTCCGCCGGTTCGGGGGCGGGTACGACGCGTCCGCTGGACTGGCGCTGCGGCTGTTGCTGCGGCGGCGGCGCGAGGCGCGCGGACGGCTGTTCATACAATGCGGGCTCTGCAAAGTCTTGCGGCTCGCCGTAGAGTTCGCGTTCCAGCTCGTCCTCAATCAGGCTCATATCCGGGGCAATCTGTACATAGGCGGAGATATTCCGCTCGATTAAGTCCCCAAACCAGAGCGACCAGCCGTCTTCGTCGGGCTGCTGCTGCACAACGGCGACGAACTGCCCGAAGGTCTGCCGTGCGGCTTCGCGGGCAAGCTCTTTGTCCTGCGTGCGCTCAAAAGCGCGCAGATACACCGAGTTGCCATAGATCGAGATCAAATCCTTTACGGCGGCCTTGTCGCCCATGCGGATCCGCCGGACCAGTTCTTCGAGCTCCATACGCCTGCTCCCAACTATGATAATACTTCATTATAACATGATTTGTACGCACTGAAAAGGCAAACAACCAGCTCTGGCGGAACAAAACATTTATGCGCCGAAAACACGGATTTTATTTGACAAATCGCGGTTTTTCATGTATAAATATTACTTTGTTGGCAGAAGCCATGAGCAGACAAATCGACGGAGGAAACGGTATGGAAACGGATGTTGTGATCGTTGGCGCAGGCCCCGCGGGCATCTTTACAGCGCTGGAAATGCGCAAGCGCGGCAGCAAGCAGCGCATCCTGATCGTAGAAAAAGGTCTTGCAGTGGAGGATCGCCGGTGCCCCAAGAACATCACCGGCAGATGCGTCAACTGCAAGCCATACTGCCATATCACCACCGGCTTTTCCGGCGCGGGCGCGTTTTCGGACGGCAAGCTTTCGCTCTCCTACGAAGTGGGCGGCGATCTGCCGAGCTTGATTGGCGAACGCAAAGCGCAGGAAACGATTGACTATACGGACAGCATCTACCTCTCCTTCGGCGCGGACGGAACGGTCGAGGGAATCAACAACTCCGAAGCGGTCAAGGAAATTCGACTTAGGGCGATTCGCGCGGGGCTCAAACTGGTGGACTGCCCAATTCGTCACCTCGGCACCGAGAAAGCGCAGGATATCTACTATGCCATCGAACAGTACCTGCTCGAGCACGACGTGGAGATTCTCTTTGGCCACGCCTGCACGAATCTGATCCTCGAAAGCGGCGTCTGCCGCGGCGTGATCGTCGATTCCGGCAAAACCACGTTCGACGTCAAGGCAAAGCATGTAGTCGTCGCAACCGGTCGCCGCGGGG
Organism: Clostridiaceae bacterium; assembly: GCA_039680365.1. Classification (GTDB taxonomy): domain Bacteria; phylum Bacillota; class Clostridia; order Christensenellales; family CAG-138; genus UBA7703. The sequence continues at coordinate 1,687 of JBDKTD010000144.1, forward strand.
CGGACTGGCTGGAGAGCATCTGCGCCGAACATGGCATTGCGCATCAGCCGGGCACGGTGGATATCGGCGTGCGCGTCGAGGTGCGCAACGAGGTCATGGAGACCGTCAACGAAGTGCTCTACGAGAGCAAGCTCATCGGTTACCCGCAGCCGTTCCGCAACAAGGTTCGCACCTTCTGCCAGAACCCCGGCGGGTTCGTGAGCCAGGAGAATTATGATAACGACCTCGCCGTGGTCAACGGCCACGCGTTCAAGGAGCGGAAGTCGCCCAATACGAACCTTGCGATTCTCTGCTCGCATAACTTCAACGTGCCGTTCGACCAGCCGATTGCGTACGCGCAAAAGGTGG
>JBDKTD010000122.1:0-22117 GCA_039680365.1 Clostridiaceae bacterium
GGAATTTGGAAAACGGGATATTCAGCGCGTAAAGCGCCGCCGCCGCGAGCGCGAGCAGCGCGGCTGGAGTAAACTTGATCGAATTTACCTGTCCGTCTTTCTGCCGTTCCATTGATCCGCCTCCGAAACAAAAATGGGGAAAGCGGTTCGCCTTCCCCATCAGCATACGCAATTGCGGCACCAAGCGCAATCCCCGCGTAACGCGCGCGCCGCCTAAACAGCAAGCCGGTTTTGCTTTCCGACGTCTGCTTTATTTGTAAGCAAAAATCCGATTCGATCAGATCTGCTTTTCCGACGCCTGCTTAATCGAAAGCGAGATGCGCTTTTTCACCGGATCGACGCCCAGCACCAGCACTTTGACCACGTCCCCGATCTTAACCGCCTCCGACGGGTGCTTGACGAAGCGGTTGGCGATTTCCGAAATATGGACGAGGCCGTCCTGATGCACGCCGATATCCACGAACGCGCCAAAGTCGATCACGTTTCGCACCGTGCCGGTGAGGATCATGCCGGGCACGATATCCTTGATGTCCAGTACGTCCGTGCGCAGAACGGGCTTTGGCAGCTCGTCGCGCGGGTCGCGCCCGGGTTTCGTCAGCTCTTTGACGACGTCCCGCAGCGTCGGCAGGCCAACGCCGCAGCGTTCCGCCGCTTTCGATTCGCCGAATTGCTTGACGCGCTCGGCAAGGTCGCCAATCTTCCCCGCGGCAACATCCGCCAGCGAATAATCGCAGATCGAAAGCAGTTGCTCCGCCGCGGCGTAGCTCTCAGGATGCACGCCCGTGTTATCGAGAACATTTTTGCTCTCCGGCACGCGCAAAAACCCCGCGCACTGTTCAAAAGCCTTCGGCCCCATCTTGGGCACTTTCAGAAGCTGCTTGCGGGCGGTAAACGCGCCGTTTGCCTCACGGTAGACGACAATGTTCTTTGCCAGCGTTTCGTTGAGACCCGCCACCTGCTTTAGTAGCGAAGGCGACGCGGTGTTGACGTCCACGCCCACGGCGTTGACGCAGTCCTCCACCACACCTTCGAGCGTCTCGCTGAGGCGTTTCTGCGGCATGTCGTGCTGATACTGGCCTACTCCAATGGCCTTGGGGTCGATTTTGACCAGCTCGGCCAGCGGGTCCTGCAGCCTTCGCGCAATGGAGACGGCGGAGCGCAGGTTCACGTCGTACTGCGGAAACTCCTCGGCGGCGAGCTTGCTGGCCGAATAGACGGAAGCGCCCGCCTCGCTGACGATCATGTAGCTTACGCCTGGCGTTTTTGCAATCAGTTCGCAGGTCATCTGCTCCGTTTCGCGGCTGGCCGTGCCGTTGCCGATGGCGATATGCTCCACATGGTGCTTGTTGACCAGCGCTTCCAGCGCGGCAATCGCTTCGTTCTTCTGCCGTTCGCCGAAGGTCGGGTACACAACGGTGGTATCCAGCACCTTGCCGGTGGCGCTGACCACGGCCACTTTGCAGCCGTTGCGGTAACCCGGGTCGAGCCCCATGGTCACATGCCCCTTGACGGGCGGCTGCATCAACAGCGGTTTTAGGTTGATGGCAAAGTTATGAATCGCGCCCTCGCAGGCGGCGTCCGTCAGCGTTGCGCGCGTTTCGCGCTCCATGGAAGGCAGAATCAAGCGGTCGTAGGCGTCCGAAGCCGCCGCGCGGACAAACTCCGTTGCGCGGGAGCCGGGCTTGACCACCGCCTGGGTCACAACGCCCAGCGCAAGGTCGCGTTCCACTTCCAGCGAAACCTTCAACAGGCCTTCCTTTTCCCCGCGATTGATCGCGAGGATTTGGTGGCTCTGCATTTTGGAGAGCGGCTGCTCGAATTTATAATACAGGCTGTAGACGGAATCCTCTTCCTTGGCGGCTTCGGAACCGACTTTCGCGCCTTTGGCGATGTTCTCGCGGAGCCTGCGGCGAATCTCCGCGTTGTCCGAAACGATTTCCGCAATGATGTCGGAAGCGCCGGCAAGCGCTTCTTCCACGCTTGCAACGCCTTTTTCCGCGTCGATATACGCCTCGGCGAGCGTTTCCAGCGCCGGCAAATCTTTCTTTTGCTCCAGCAGGACAAGCGCCAGCGGCTCCAATCCCTTTTCTTTGGCGATGGTCGCGCGCGTGCGTCGCTTTTGCTTATACGGCCGGTAGATATCCTCCACCTCGGCGAGGGTTTTGGCTTCATCGATCTGCTTTTCCAGTTCGGGGGTGAGCTTATCCTGCGAAGCGATCGCTTTTTTCACTTCCTCGCGCCGCTCGGCAAGGCCGCGCAGATACGTCAGCCGGTCGGCCAGGTCGCGCAGGACGGTATCGTCCATCGTTCCGTGCATCTCCTTGCGGTAGCGCGCGATGAACGGTATGGTGTACCCTTCGTCGATCAAAGAAACGACGTTCTGCACGTGCGTTTCGTTCTTGCTGAATTCACGGGATAAAATCTGTACGCAGCTTTCCATCTTTACTCCTTGGCAGTCAACTTACATCAACTTGTACGCCGTTACAAAACGGGCGTACGGCTATTCTACCATAAATCCGCCCGCGCGGTACAGTCACTTGACGGCGGGTCAAAGCGCAGGGCGTGACGCATCAAACAAAAAATGTTTGATACAGCGTATTTTGCAAAAACTTTGATGTCGCCTTAATCTGTTTTTGATCTTTCGGCTGTATGATAAGGGCGATAAAGAAGAAAAGTCGAGAAAAGAGAAAAGGAGAGAAGAATGAAGTCAGCTTCGCATCATGCGATGGGTTACCTGTTGTTTTCCGCGCTGGAGCGGGAAGGAGTACTGCTGAACCGGGAGCAGTTCGTGCTGGGCAACCTGCTGCCGGACTACCTGCCGGAGCTCATATTAGCCCCGCATTTTACCCTAAAGTGTCAGCGGGAGATCGGTCTGTTTACTGGGGTTCTCGCCGCGCAGCGGATATCCGCAGGTGCGGAACTCCCACCGGACTACTCCCTGCGGCTCGGAATCCTCTGCCACTACATTACGGATTACTTCTGCTTTGCGCATTCCCGCGCGTTTCCGCAGAACCTTGCGCGCCATTCCAGCTATGAACAGGCGCTCGACGGTTATTTCCGCGACCACTACTCCGCAGGAGAGTGCCTGCTCCCGGTCGCCGCGAATCTGCAGGCCGCCAGCGCAAAAGACGCCGTGCAAGAGATTTTTCGCATCAAGCGCGACTACAAAGCCGCCGAACGCTGCTTTCAAACGGACGTGCAGTATGCCTTCTCGGTCTGCCTTGGCGCAATCCGGATGATGCTTGCGCTTTCGTCCGCCGCGCAGAAGCCGGTGCGTATGGCGCTGCTCTTTTCGCCCTTTACAGCAAAGCGCTTCGCTTTCCAGAGCGACGTCCGCCGCAAAACCATCGTTCCGCGCCGCGCCTGGTGCACAAGCCTGATCGCCTGAGGAAAACCGCGCGAATAAAACACAGCCAATCGTTTCTCGACCGTGAACGGCCGGAGACGGTTGTTTTATTTTACGGCAGGATTATTAAACGGAACTGCGCGGGTAAACTATCTTGTATGAAATCTTTTCTCCATCTCGAGCAGCAGGCTTTGGCCGAGGACGGCGATGCAGAGCACCAATATGCCGAACGCGGTGGCGCCCAGCGCGGTCATAGGCCAGTTTCTGTCCGGCCAGCCCACCAGCGATGAGAGGATGGCGAGGATCGAGGCAAAGACCAGCCAAAGCATCGGCATGATGTTCTGCCGCTGTTTGCTCAGGTCGGAAAAGAACAGCGCCCCGACAAGGAGCAGCCCGCCGGCGCAGATGATTGGTACGACAAACATCGCCCAGCCGGGCGAAAGCAGCGTATCGATCAGGATCAGCAGGACGCAGGAATAGGCGATCAGCTTGGAAGTCTGGCTGATGCGGTTGTATTCCACGAGGTCGGGCGAAAACGTAAACGACCAGATGAACCGCAGCGACCAGATGACTACGATGCTCCAGGCATGTCCGCCGGAGGCGATGTTGATAACCGGGCAGGCGTACGCGGCCATAAAGAACAGCCAGCGCACCCAGCTGCGGAACTCGTAGGTGCGAATCAGCTTTTGATCCACCGCAGGATAGACGATTTTAACGTTCATACAGCGCGCTCCCTTCCACGCGTGCTTCCAGCCCTTCGGCTGCGAGCAGGCGATGCAGCGTTTCTTCAAACGACGGATCGGCGGTGTATTTGCCAATTGAAAGCGTTGCCGTATTTTGGTACGTCACCAGCGAGCAGTTCGCACGGTTTTTGCTGCCGCTGGCCAGAATGATTTCGTAATGATCCACATACGGGGTCATTTCTTCCGGCAGGCGCACAACTCCGATGTTGGAAAGCGTGTTGCTGAAGATGCGATCCCCCAGAAACCCGTAAACGATCCGTGCCGCGGGCTTTTTGATAAACAGCGGCACAAAGCGCAGCGAACGCGTCAGGCGCTTCGTCGCGTTCACCATTTCCTTCATCGCGCTTTCGGAAGCCTTGGTTTCCAGCTGTTGCGCAATCTCCGGCAGAATCGCGTCCAGGTTCGTTATCGACTTCAGCGGCAGCCGCACGCCGCAGTAGAGCGAGAAGTTCCGCAGCGTGCCGCTCGGGTAGAATTTTCGCATGTTTACGGGCACCTGCACGGCGGTCTCTCCCGCTTGCACGTCCGTTGCGTCCTTTTGCGCAAGAAACATCAGCGCCAGGATATACGCGGTTACGGAAGCGTTCCTTGCTTTGGCGGCCGTTTTCAGCCGCTCCGCATCCAGATGAAAATGCAGAATCCGGCAGGGCTTTGCGGCGGAAAGCCGCCCGCTCATCTGCACGGCGGATTTATTGACAAAGCCGGACGCGCGTTCCGCCGCCACGGCGTTTTTAAACCCGTTCTCCGTTTCTTCCTCCAGCGGTTCGGCGTCGACGTCCTTGATGACGCCGCCGGCGGGCACTGTAACGCCGAGCAGGCGCAGGTATTCCGCCATCAGGGTGTTTAAAAAGATCATCGTGCCGGTTCCATCGGCTAACGCGTGAAAGAACTCCACGCTGATTCGTTTTTCAAAGTACAGCACCCGAAAGGACTGCGACCCGCTGCCGGAAACATCCAGCGGCCGGCAGGGCAGATCGACTTCCGGCTCAACGACAAACCGCCGTTTCGCCGCGTCCAGATAATGCCAGAAAAAGCCCTTTTTCAGCGTAGTTGCAAAGCTGGGGAAGCGCTTAATCGTAAACGTAAGCGCCATTTGCAGCAGCGCGGGCACGACCGCTTCTTTTAGGCAGATCGAAAGGCGAAACACCGCCATGCTGTCGTGCTTCATCGAAAGCGGGTAGATCTTCGCCGCGTCGTCCAGCGGATACCAGAGCAGCGCGGGGTGCGCGTAATACCCGCCAAGGTGCACCGGATCCAGCAGGTTCAACGCGCGCTCCAGCGGCGTTTGTTGGGCAGCGTACCACAAAACCGCATCCTGAAAGTCCTTCAGTATGGCCCGTTTGCTCGCGGTATCCAGCGCAAGGCGGTCGCTGGCGCGAAGGAAAAACGCGTCCAGCAGCGAGCGCTCTTCGCTTGTAAGCAAACGGCAATACTCCTCGAATTGGGTAGGATTCGCTTTTTTCAAAATGAATAAACTCCCCCGCCCGCCGCGTTTCGTCTGATCCGGCGCGCCGTATAATCGTGACCTGTAATAAGTTATCATACCATCTTTACGCGCGTCAAAAAAGCGTTCCACAGCAGATTGCGGCAAGCGGCTCGATTTTTAGCGGGACAGGCGCAAAAAAATCGCTCCGGCAAACGATAACTGCCGCTTGACAAGTCATATATTATATATTATAATTCGCCTCAACACGAAAAAGGCAGCGACCGGGAATAAGTATGCATCGGGTTTGCGCAAAGAGAGCTTTCGGCTGGTGGAAGAAAGCGGCAAAGACGATACCGAATTCATCCCGAGAGCCGACGGTTGAAAGGGAGCGGAAGCGCTCCTCCTGTAGACCGATACGGGTACGCCCGTTACAGCGCGGGGCGGTTGTTATGACCGCCGACTGAGTCCCTCGTTTTGCCGTAAGGCAGAGGGAGAAAAAAGGTGGTACCGCGATCAACTCGCCCTTTTCCGAATCCGTTCGGGAAAGGGTGTTTTTTTATCTCCGTGGTTACGGCGGAGATAGAGCATTCTAAAAAATGGAGGAAATCAAAAAATGAAAAAGACCATTGCCATCCTGCTGAGTATCCTGATGCTGCTGGCTGCGGCAACCGGCTGCGCCAAGACCGCGCCCGCTGCCGAAGCCACCGAAGCGCCCACGGAAGCTGCCGCCACCGCGGAGCCCACCGCGGCGCCGGAAGAAGCGAAAACCTACAACATCGGCATCGTGCAGATTATTGAACATGCCGCTCTGGACGCCGCCCGCGAAGGATTTATCCAGGCGCTGGCGGACAACGGCCTCGTGGAAGGCGAAAACGTTACCTATGATATCCAGAACGCGCAGGGCGACCAGTCCACGCTTTCGACCATTGGCGACCGGTTTGTGAGCGCGAATGTGGATATGATCCTCGCCATCGCGACGCCTTCGGCACAGACCATGGCCAGCAAGACCACCACGATCCCGATTCTCGGCACCGCCGTGACGGACTACGAAGTGGCCAAGCTCGTCAACTCCAACGAAGTGCCCGGCGGCAACGTCTCCGGCACGTCGGACATGAACCCTATTGCCGACCAGATCGCGCTGATCTTTGAGCTGTATCCCGACGCGGCGACCATCGGCTGCATCTACAACAGCGGTGAGGACAACTCCGTCCTGCAGGCGGGCATCGCCAAAGCCGCCATCGAAGCCGCGGGCAAGAGCTATGTGGAAGTGACCGTAACCTCCACCAACGACGTACAGCAGGCCATGCAGTCGCTCGTTACGCAGTGCGACGCAATCTATATCCCGACGGACAACACCGTTGCCTCCGCCATGCCGATCGTTTCGGAAGTGGCCAACACCGCCATGATTCCGGTCATCTGCGGCGAATCCAACATGGTTGCGGCAGGCGGCCTCGCCACCCTCGGCATCAACTATTATGACCTCGGCTACCAAACAGGCCTCATGGCGCTGAAAGTTCTGCTCGAAGGCGCGGATGTCTCCACAATGCCCATCGAGTTTGCAACCGGATTCGACGCAGCCTTCAACGCAGAAACCGCGGCGGCCATTGGGCTGACGATTCCCGAAAAGTACCAGTCCGCGATTCTGCCCGCCGCGTAAGCAAAAAAGCAGAAAACGCTCGACAGCTATCTTGCTGACAAGGCAAGCGCTCGCGGAAATAGCCCGCGCGCGCTTGCCTGCGTTTGGCAGAGGAACCGAATTACTTCTTTACCGGATTTTTTCTTACAGAATTTTTCTTTGAGGTGGTAAACCATGTGGAACGAATTGACCGGCGCGGTCGGTCTGGGGCTGATCTGGGCGCTGATGACGTTTGGCGTATTCATCAGCTACCGCATCCTCGATATTGCGGATTTGTCCGTCGAGGGAAGCATCACGATGGGCGCTTCCATCGCGGCGGTGAGCATCTCCGCCGGAATCGACCCGCTGCTGGCGCTGCTGTTCTCCTTTTTCGGCGGTATGGCGGCGGGGCTGATTACCGGCGTACTGCACACGGTGCTGAAGATCCCCGCGCTGCTCTCCGGCATTTTGACCATGATCGCGCTCTGGTCGGTCAACCTCCATATCATGGGCAAGGCGAACGTCTCCCTGCTTAAGCAGGCAACGGTGTTCACGCCGTTCACCGAAACGCTCGGCTGGAGCAAGAACGTCGCCGTCATCGCGGTTGCCGCCGCGTTCGTGGCGGTAGTGTTTCTTCTTCTCTATTGGTTTTTCGGCACGGAGACAGGCTGCGCCGTCCGCGCCACGGGCGACAACCCGAACATGGCGCGCGCGCAGGGCGTCGATACCGACAAGATGAAGCGGTTGGGACTGATTCTCTCCAACGGGCTCGTCGCCCTCGCGGGCGGGCTGATTGCGCAGAGCCAGTCGTTTTCGGATATCCAAATGGGCACGGGCGCCATCGTAATCGGGCTTGCTTCGCTGATCATCGGCGAGGTGCTCTTTGGGCGGAATACGTTTTTGCGTTCGCTCATCAGCGTGTTCTGCGGCGCGGTGGTCTACCGCGTGATCATCGCGGGCGTTCTGCGCCTCGGCATGCCCGCAAACGACCTCAAGCTCTTTACGGCTATTACGGTTGCGTTTGCGCTCTCGCTGCCAACTATACAAAAATGGGTGCGCGGCCGCGCGGCAAGGGGGCGGAAAGCATGCTGAAACTCGAACACGTTTCCATTGTTTTCAACCCCGGCACGGTTAACGAAAAGACCGCGCTCGACAACGTGAGCCTCCATATCCACCCAGGCGATTTTGTCACCATGATCGGCGGCAACGGCGCGGGCAAGAGCACGCTGCTCAACTGCGTTTCCGGCGCGTATCTGCCCACGCGCGGCAAAATCCTCATCGACGGCGCGGACGTGACCAACATGCCCGAATACCGGCGCGCGGCGCTGCTGGGGCGCGTGTTTCAGGACCCCATGATGGGCACGGCGGGTAACCTCTGGATCGAGGAGAACCTTTCACTTGCTCTGCGGCGCGGCAAAAAGCGCGGCCTGCGATGGCAGATTACGGGCGACGAACGGAAGTTTTTCCGCGAACAGCTCGCGCGCCTCGACCTCGGGCTGGAAGACCGCATGACCACGAAAGTCAAACTCCTCTCCGGCGGACAGCGACAGGCGCTGACGCTTTTGATGGCGACGCTGAGCCGGCCAAAGCTGCTGCTGCTGGACGAACACACCGCGGCGCTCGACCCCAAGACCGCGCTCAAGGTGCTTTCCCTCTCCGACCAGATTGTGGAAGAGAGCAAGCTCACAACATTGATGGTGACCCACAACATGCGGGACGCAATCAAGCACGGCAACCGGCTCGTCATGATGAACGAATCCCGCATCGCGCTGGATATTGCGGGGGAAGAAAAGCGAAAACTCACCGTGGAATCGCTGCTTAGCCGCTTCTCCATCGTCAGCGGCAGCGACGAAGTCGATGTTAAATTAGTTTTATAACCAATACCGCAAAAAAGCAGGCAACGCCTGCTTTTTTGCTGTATTGATTTTAATATTTCCCAAACTCGAAGCCTGCGTCGGCGAGCGCCTGCAGGTTTTCCGGCGGCGTGCCTTCGCTGAAGTAGTCGCTCGCGGCGAGAATAAATGCGCCGCGCGGCTTTGCCAGCTCCAGCACGGTCTTTACGCGCTCGCGCACCTGCTGGGGCGTTGCCACCTTGAGAAACGAAATCTGATCCACGCCCCCGCTGAGCACGGTCGGCGGCGGGATGACGGACAGCGCTTCCGAAAGCACCGTGTCTCCGTACGGCGCTTCGGTGAGGGATTCGTACATGTCGATGCCCATTTTGGCATAGAACGGAAGCAGATATTTCGCGTCCCCGCAGTTATGGTAGATCATCCGCCCGCCGGACTTATGAATCGCGTCGATGAGGCGCATTTCGTGCGGCATGACGAACTCTTCAAACATCTTTGGCCCCGCCATGCTGCCGCTTGCCATGTTTCCGCTCACGGAGATAAAGTCGCACCCCGCACCAACGAGCTGCGGCATGAGCGCGATCAGCCGGTCGGTAAAATAAGCGATCATATCGCAATAAAGGTCTTCGTCCACATAAGGATCCATGAGCAAATCGTCGAGCTTGCGGTGGAGACCCACCATGTTGAACGCACCGTGGATCCATGTTCCGCTGAGGCCACCTTCGCCCACGAGTTCCCGCGCGCGGGTCAGCTTTGCGCAGTCGTATACAGGCAGCGGCGGCTGGTACTTTTCGAACTGGCGGAAGTCCGCTTCTTCCTTAATGAAATACTCCGTTGTCGCTTCCACGGTTTCGTTGTCGGAAACCTTGCGGAAGGACTTCGTCTGCCGCAGCACGCGTTCCGGCGTGGTGATGGTGCAGATTTCGTTCCAGCCGAGCGCGGCCTGTTTGATCTGCTTTTCCACCTTCCAGTGTTCGGAACTTACAAAACTCTCGTCGAGGTAATCCGTCATGATGTAGCTGCGCAGCAGGATATCAAAACCAAAACGCTTGTAGAGCGCAACGCTGTCCTTAATCGGGTCGGCGGAAGCGCCGCCGTTGTATTCGTTGACGAGGTTGTTGTAGATAAACGGCGCAACGGGCACACGCTCCGTGCGCTTGCCGTTGAACGTATCGAGTAAAATCTCTCGCGGTGTCATCGGTTCACTCCTCCCGTAAGGCGGTCTGGTTTCAATTTACAGCGCTTCAAACGCAAAGCCCATAAAGCTTGCGAACATCTCGAGTTCCTTGCCGCAGTCGCCGTAGACCATGGCGGAGTGATGCGTGCCGCCGCAGAGCGAGAAGCGCTCCAGAAAATCCGCCACCCTCGCGTTCGGGCGGAACCAACCGTTGACGCTTTCGTCCATGCGGTTCTGGCCGACGGCGGGCAGCACTTCGCCCTCCGTGCAGATCAGCGTATACCTTCCGTTTCCATTGGGTGCGAGGTTGACGTACGCCGCCTTGCCCGCGCGGAACGTGCCGTAAGCCACGGTCGGGTTCTCCGCGTTGGTAAACGGAAAATCCTTTTCGGTGAGCCGGGGCTTGCCTTGGCAGATGCGGTAGTTGAACTCGCCCATGTGGCTCAAAAAGATGCTGTTGCCCTTCCAGTCCGGGCAGAACATCTCGGAAAACGTCGTATCCGGAAAAATGGAGAGCAGCGAACCGACCAGCGCCGCGGTGAGCACGTCCCCTTCGCCCGCGTAGCCGGTGCCTTCGGTCATCATGCGTGAGCACTCCGTAAACGGCATGACCGGAAGCGCGGGGTTTGAATTTTCCGTCGCGAGGAAGTTCACCGTCAGCGCGGTGAGGTTCTCCGCTTCCTTCCATTTACGCAGCGCAAGGGAAACGCGCGCCGTGCGGTCGTAGATCGTCCGGGTCACGCTGGGATCCATTGTAAAGAACGCGCTGTCGCGGGCGTATTCCGCGTCGATTTCGCTCTGCGTGACCGCGGCAATGCGCGCGGCGCCTTTCTTATCATCATAGCAGACGACGTCCATGCCAATGTCGCGTTTAAGCTCGTCGAACGGCACATAGAAGTCGCCCATGCCGGCGAACGGGTCGCCCACCAGGCCAACGCGCGAGGTGCGCATCCGCTTGGCGATGATCGCGCTTCGGCAGGCGCGCGCGGCGCGGCTGAGCACGTCCGATTCCGCGTAGTGCCCGGCAAAGATTTGAAACGATTTATTCCTGCGGCGCAGGAGGTTGCAGAGATCCTGCACGCCGTGAATTCCATGGTTATAGAGAATTTCGTCCGCGTCCACGCTGTTGTCGAACGCGAAGTTCTCCGTGGTGTCCAGTACGATCAGCGGCAGCTTGGTTGCCGCCAGCACGTCCGCGCTCTCCAGCGAGGGCGAATAGGCAAGGTGCAGCGTTACAATTGCCGCGACGTCCTGTTGTTCAAAGGCGGTTACCGCGGCCTGAAATTCTTCCTTGAGCCGACAGACCGGCGCGAGCTCAACATGCAAGCCTTCCGCCGCCAGCGCGCTGCAAATCGTTTGCGCAAAGCGCTCGATTCTGGGGCGCATCTCATGGCATGTATCGTCATAGAGCTTTAAATAATGTGGTAAAAGGCCAATTTTATCCACCTTCATGTGTTACCTCGTCAGCAGGGTTCATTTTCCGCTATGTCAGTTTTGGCTGGGGTATCGTTTTGGAGCCGCCCGCGCGGGGGAGGAGTTGTCTCCCCCGCGCACAGCTGGCGATTTGCGTTTTAGTTACCCGCGGTGACTTCCCAGATATACTTTTCTTTGAACTGGGAGGCGTTTTCCTTGGTGATGACGATGGAGCCGGAGTCGACCGTCTTGGGCAGCGGGTTCACGCCGCCGCCGATGTAGTCGCCAATGACCTTGAGATCGCCGTTGACATAGTCGTGCAGCCACTGGAGGGCGATAAAGCCTTCCACGTAGGAGTTCTGCGCATAGGAAGCGGCGAGTTCGCCGTTTTCGATGAGCTCGAGGGTGGCGGTGTCGCGGTCGCGCCCGATGACGACGATCTTGCCGGTGAGACCCGCTTCACGAACCGCGGTGCAGGCGCCGACTGCGGTGTAAGCCTGCTGGCCGATGATGCCTACGACGTCCGGGTTAGCCTGGAGAGCCGCGCCGATGTTGGTGGCGGCAACGTTGGCGTCCGCCGTGTCGTCCACTTCCACAACTTCAATGCCGGGGTAGTTGGCGAGGGCTTCCTTAGCGCCGCGGAGGTTTTCCAGAGCGGAAGGCTGACCTGCGCTGATGGCCGTGGAGATGATGACTTTGCCGGTTTTGCCGTTCAGCAGCGTACCCATCTGGGTGCCCATGTCAAAGCCTGCCTGATAGGGGTTGCAGCCGAGGAAGGAGAGGCGGTTGCTGGGGATATCGGTGTTGACGATGATGACCGGGACGCCCGCGGCAATCGCGTTGTCAACCGCCGCTGCGGTTTCCGGCGACTGGCCGTGCAGAACGATACCGGTGACCTTGTTGGCAACAGCCTGGTCGATGGCCTGGGAAATCTGATCCGGAACGAATTGCTGCGGACCCGCGTAGTACCACTTAGCGCCAATGGAGTTGGCCGCGTCGCACACGCCCGCTTTCAGCGCGTCAAAGAACTCGAGCTGGAACAGGGAGCCGATGACCACATAGGTTTCTCCCTCGCCGGGAAGCGCCTTTGCGGTTTCCGCAGTGGCGGTCGTCGCGGCGGGCGCTTTTGTTGCGCACCCTGTAAACAGGATGGCAACCACCATGAGTACCACAAGTAGAATCGAAGCCTTTTTCATTCTTACTTACCTCCTTATTTTGTATTTCCTCCTTATTCAAAAGGAAACCTAAAACCGTGTGTTAGGGGGTTTTTCCTCCTGATTTAAAGGGAAACCAAATTCGTTTTTTTCGTTCGCCTGATCAATTTGATCCGGCAGACGAATTTTGAGAAACAGAAAACCAGGCGGGGCGTTTTGCCCGCGTTTTTGGGGGAGCTGTATTGTCTTTTGTGCGTTACATCCGTATGACCGGCTGGAGCGGGCAAAGCGCCCGGCCAAACCGAATCTCTTCCCGCTTCAGCCGCAGTCCGCCATGCCGGAGGCCAGCGAGATCATCCGCTCTTCCGTGAGCGACTTGTCGTTTTGCAGTACGCCGAAGATACGGCCTTCGAACATGACGATCACGCGATCGCACGAGGCCATGATTTCCGGCAGCTCGGAGGAAACGATGAGGATTCCCTTCCCCTCCGAGGCAATCTTGCGAAGCAGCGCGTGGATTTCCGCCTTAGCGCCAACGTCCACGCCGCGCGTCGGTTCGTCGATGAGCATGACTTTGGGGTTCTCCGAGAGCCACATGGAGATGAGCACCTTCTGCTGGTTGCCGCCGGAGAGGTTCATCACCTTCTGGGTGAGAGACGCGCACTTGATGCGGATGGCTTCCACGTAATGCTTTGCGTTTTCAACGATCCTGCCGTAGCTGATCAGCCCGAAGCGCTTGTAGTTCTCCTCGGACGCCGCGGCGATATTCGTCTTGACGTCCTGTTTGAGGAACAGTCCCAGCGACTTGCGATCCTTGGTGATATAGGCAAAGCCGTACTTCTTGGCGCGGATGGTGTTGTGGACGCGAATCCTTTTGCCTTCCAGATAGACCTCGCCACCCGTTGCGGGCCGCCAGCCAAAGAGCGTTTCCAGTAGTTCCGTGCGGCCGGAGCCTTCCAGCCCCGCAATGCCGACGATCTCGCCCTTGTGCAGCGCAAACGAAGCGTCCATGAGCTTATCCCCGCTGGAAAGCCCTTTGGCTTCCAGCAGCACGTCCGTCTGGACGGTGTCGCTCAGGCGATAGTCGAACTCCACGTCGCGGCCAACCATGTACCGAACGAGCATCTGCTTGGTGGTGTTCTGATCCCGCGGGAAGGTGACGACATGCTCGCCGTCCTTGAGTACTGTGATGGTATCCGCCAGATGCATCACCTCGTCCAGCCGGTGGGAGATATAGATGATGGTTACGCCCTGCCGCTTCATGCGGGCGATCAGCTCATAGAGTTTTTCCACCTCGACTTCAGTGAGCGCGGAGGTCGGTTCGTCCAGAATGACGACTTTCGCCTCCTGACCGAGCAGGGAAGCGATCTCCACCATCTGCTGGGTGCCGAGGCTGAGCTCGCGCATGGAGCTCTTTTCGTTGATATACGAAAGCCCGCAGTCGTCCAGATGCTCGCGCGTGCGGCGGTAGAGCGCTCTGTAGTCGATCATGCCGCGCTTACGCGGAAAGTCGTTGGCGTTGAGGTTTGTGGCAACGTCCAGATGCACGAAGTTGGAGAGTTCCTGATATACAACTCCTACGCCCGCGCGCAGCGCTTCTTCCGGCGTGCGGAAGTGCACTTCATTGCCAAAGAGCGTAATGGTTCCTTCATCCGCCTGCTCGACGCCCGCGAGGAGCTTGATGAGCGTGGACTTCCCCGCGCCGTTTTCGCCTACCAGGCAATGTACTTCGCCTTCCTTAATTTCAAACCCGACGTCCTTGAGCGCCACAACGCCCGGGAACCGCTTGGTGATGCCGGAAAGGCGCACCGCGATATTTGTCATTTTCTGCCTCCGATCATACCGGTTGTTCCCGCGCCTACTTGGCGGCGACCTTTCTCTTTTTGCTCAGCTGGTCGACCGCGACCGCCAGAATGAGGATGCCGCCCGTGATGACCTGCGTATAGCTGGGGTTGAGGTAGAGCAGCACGATGGCGTTGTTGATAATCTGCATGAGGGTGACGCCCAGCACCGCGCCGATGAGCTTGCCTTCGCCGCCGTCCATCGAGATGCCGCCAACCAGCAGGCCGACCACATTGCGGAACTCCAGCTGCGTGCCCGCGTTTTGACTGCTGCTGCCGAGGCGCGCCGCGAGTACGATGCCCGCGAACGCCGCGATCATGCCGGTGATCATGTAGGAGATGTAGTTGAACTTTTCAATATTGATGCCCGCGAGCCTTGCCGAAAGCTTGTTGGAGCCGATCAGGTAGGCGTTGTGGAAAAAGCTGATGAATTTTACAATGAAGACGCCGACGAGGATGACCGCGAACATATACACGATTGTGGAAGGCACGCCGAGCCACGTCGCCCGCCCGATCACCGTGAAACTCTCGCCAAAGTTGCCGAGCGTCTGCCCGCCGATGATGACCAGCGCGATGCCGCGGTATGCCATCCAGGTGCCGAGCGTTGCAACCAGCGGGGTAACGCCGAGTTTGTTGATGATTACGCCGTTGAGGAAGCCGAAGAACGCGCCGGAAACAAGGCCGATGATGACGGCAAGAACCGCCGGAACCCCGCCGTTGAGCGCAAGGCCCACTATCGCGCTGGAAAGGCAGAGGTTGGATCCGACCGAAAAGTCGATGTTGCCAGCGATCAGCGAAATGGCCATTGGAATGGCGATCATCATATCGACGCTCATGCCCTGCAGCAGAACGCGGATGTTGCCGGACGTCGCGAACGTGGACGTGGACGACATCAATGCAATCACGATGATGGCCAGCAAAACGATGAGCGAAAGCTCTCTTGTCTGCAGAATTTTGCGGAGCACGCCCGCAACGGATACCTTGGAAGTGCCAGATGTTTTTTCCACCGGTTTGCCCTCTTCTCTGAAGTGTGTAATGAATTTTTGCCGTTTGTCAGGTTGGATTGTTTTTCTCTTCGCCCGTTGTTTCGGAAGCGGGCGCATAAACCGTATTGATCAGGAAAGAAACGAAGTTTGAACCGTGTGCGCCGGATGGCCTGTTAATAATCCATCAGGCATTCGCTGGTGATGATTGCCAAGTCCGAATACTGAATCTTCTCCGGCGTTTCATTATAGTAAAGGTAGTTGAACATTGCCCGCGCTGCCTGATAGGAAAAGAGCTCCGGTCGCTGCTCGATCATCACCTTGAGGTAGCCTTCCTTCATGAGCTGCACGCCCATCTCCGAAAGGTCGAAGCCAACGACCACGATGTCCTTACGCCCCATATCCCGCAGCACTTCGCCCGCGATATAGGAATCCGCGTCCGTACAGAACAGCCCGCGCAGGCCTTCGTCCACGATAGCAGCCTTGACCATTTCGTAATAGAGGTTGGAGTTGTCCGGTATGTTCAGCTCGAACGGGTGGATGCCGGGGTAATACTCCTTGACCATATCCAGAAAGCCGCGCTTGCGTTCCTTGGTCTGCATGTGCTCGTGTACCTGGTTGATCGTAAACACATTGCCCTGTTTGCCGATGTAGTTGGCGAGGATCTGGCTGCCGATGCGGCCTGCTTTGTAGGCGTTCGGCCCGATATAGCAGAGTTTATGGTCGGTCATCGCGTCCGCGCCGAAGGTAATCAGCGGCCGCCCGCTGCAGGTAAAGCTTTCGATGAGCGGGTTGAGCTTTGTCGCGCTCTGGGGCTGGATGATCAGGCCGTTGACCGACCCGTCCGCAATCACTTCGCGGATGGCTTCCGCCTGCTCTTCCACGCTCTTGGTATAGCACTTGCGAATCTCCAGCTCAAAGCCGAACTCGCGCGTGTCTTCCGCAAACCGCCGAAACCCCCGCTCAACTTCCGGAAAGTACGCCTTTGTCGTTTCGCTGTAGATGACGACGACCTTGGTATCCTTCCCCTTGGCGAGCGCGCTGGCGACATAGTTCTTCTGGTAGCCCAGTTCGCGCGCCGCGTGCAGAACCGCGCTGCGGGTCCGTTCGTACACCGGTTCGCCGGCCAGAACCTTTTTTACGGTGCGCAGCGCATACCCGGAGCGCTCCGCAACGTCGTTCAGCGTCACTCGTTTGTTCTGGTTAACCGGCATGCGTTCGGTTTCTCCCCTGCTGCAACTCGCTCGTCGTTCTCAAAACGTGCACCTCGTGCACTCAGTTTCTTGAATCGACCGTAAACTGCTGCGATTTGAACCTTGATGGACTCATTATATGCACCCTAATTCACGCTGTCAACACGATTTTTGCAATTATTATGCCATTGACAACCAATTTTCCGGTGATTACAATAAGAAAAGAGCAATATCCCGCCAATTACCATGCACCTCGTGCACTCTTTATAAGCCACTCCGGCAGAAAGCGTGACTGAACATGTACGGCTATTTTCAAAAAACACCGCTGGACGAAACCTTTTACACCCGTTTCCTCAAAGACCGCCTCCCCGCACGGCTGATCGACGCGCACGCTCACTATGACCTGCCCGAGCACGTAACAAACGTCACCCCGGAAGCCGTCGCGGGCGACTGGGCGCTGGAGTGCGGACTGCTGATGAGCTATGAGGACGCCTGCGCGTATTACAAGACCCTGCTGCCGGATACCGGCGTTTATAAAGTGGCGCTTCCCTGGCCGCTTCGGGACGTGGATACCCACGCCAACAACGCCTACGTTTCGCGGCTGACGGAGCACACGGAGGTGCGCTCGCTTTTGACCACGCGGCCGGAATACGACGCGGCTTCGGTCGAACGGACGTTCCGGGAGGGACGTTTTTCCGGCTTTAAGCCGTATCCTTATATGGCCAGCGCAACCAAGGGCGCGGAAGTAAGCATTTTCGAATTTTTCACCCACGAGCAGTTCGCTCTTGCCAACAAACTCGGCGCGCCGGTGCTCATGCACCTGCCCCGCGCGGGAAGGCTCCCCGCGCCGGAAAATGTATGCGAAATCCGGACGATTCTGGATCGCTGCCCAAACGTCAAACTCGTGGTTGCGCACTTTGGGCGCTGCTTCAACGTTGAATACTTCGAGCGCGCGCTGGAGCTGTTCGGCGAGGATATCCACCGCTTCTGCTTCGATACGGCAGCCGTGCTCAACCCCGCCGTGCATAAGCTCGCGCTCGCCGAGCTGGACTATCGCAACATCCTGTTTGGCACGGACTTCCCCATCCTGCTCTGGCACGGAAAGCGGGAATGGAAAAACGGAACCTACTATAACCTCTGCCGCGAAAACTTCGGCTGGAACAAGCACCCTTACCCGGAAGACGAGCCGAACTACACGTTCTTTGTCTACGAGCAGCTCAAGAACATGCTGGATTTGATTGGCGACGACGAAGAGAAAAAGAAAGCCGTCTTCTTCGAAAACGCCAAGCGCGTTTACTTTGATTATCCGCAAGGCGGTGAGCAGGCATGAACAAAATTTTGATGAAGCGCTTGGGTAATATGGATCAACTCGCCGGTATCCGGCTCAGCCGTCTGGAGAGCGGGAACGCCGCGGGAAAGCGAATTGCCGAAGTCTATAACGCCGCGGGGCTCCGCTTTTCCGTTCTGCCGGATAAGTGCATGGATTTGTTCGACCTGTCGTACCAGGGCGTGAATCTCTCCTTCCATTCAAAAAACGCGCTGTCCGCGGGCGAGCCGTTCTACCCCGTTCCGAGCGAGTTTTTCGGCTATTGGTCGGGCGGCATGCTCGCCACCTGCGGGCTAAGCAACATCGGCGGCGCGGACGAAAGCGACCCCGCCTGCATCCACCCGATTCACGGGCGGATCGGTTACCAGAGCGCGGACTGTTTCGGTTACGACTGCGCCTGGCAGGGCGATGATTATATCCTCTCGCTGGAAGGGCGCATGCGCGAAACGCGCCTTTACGGCCGCAGTCTCGAGCTGCACCGCCGCATCCAAACCCGTTTAAACGCGAGCGAAATCGAAATCACCGATACCATAACGAACTGTTCCGACGTGCCGGAACCGATTTTTTTGCTCTACCATTTCAACTTCGGCTATCCGCTGCTCTGCGAAGACAGCGTGTTCTTCTGCCCGCCTTCCGAGCAAATCGAGTTGAGCGATGTTGGCGACAGAAACTCCCGCTCCATGAACGCGCCGGTCGACGGAGCCGCGCAGCAGACCTTCCGGCACCGCCCGCTTTCCGGCGGCGAAATCGTCAGCGGGCTGTACAACCCCAAGCTGGAGCTCGCGGCGTACCTGCGGTTCGATTCCGCCGAGCTTCCGTACTTTCTGGAATGGAAGTGCATGAAGTCCCATGACTACGTGCTTGCCATTGAGCCGGTCAACTGCCCGGCAAAGGGGCGCGCGTCCGATCTGGCGAGCGGAGATGTGCCCGTTCTCGGCGCGTACGAAAGCATTTCCTACCGCGTCGTGCTCGGCGTTTCGGAAGGCGAAGCGGCAAAAAAATTGATTTCTGAAAGCAAATCATAAGAAATTTTTTATTTTTTCCTGTATAATGGGATGAACAGACAACGTTTACCAGATTCTGGCAAGGTGGAAAAAACTATGTATGTCATCGGCCTCGATATCGGCACAACCGGAACCAAAGCGCTCCTGATGGACGACAGCGGAGCCGTCCTTGGAAAGGGCTATCAGGGCTACGCGCTCCTCGCCAACGGCAGTCATGTGGAGCAGGACGCCAACGAGTGGGTCGGCGCGAGCATCGCCGCCATCCGCGCGGCGATTTCCGGCAACGAGCACCTGACCATCGAGGGTATTTCCGTGTCCTCGCAGGGCGCGAGCATGGCGGCGGTTGACCGCGCGGGAAAGCCGATTGGAAACGCTTTGACCTGGATGGATACCCGTGCGAGCGAACAGGCCGCGAAACTGGAGCGCGCGCTCGGCAACGACTATGTGTATCATATGGGCGGCTGGCGCATCTTTCCAACGCTCGACGCGGCAAAGATTCTCTACCTGCGCGAAACGGGCGCCTGTCCGAACGCCGCAAAGTATCTTTCGACCATCGAAATCGTCAACGAGTTTCTCACGGGGCGCGCGGTCATTGATCCGACCAACGCCGCCATCCGACAGCTCTTCGATATTCAAAAAGAGGACTGGGACGAGCGAATGCTCGACGCGGTAGGGATTACGCGCGACGAACTGCCCGAAATTCAAAAAACGGCCTCGCTTGTCGGCGGGCTCACCGCAGAAGCGGCAAAACTGACGGGGCTGAAGGAAGGCACACACGTCTACAGCGGCGCGCATGACCAGTACTGCGCTTCCATCGGCGCCGCCGCCATCACGGCGGGAGACATGCTGCTCTCCGCCGGAACCACGTGGGTCGTGCTGGGCTTGGCAGACAAGCCGGTGTATTCAAAATCCTTCATCGCTTCCTCCATCCATCCCGTGGACGGGCTCTACGGCGCAATGGCTTCGCTCTCCGGCTCCGGCGTTTCGCTGGAATGGTATAAATCAAAGTTCCTGCCCGGCGTGGATTACCGTACGCTCGATCGCGAGGCGGAAGCGCGCGAAATCGGAGATCTATTCTTCTATCCGTACCCGCTCGGCGCGGCCTACCCGCTCTGGAACTCCAACGCCCGCGCGGCCTTTACGGGGGTCACGCTGGAGCACGACCCCTACGCTTTTACGCGCGCCATCTTGGAAGGCGTCGCGTTCGGCGTGCGCAGAACGCTGGCGGACTTTGCGGAAAACGGCTGCTCCGTCAAGTCCCTCAAGGTCATCGGCGGCGCGGCAAAGAGCGCGCTCTGGACGAGCCTGATCTGCGATATTACGAACGTGCCGCTGGAGCTCATGCAGGAATCCGACGCCTGCGCGCTGGGAGCCGCGGTCGTCGCCGCCGTCGGCGCAGGCGCGTTTGCGTCTTACCGCGCGGCGACGGACGCAATGGTGCACCGCGCGCGCATACAGCAGCCAGAGCCCGAACGCGCCGCGTATTACGCGGCAAAGTACGCAAGGTTCTGCTCGCTTTGGGATCACATGTCCCCTTATTACCGCTGAACCGCGAACGGTTCCAACGCCGCCTTTCCGGGCGGCGTTTTTTATTGCAGATCGAATGCCGCAAGGCAGCGAGGCATCCGCCGGGGTTTTCGCGCGTAAAATCGCTCGTCTTTGAAATTCTGTTGTTTGTTTCGCTCCGTTTTGGCGCATAATTTGCCGTGTTAAGTAACGCTTATGTAACACAGTCCTCGTGATTTCGCTTTTTCACGACGATTTTAGGCGAAAAACGCACGCGATAAGCGTTTTGTGATGCAATAATATATTTCATTTTCTTTTTAAAGGCATTCGAATGAAACGGATGTGTAACAAATCTTGAGTAGACTATGGTTTGTAAGGATAAAGAAGGAGCAAACATCATGAAGAACAAAAAAGCGCGGACAATCCTCCTGACCATCGGCATGCTGCTGCTGGCGCTGGCGTTGCTGTCCGGCTCGCGGCCGCTCCAGAAGAAACTCTTCTCCACGCAGACCAACGGAACGGCCGATACGGAAAATTCGAACGGGCTCGAACAGATTGCGGACGAAACCGCGCCGCTCGCAGGCCCCGCCGTCGCGCCGCAAACGGTACAACTCGTCACGGAGCAGGAACCCGTCGCGAAAGAACCCGCGCCTGTCGGTCCCGCGCCTGTCGATCCCGCGCCCGTCGATCCCGCGCCCGTCGACCCCGCACCCGTCGATCCCGCACCCGTCGATCCCGCGCCTGTCGATCCCGCGCCCGTCGAACCCGCACCCGAAGAGCCCACGCCCATTACCCTTTCCGCCGCGCAGAAGCTGTTGGAGCGTTCGTACGCGCTGCTTGCGCAGTACAACGCCTGCACCACGATGGAAGAAAAGCGCGTGCTGCTGGGGGCCGGCAACTACTCGCTGGGCAACGACGCGCTGCGCACGAAACTGCTCGCCGACATGGGCGGCAGCTGGGAACAGCTGGAAGAAGAAGTAGCGGACGCAACGGAATACCAGCAGGATAAAACGCTGTATGTGCAGGTTTATATGTCCGGCTCGTCAAGCGACTTTACCCCAGTTGTCTACACCACGCCGAACGCAGACCGAAACAACAACCAGTGGGCGACGAACCTCGTTTATGTCGAGGACGAAGCAACTTGGATGGAGTACGTCAAAAAGCACAAGTACAACGACTCCCGCGTCGCCTATTATGTAACCGAGCTCGCCAAAGCGGGCACCTGGGACGCCCTGCAGGAAACTATGGAGTCCAGCGACCTCTGGCAGGAAGTCGAACTGGCGGAGGAAGCACCCGCGGAAGACGCCGCCCCGCTGACGGAAACCGCCCCCGTGGAGGGATAAGAGCATCGTAAACGCATCTCCGGCGCGGCCAACAACGGCTGCGCCGGTTCTTATTCCGCTATGCCGATTCGGCATACCCTCTTATCGTGATGCCATCTTGTTGAACGGCGCGGCACACGCTATGATGAAAGCAGAATCTGATTCAGCAAGGAGGCCTGTTATGGAACCCGAAAAGACGTACAGCCTGAAAAAGTCC
>JBDKTD010000209.1:0-3969 GCA_039680365.1 Clostridiaceae bacterium
TGGTTGAAAGGTTGCCGGTGAGGCTCAGTATTTCGAGCGGCTCGGAAAAGGCGATTTCCCGGTACGCCTTTGTTTCCGGATTGAAAAAGCCGATTACCGCGCCGGAGATTGCGCCGATTCCGCTGACGGAACCCGCGCGGATTCCCTGCCGCCCTGCGAAGGCAAGCACGGAAGAAACAATCTCCTCGCCGCGCTCCAGCCGGACGACCAACACGTTTTTTGCTGAAAAAGCCGCAGATTTCATGATGCCTCCTGATCAACGCTGACAATAACGGATTCAATACTACAGATTTATTCTATCACACCTGCGCCCGTACGGAAGAAGAAACACCCGTTTTAGTAAAAATACAGGAAAGCGCTTGCAATTTCGGAAATGCGCGTTATAATATATCTAAAAGATACATTAAGGAGCATCCATGCGGCAGACGGATTATGTGATTCTCGGTTTGCTGGGCGAACGCCCGATGAGCGGCTACGAAATTAAGAAGGTTGTCGATATCCGGTTCAGATTTTTCTGGAACGAGAGCTTCGGTCAGATTTTTCCCTCGCTTAAACGGCTGCTCGAAGAAGGGCTGATTGCGGAAGCGGAGGCGGAGCAAAAGGGCGGCCACAGCCGCAAGCTCTACCGCGCGACCCCGAGCGGCGTTGCCGCGCTGCAAAACTGGCTTGCCCAGCCGGTGGAAAAGGAAACGTACCGGCTGGAAATCCTGCTCAAACTGTACTTTTCCACCTATGCCGACCCCTGCGTGATGCTGGAGCATCTAGCGGCGTTTGAGAAATCGCACCTGCGGCAGCTGGAAATTCTGAATCTGTTCCAAAAGGAACTGGAGGGTATTTTGGACGCGGACGAGAACCACCGCGAAATCCTCCGCGTCATCGATTGCGGGCAAAAAGTGAACCGCGCGTATGTGGACTGGAGCCGCGAGACGATGGAATACCTTGAAAAGAAAAAAGGCTCTCTTGCAGCTCCAACTCCAACATAAAACCAATGAACGCCTCGGCAAAGCGGCGCTGAACAACCAATTGTAATTCGAAAGGAATCAAAGCCATGCGGCAAAGCATACGAAAAACAATACTCTATCTCTCGCTGTTTCTGTTCCCCATCACCATGAACTTTCTTTCGCCTTACGTCTCCATCGACGGGGCGATGGCGGGCGTGCTCTCCGGCAGTATGCTGGTGTTTTTCGCGTTATTCCTCTCCGGGCTGTTTTTCGGGCGCGCGTGGTGTGGTTGGGTCTGTCCGGCGGCGGGCGTTGCCGAGCTCAGCCTCGGCGTCAACGCCAAACCCGTCAACCGCAAGCGCCTTATGATCGTGCGGTATTCGATTTTTGCGGTGTGGTTTTCGGTCATCGTGCTGGGGTTCGTGCTCGCGGGCGGGATCAAAGAGATTGATCCTCTGCGGCTGACCGAGAACGGCATTTCCGTTGACGAGCCGGTGAAGTACATCATTTACTATTTTGTACTGCTGCTCATCTTCGTGCTCGATATTACGGTTGGCAGGCGCGGCGCTTGTCACGCCGTCTGCTGGATGTCCCCGTTTTTGACTGCTGGCACGTGGCTGGGGCGAAAATTGCGTTTGCCGCAGCTGCAGATCAAGGCGAAAACAGAAGCCTGCATCGACTGCAAAAAGTGCACACAGAAGTGCCCCATGAGCATCGACGTAAACGCGGAAGTCAAGCAGGGCAAAGTGCGCTCCTACGACTGCGTGCTCTGCGGCGAATGCGTGGGCGTCTGCCCCAAGGGCGTGCTTTCCTATCGCAAACAGAAGTAAACAGAACATCGAATCAGCGAAAACGGCGTTCGTATGGACGCCGTTTTCTTACGCCGCGCGGCGTGTAAAAAAGCCGTTTGTCAACGCAAAGCGGATGCTTTACAATAGGGAACAGGCCGCCCGAAAAGCGGCGGTGAAAAAGCAGGATTTCGGAGCGAACGCATGAAAAAGTCCCTTTCCTCCCGATTTGTCCGGCGGCTGCCGGTTGGCCTCGGTTTACTCGCGCTTTGCGCCCTGTTTGCCGTGCTGCTTCAATCCTACTGGGGCAGCCCGGAAGTTTGGGAGCGGTTTGTCAACCTTGTCGCCGTGTTCGGCACGGGGATTGCGGGGGCTCTCTTTTTGCTGGCAGGGTGGGCTGGAATTCTGATGGGGTACGGCTTTGTGCTGACGATTACGCTGCCAATCGCGCTGCCGGAACCTTGGAGCGGCTATTTTGTCGTGCTGGAACTCTTATGCTATTTTGCACTTCCGACGGTCGTAAAATACGTAAAAAAACGGAAAAAGAAGCCCGATACGGCAATTGTTCCTTCCGCCATCATCGCGCAGCGCCCGATCAGGGCGGAGCATAAATCGGCTGTTCAGCGCGTGGAAAACGCGCCGATTCTCGTGCAGCGGCCCGCCGCGGGCGGCGCGTATCAGGTGTTTTTCCGCGACGGCGCGTTCCTCTTTTACCGGGTCGGCAGCTCCTGGGCGAGCATGGATCCGGGCAGGATTCTGCTCTCCGGCGACCCGCCGCCGCTCGGCAAGCGGGATTTCTCGATCCGCGCCGACGACATCGTCAAGGTTCGCTTCCGCAAGGTGGAAGGGGATGATAATCCCTTCGATTTGATTGCGAAAGTCCGCACGCGCTGGAAGCGCTTTGGCTTTGCAACGCTGCTCAGCCCCGGCGGCAAAGCGCTCAAGGCGTTATTGCGGGAGCACGCGCCCTATACCGCTCTGCCGCAGGACAGCCCGAAAAAGGAGTTTACCCCCGCGCCGCATAAGCAGAAGCTGACGCTCGCAAATCGCATCTATTTGGGGCTTTGCGCGTTTTCGCTGTTAACCGATCTGGCGTGGCTGTTTTTGGATGTGCCATACCGGCTCTTTGCCTGGTTTTCGCTGGCGCAGGTACCCGCTTTTCTGTTGCTGTATTACCTGTTTCCCAATGAAACGTCTCTCTCGGAATACAAAAAACAGGCCAAAGGGCGCGTGATGATCGTTTTCCCTATGCTTCTCACCTCGTTTATTCCGCTTTTGCGGCTGATGATCGACTTCAACATCCGCGCTTGGGGCGCGCTTCTGCTGATCGCGGGGGTTACAGCGGCGCTGCTGCTGGTGCAGACGCTCTACCTTTCGCCGGAGTGCCGCGCCAATAAGCGCCTGCTGCTTACGGTCGGGCTTGCGCTCGCCATCTGGTCAGTCGGTATGATCGGAATGACGAATGTTCTCCTCGACGGCAAAGCGCCCGTGGAGCAGTCCGCCGTGGTGCAGGAAATGCAGATCACCCACAGCGCCAAGTCGCCGGATCGGTATCTCGTGACCGCGGAAACCGGAAACGGGCAAGCCTATGAACTCGCGGTTACAGAGGGGCAGTACGAGAACCTCGCCGTCGGCAGCAAGGTAACGGTCAGCTTTTACGAGGGCGCGTACAACATCCCCTACGCGGAAATTAACGCGCCGTAATCGTACGAATCGAATGATCGGCGGCTTTCGCCCTTAACAGGGCGGGAGCCGGTTTCATTTCAGCGGCGTTGACGGAACGAACGCGCGGGGACTACAATGGTGTATCGGTTCATGTATCCGAACAACGGCTGAAAATCGGCCGCGCAGGAGGTCGTTTCTTGTGAGAAAGTTCAATTGTGCGCTTGCGCTTTGCTTGATTTTATTGCTGCTGCCATTTCCGGCTGCCAGGGCGGAGGGGGAGAGCGCGCCGGTCGAAATTTCCGACGCGGCGGGCATGATGGCCATCAAGGATAACCCTTCCGGCAGCTTTGTGCTCACGGCGGATATCGACATGGCGGGCGTGGACTGGCTGCCGATTCCGTTTGGCGGCACGTTCGACGGAGCCGGGCACCTCCTCTACAACCTTTCGATCACGCGGGTCAGCGAAGACACCAGCATCACCTACGACGGGCGGCACCGGGGCTATCACACGGTGTACGCTTCGCTGTTTTCGGCGGTGAAAGATGCCCATATTCAAAACTTGAACCTGCTTAACC
>JBDKTD010000220.1:0-5029 GCA_039680365.1 Clostridiaceae bacterium
GCAATTGACAAACTGAGTGTGAAAGAGTACGCTGATCCGTTTAAAACCAAAGAGCCCCTTTAGGGGCATAAAGTAAGATGATACTTGGTAGCTTGAACACAGTGAAAGCAGCGTCTTGAGACGCTTGAGGCACCAAGGGCTTATAGCCAAAAGCAAGCCACCCGTTTTACGGGTGGTCTTGACTGATTAGGTTTGTTTATTCTCCCCGCGCGGGTTTAGCGGCAATATCCTTGACCACTTCCGAAGCGAGGATGAACCCCGCCACCGGCGGCACAAACGAAACGCTGCCCGGCACCGCCCGCCGCGCGCTGCAGGTGCGCTTTGTTCCCGGCGGGCAAACGCAGTTGCTCTTGCAGCTCAGTTCTTCCGTCTCCAGGGGCTTAACCGCTTCCTCCGTGGAGTACACGACCTTGAGCGCGGGGATGCCGCGCTTTTTGAGTTCCCGCCGCATCACGCGCGCCAGCGGGCAGACGGAGGTGGAATAGATATCCGCAACCGTAAAACGCGTCGGGTCGAGCTTGTTGCCCGCGCCCATACAGCTGATCACCGGAACGTTTGCTTGAAACGCGCGCTCGATGAGCAGCAACTTGGAGGAGACGGTGTCGATTGCGTCCACAATATAGTCGTAGACCGACAGATCGTATTCCTCCGCATTATCCGCGCCGTAAAAGCATTCGTGCGCGGTCACGGCGCACTTGGGGTTGATCTCCAGAATCCGCTCCCGCATGACCTCGACCTTCTTTTTGCCGATGGTCTTATGCGTGGCGATCAGCTGGCGGTTGATGTTGGTTAAGCAGACCTTATCGTCGTCAAACAGGTCGAGCGCGCCAACGCCCGCGCGTGCAAGCGCTTCCGCCGCGAATGAGCCGACCCCGCCGATGCCGAAGACGGCCACGCGCGCGGAAAAAAGGCGCGCCATGGCGGTTTGCCCCAGCAAAAGTTCGGTTCGCGCAAATTCATGGAGCATGCGGAAGATTCCTTTCCCTTTGGATCGTTAGTAGTTTCGGTTCAGTCTCCAAACAGCGGCGTGGAGGTATAACGTTCCCCGCCGTCCGGCAGGATGAACACCACGGTTCTGCCTTCGTTCTCCGGTCGCGCGGCAATTTGCGCCGCCGCCCAGAGCGCGGCTCCCGAGGAGATGCCCGCAAGCAGTCCTTCCGTCTTTGCCAGTTCGCGCGCGGCGGCAAACGCATCCTCCGCCTTGACGGGGATAATCTCGTCGCATAAGCGCAAATCCATCACCTTTGGCACAAACCCCGCGCCGAGCCCCTGAATCTGGTTCAGACCCGCGGCCTTGCCGGAAAGCACGGCGGATTCCGCGGGTTCCACGGCGACAATTTTGATCTCCGGGTTCTGCGACTTCAAGTATTCGCCCGCGCCCGTCAGCGTTCCGCCCGAACCGACCCCGGCGACAAAAAAGTCGATCTGTCCGTCGGTTGCGTCCCAGATTTCCGGGCCGGTGGTTCGTTTGTGCACGTCCGGGTTCGCCGGGTTGTCAAACTGCCCCGGTATAATGGAGCCGGGCATTTTTTTCTGCAGTTCTTTCGCTTTTTCAATCGCGCCCGCCATGCCGAGCGCGCCGTCGGTAAGCACCAACTCCGCGCCGTAGGCCGCAAGCAGCTTTCTGCGCTCGGCGCTCATGGTATCCGGCATGGTCAGTATCACGCGGTATCCCCGCGCGGCGGCTGCGGCGGCGAGTCCGATGCCCGTATTGCCGCTGGTCGGCTCGATCATCACCCCACCGGGTTGAAGCAGGCCGCGCCGTTCCGCGTCGTCAATCATCGCCAGCGCCGTTCTGTCCTTGACGCTGCCGGAGGGGTTATAAAACTCGAGTTTGCCGAGCAGCCGCGCAGCGAGTTTGTGGCGCGTTTCGTAGTTGGTGAGTCGGTAAAGCGGCGTGTTTCCGGCAAGGTCGGAATAATTCTCAAAAATCATTGCCATAGCTTGTTTCCTCCCAGTCAGGCGAACCGGCGAGTCACTTTGCATCAGCAACTTCTCCGGTTCGGTCACTTGGGCATCATACCGCCATTTCTCGCCAGCGTCAAGACCGTGTGAAACGGCAAAAGCCGCCCTTGACAGAGGCGTTCACATCAACGTATCATAAAACATAGTAGTTTGCTATGAAATGGGGCTTGTTTAATGCGAATCTCCGCGAAAGGCCGTTACGCGCTCGCCTCCGTCGTCAGCATGGCGCAGCAGTATGCCACGGGCGAGTCTATCACGCTCATCAGCATATCGGAGCGGCTCGGCATTTCGAAAATCTATCTTGAGCAGGTGTTTTCGCTGTTGAAGCGGGCCGAACTCGTCACCTCCGTCAAGGGGTCGCAGGGCGGCTACCAGCTCGCGCGCGCGCCTAAGCAGATTACGGCGCTGGACGTGCTGGCTGCCGTAGAAACGTCGCTCTTTGACCGTTCGGAGGAAACCGTGCCGGAGAAAGCGCCGGAGATTGAGTCCGCCATGCGCTCGCTCGTGTTCGAAGCGCTGGATCAGAGCGTTTCCGAAGCTTTGATTCGCTGTACGATTGAGGATTTGCTCGCCGCCGCCGAACAGCACAAGGCGGCGCACGCAGTGATGTTCTATATTTAATCTTGATATCTTCCGCAAACACAATAAATCGGGCTGCCGAATCGGCAGCCCGATTTTTGTCCAGCGTTCGAATCGCTACACCAAATCCGCAAACAGCGCGGTGGAAAGATACCGTTCCCCCGTGTCCGGCAGGACGACGACAATCCGCTTGCCCGCGTTCTCCGGCCGTTTGGCGAGCTCCGTTGCAGCCCAGAGCGCGGCGCCCGAAGAGATGCCAACCAGCAGCCCTTCGACGGCGGCAACTTCGCGCGCCGTGCCAAACGCGTCCTCGTTTTTCACGGGGATGATTTCGTCATACACGCTTGTGTTGAGAACGGCGGGAACAAACCCCGCGCCGATGCCCTGTATCTTATGCGGGCCGGAACGCCCTTCCGAGAGCACGGGTGAGTCCGCGGGTTCGACCACCACGACTTTTACGCCGGGATTCTTCGATTTAAGGTATTCGCCAACGCCGGTAACCGTTCCACCCGTGCCAGCGCCCGCAACGAAGAGATCCACCTTGCCGTCGGTGTCTTCCCAGATCTCCGGGCCGGTGGTCGCGCGGTGAATCGCGGGGTTGGCGGGGTTGGTAAACTGACCGGGGATAAACGAATTTGGAATATCCAAAGCGAGCTCTTCCGCTTTCGCAATCGCGCCCTTCATGCCCTTTGCGCCTTCGGTGAGCACGATCTCCGCGCCGTAAGCCTTCATCAGCGTTCGGCGTTCCACGCTCATCGTCTCCGGCATGGTTAGAATAATGCGGTAGCCGCGCGCCGCCGCAACGGAAGCAAGGCCGATTCCAGTATTGCCGCTGGTGGGTTCAATAATCACGCTGCCCGGCTTGAGCACGCCGCGCGCTTCCGCGTCGACAATCATCGCCAGCGCGATGCGATCCTTTACGCTGCCCGCGGGGTTAAAGTATTCCAGTTTGGCAAGAATGCCCGCGTTGAGCGCGTGCTTCTTTTCGTAGTTGGTCAGCTCCAGCAGCGGCGTTTTGCCGATGAGTTCGGTCAGACTGTGATAGACCTTTGCCATATTCGTTTCCTCCAAACATTTATTGCATATATGTTTTATATGTTTTTCTATTACCACATTACATCAACCGAAAACCGCTGTCAAGATGCTTTTTGAAAAACATTTCTGAAACACATCCTGAGAACGCGTTCGTAAAACGCGGAACCGGCTGGCGCGCGCCAACCGGTCTTTCCGCCGCAGTACGCGGCACTTCTCTTTATTCTGTTTTTATCGGCTCTATCCAAACCGTCATGCGCCCGCCGCAGACCATCCCTTCGTCGGCGGCGACGTCGTTGGTCATATCCAGCGTAACCAGTTCCGGCTTGCCTGTGCGCAGCGCGTTCAGCGCGCGCAGAACAATCTCGTGCTCTCCGCAGCCGCCGCCCACCGTTCCGACGATACCGCCAATCTGATCGACAAGCATGATCGCCCCCGGCGGGACCGGCGTGGAACCCGCCTGCTTGACCACGACCGCAAGCGCTCGCGGCTGATCGTTTTGCAGCAGCGCGCGCCGCAACTCCGGCTCGCCGGACGTCAGCTCCAATAAATCGTCCGACTCGACGTTCTGTTTGCTGCGCATGAGAATCAGTTCGGCGAGAATCGAAATGGCGATTTCCTTGGGCGTTTCCGCGCCGATGGGCAGGCCGATGGGCGTATGCACGCGCTCGATCTTGGCGGGGTCGAACCCTTCCTCCTTCAACAGCGCGAAAAGCTCCGTCGTGCGCCGCCGCGAACCGATCAGGCCGAGGTAATACGGCATGACGCTGCCGCCAAAGATGGCGCGGAGGCACAACGCGTCGTGCCTGTGACCGCGAGTTACGACGGCGATATAGTCGTATTTCGTGATCGCAAGCTCCCGTATGGCGCGCTCAAACCCGTCGCAGAGAACCCTGCTTGCCAGCGGGAACCGCTCCTCGTTGGCGTAGGCCGGGCGGTCGTCCACCACCACGACTTCGAAGCCGAGATCGGCCGCGTATCCGCAGAGCGCGTGGGAAACATGCCCCCCGCCGAGCAGGATCAGCCGCTGTGGCGGCAGGAACACGCGCCTTACGTTGCGCGCGCAGCCCTTTTCGTCCTTGAACTGAAATACGATTTCGGCGGGCGCACCGCCAATCTGCGTCAGGTTTCGCAGTTTCATTTGAAAATCCTCATTACACAGTGTAGTCGGGCGTTCGATTTTTATGATGATCGCCCTGCTTTTAGTAAACTACCAAAACTTTTTCTTGACAAGTGGAATCTCGTGTGGCATTATTCTCACAACACATATATTTTTTATATGTTTTCGAATCACAAAGCGGTTCCCAACCCATACGGAAAGGGCAGACATTCCAAAGATGAAGCAGATGTGCATGTGCCGTACATACGAAACCTTTCGAGCCGTGCTTCACGCAAGGAACGTTGTTTCGCGCCGCAGCCAAGTCGCAATCGACTGAATTAGGGCAGAAACGAA
>JBDKTD010000232.1:0-8371 GCA_039680365.1 Clostridiaceae bacterium
GCGCCGCGGCGTACGCGGATCAACCCTCTTCATCTGCATGCTTGTTGCGGTTCTGCTAGGCGGTCTCCTCGGCGGACTCTATACCCGCCAATACGTTGGAGATCAAATTGCGGCGCTGCAAACCCAACTCGATGCAGCCACAGCGCAAACCGCGGCAAGCGGCGCGCTCAAACAAGGCGAAAGCGCTTCCGACGCGCTGACGAACGCCTCTTCCAGCAGTTTTTCTAACGCGACCTACTCTAAAGCGCAGATCATCGAGCTCTGCGCGCCCGCCGTGGTCGGCATAGACACCTACTACACCGCTTCCGGCAATACCTATTTCTTTAACGGCGGAACCACCGATTCCAACGGCCAGATGCAGTATGGCAGCGGCAGCGGCATCATCCTCACGAGCGACGGGTACATCGTTACCTGCAAGCACGTTGTGGAAGGCTGCGACACCATCAAGGTCATCCTCAACGACGACAAGGAGTATGACGCAACGCTTGTCGGCACCGACTCGCGCAGCGACCTCGCGGTGATCAAGATCGACGCCACCGGCCTTACCCCCGCAACCCTCGGCGATTCCGATATGCTCACCGTTGGCGAGGACGTCATTGCCATCGGCAACCCGCTTGGCGAACTGCGTGGCACCGCTACCAGCGGCATTGTCAGTGCGCTGAGCCGCGAAGTCACCGTTGAAAACGCGAAGATGTCTCTCATCCAGACCGACGCGGCCATCAGCCCGGGCAACTCCGGCGGCGGGCTCTTTAACTCCAGCGGCTCGCTGATTGGCATTGTCAACGCAAAAGCCAGCAGCTCGAACGCCGAAGGCCTCGGTTTTGCCATCCCGGTGAGCAGCGTCAAAACGATCATCAGCAACCTCATCGACCATGGTTACGTGCTCGGCAGAGCGTACCTAGGCGTCTACACGCAGGACGTCACCCTATCTTCCGGCAGCAACGACTGGAGCAACGGCTTGTTCGGCGGGTTCTTCGGTTCCACCGGCAACACCTGCGTACAGGTTGCTCAGATCGTCTCCGGCAGCGCGGCCGAAAAGGCAAGCCTGAAGGTTGGGGACTTGATCCTCGCGGTCAACGATACCCAGATTTCCAGCAACAGCGCTCTTGCCTCCGTGATTGCGGGCTTTAACGCGGGCGACACCGCAACCCTTACCATTCAGCGGGACGGCAAGCAGCAGGACGTTTCCGTCACCTTTGGCGAGTACGTGCCTGAAAAATAGCTGCAGGCACGCTAACAGGTCATCGCGTCCTCCCCGGACGATGACATACACAGGAAGGCAATTGCCTTTCGAATTCCCGGAACCATCCTTAACGGCAGGAAACCGCCCACCCCCCCCCGGGGCGGTTTCTTGCTGTCCGGGGCTTTTTTCATCTTCTACTACTTCTTTTTCTAAAGAAAAGAAGCAAAAAGCAAAAATCTATTCTTCTTTTTCTTGAAAGAAAAAGAAGCAAAAAGAATTTACTTCTTCTTCGTAAGAGAGTGAAAATAAGCCCCGCGCGAGCGGAGCTTAATTCTTTTTCACTTTTCCGGTATGACCGCTTCGGGGAAGGTGTCCCGGACGTTATAGATTCCCGGCTCTCCGGGGAGGTTGGCATGCGCCTGCATGTAGGCTCGTATCTCTTCCGTGCTTTCGAGGATTACAAACTTGTCGTATGTTTGAATCTGCCCCATAAACGCCGCCTCGTCAAAGCCGCTCACCGCGTCTACCTGAGAAGCAAACAGGAAGTACCGTCCCACATAGGGCAGGTAGTAGTTCGAAACCTGGTCGTCCGTATCCGTGGCGTAGAAGAGATACCGCGTGCTGTCGTCCTCCGGCGCCCAGGTATCCCCGACCATCGCTTCCACCTTTGCCGGAAGGGACGCGCCATAAGCCGCTTTGATGCTGTTCATGCCGTTGAATTCGGAAACCAGCACCAGAGCCGCCGCCAGCGTGAGCGCGACCGTCGCCGCCTGATAGAGGTTTTTGCTGTTCAGGCTCTTAAACGCCTTCACATCCCGACGTTCCCCCTGCTGAACGTAGAACGATTCCTCCACGTCGCTCACGGCGCACATCGAAAGCGCGCCGATGAACAGCAGCACCATGCTGGAAGCGTAGCGGTCGAACCCCGCGAGCCGCAGCGCCTCTTCCAGCGGCATGGAGACGATATACATGCCAAGGATACCCGCGTAGTACAGAACGAGCGCGACATCCAGCGCGATTAGTACTTTCAGCAGTTTCCAGTGCCTTTTCAGCGTAAACCGTGCAATACCGTATGCCGCCAGCGCCAGCGCGTTAAAGAGCAGAATCCCCTGCGTGGCGCGCAGGTTCAGCGAAACGGCGGTCTTAAGAAAGAGCGAAGCAATAGCGCTTACCTGCTCCGGCGTTTTGTCTATGTTCAGCGCGGTCAGCGCGCCAAGGTCGTAGCTGAATTTGGAAGTGTCCCCGGGAAACGCCAGCGCGGTATGGAAATTCCAAAGCACCAGCGGCAGCAGAGACGCGGCGATTGCCGCGAGCGCCAGCCAGAGATACGGGCGCGGCTTTTCCTGCAATTTTCGGAGCTTGGCTGCGCGGTAGAGCAGATACGCATACACCAGAGCTGCAAAGAACACGCCCGTGTTCTTGGTAATCACGAGCAGCCCCAGAACGGGTATGATGGAGACGCAGGCTGTGCGGAAGCTATTCCGTTCCGCGCTCAAACTGCCCAGCGCCGCCAGCGCCAGCGCGGGGAGCAAAAAGTCCACCAATAGGTTGTTGACGCGAATGCTGATGTTAAAAAACGCCAGCACGGCGCAACCCAGCCCGAGCAGCACCGAGAGCAGAAAGCGCTTGACGTCCCGAATCACGCCAAAGGCCGCGTAAAAGCACGCGGTAAGCAGAACACCTTGGCCTGTGAGCATGACGCCTTCGCCGGAACCCACCACGCGGCAGAAGTAGTAGAGAAACGACGAACTGCCCAGCGGGTAGGATTTAAAGTCGATAATCGCGCTCGCGGCAGTCGGAAACCGGTTCTCAATCAGCATGCTCTTGACAACCACCGCCCAGTGCGAAAAGTTGTCGTAGTGGACGAACTTCGTATTCATTAAGGAAGCAATCAGCGCCAAAAGCCCCAGCGCAAAGCCAATATTCATCGCGTTGAGTGAGGAGGTGTTGTACGCCAGCGCCAGTTTACGCCGAATGAGCACCAGAGCAAAGAGCGCAATACCGCCAAAGAACAGAACGTACGCGCTGATGAGAAGGACGTTCAGAAGTCCCGCAAAATACATCAGGCAGGCGAGCGCGGAGAGCACGAAAACGTAGGTGGCGCGCGGGGTGATCTTCCAGTACGCGCGGACAAACGCAGCGTAGCCCGCCGTGGAAAGCGCAAACGCGATCAATCGAAGTATGGTGACGGCGATCTGCATAACAATCTCTTTCCTTTCCGAAATCGCTGGGGAAGGTCAGTTATATTTATCTCGCGGTGATTGTTTGCCGTCTGGAACGCTCAGCTATCTATACAAACCAGTATACACTGGTTTTCTGCCGGAAGAAAGGCTTTCCAAGTGCGTCCGCACTTCCCTGCCGCACCGGTAAGACGCACCCTCCAGGAGCGCGATAATAAAAAATACGCCGCGCTGGATGCGCGGCGTATTTGCTTCCGTTCAGTTCTGGGCGAGCAGTTTCCCCTGCTGGTTCGGGCCGATATGCCGCCGGCTGTATTCTTCAATCCAGTCGTCCAGCACATCCTGAAACGCCTTGTTGCGGGCGAGCTCCCGCCAGTTTGTAACGCGCATGAGCTTCTCGCCCGCGTGGTACACCGGCAGGTCGGTCGGCTCCAGAACGATGCGCACGCCACGTTTCGGCGCAATGGTCAGCGGCTGCGCGTTCACCGTCAGGTCCCGAACGAGGAAGTACTTGTAGTTGAAATTCACCAGCGTCGCCGCGCCGCCTTCTTCGAAGGTCGCCTTGCGCTCCAGCTCGATCCGCGGCAGGGAACGCATTTCGGCGCGCTGCCTTTCGAGACGGACGCTGGCGTTGTTAACGATATCGTCAAACGCGGTAACCCAAACGTTCATGGATTTCGGAAGCGACGGCACGCGGTCGTACACCAGCTGCAGATACTGCCGTTTCTCCTGCCCCGCCAGATCGCCCGTAAGCTTTACATGGTAGAGCCACTGATCCTTTTCACTGTTGACGTAGGCAATTCTGCCCGTCACGTCGGCGCTGTAGCGGTCGCTCTTCAGCGTAAAGCCGAGGTCTTCATCGCTCGGTAGATACAGCGGGCAGGCGAGCGTAAAGAGGAATCCTCCCTCGGAGATGTTTCTCGTTACGGCCGGGATCACCTGATCGTTATACGTCAGCTTGAGCGTGATTTCCGCGTCGAACCGTTCGCTCGTACGGTAGGCCTTTCTGCCCAGCATAAAGTACACCGCGTACAAGAGGTTTATGATGTTGTAGAGCAGCCAGAAGGCGATAAACGAGCTGTAGAGCAGCGCCATTCCGTATTTACCGCTCAGGTAGCGAACCAGCCCCGCAACGGACAGGCCAAGCATGATCAGCTGCGGAATGATATATACGAGATTCGAAGCCTGGGGTTTGCTGGAGCTCTTGTCCGTTACCTTAAACTTCTTCTGCTTGATGCCGATGGTCTCAAAAAAGACCGGAATCACCATAAACGGCGCAAGGATGGTATCGATAATCTGGTTCCAGCGCTGGTTTCTCGTGTCGCTCGAAAGGCTGCGCATCGCCAGACTGTAAAAGATGTACGAAGGCGCCCAGATGGCCATGATCTGCCAGAACGTCGTAATGACGACCTGCTGGTTGAACAGCGCAAACATGATCGGCGCAAAGGTGAACACAAGCCGTCTTGCAAACGACCACCAGTAGGAATACGAAACCATGTAGCTGATGCGGGCGTCCACGGGAAGGCCCTTGTTGGTCAGCAGTTTTGTATTGCGAATGGACTGGATAACGCCTCTCGCCCAGCGCACCCGCTGGGTAACCATGCTCTTGATGCTGGTCGGGGCTAAGCCGCTGGCCAGCGGTTCGCTCGTGGAATACGCCGTGTAGCCTTTCGCCTGAATGCGGATGCCCGTTTCAAAGTCCTCGGTAATCGTATCCGTCGGGAACCCGCCAATCTCCTCCAGCGCGGCTCTCGAAAGAACCGTGTTGCTGCCAGTATAGGCAACGGCGTTGGAGCTGTTGCGCATGACGTTGATCTCGCGCGAGAAGAAGTCCTGCTCGTTCGGGATGTTGTGCTCGGCATAGAGGTTAAACTGGAACAAGTCCGGGTTATAGAAGCTCTGCGGCGTCTGGATAAAACCGATGCGGTAATTCGGATCGATTTCGCTCTCCTCGCGCAGCGCCCACGTTCCGTCCTCCAGCTTTTTGACGCGCGGCAGATAGAAGTACGGCACCGTTTCCATTAAAAAGTCGTGGCGCACGATCATATCCGCGTCGAACGTCGCCACCAGCGGCGAACTTGTATGCGCGAGCGCGTTGTTGTAGTTGCCGGATTTTGCGTGCTTGTTGCCCGCCAGCCCGATGTAGCCTACTTTCAGCTCTTCGGCAAGCTTTGCCACTTCCGGGCGGTTACCGTCGTCGCTGATATAAACATGCACCTTGCGCTTATCCGGATAATCCAGAAACGTTATGGCGTTGACCGTTTTGTAGAGCAGCTCGACCGACTCGTTGTGGGTGGCAATGAGCACATCCACATCCGGATACCAGTCCAGCGGAACATCCGGGCGTTTGATATCCATTTTGTTGAGATGGCTCTTGCGCCAGTAGAGTTCGTATGTGCCCAGCGCCGCGGCAATCTCGCTGCCAAGCAGCAGTATGCCAAACACAAGGGATACGGCGCCGTTGTGGAGCGGCAGCGTAAAGACCGCGCGCCACACCAGATAGATGATCGACGAAACCGTCGCCAGAATAAAGATCGCGTTAGCGAATTTTTTGTTTTTAAACATTCGGATCACTCCTGTTCGTTCCTATTATGGGAGCAACTGGATTCCCCGAGCGCCGGCGTTAAATTTGGATGCTTCCTCGCCGACTTTTCCATTTCCCTGGTTTACGTATGGCTCAACAGCCATTTCGGTTTTTGCCGGGCAAGTTCCGGCGCAATCTGTGAAACCCATTTATCTCAATCTCTTCGGATTCGGCGGTTTCTTCCGCCCTCCGGCGTAATGTTTCTTTGTTCTCGTGCGTGCAGTTGTCCCAAACGCAGTTCTGTCCTTTTTTGCTCCTCGCGTTCCGTTCGGGGAAACGGGTTCGCGGTTTTCCGGCATCGGGCTCCGTAAAACGGTTTTAACCTTCCGCTGGTACAACATTTATTACCTGTATCATATAAGAGCGTCCACTTTCTCACCGTGACAAAATCACGCTTATGTAATTTTACGCGTCTTTGCAGTGTTTTGTTGTGCAATGCCGCGTAATACAGCCGCTCCAGTGGAAAAACGCTGCTTTCCCCCGACAAAACGCAAGTTTTTTTTACAACGGTTTCATGGCAATCTGTCGAAAACATGGTTGCTATGGAAAAGCCAAAGGGGTAAAATGAGCTTGCCGGGCGAGCCGGAAAACCCTGATATACTGAGTAACTCGGCAGTTCCGACCCGATCCCGTTTCGATATACGCATTCATAAATTCCTTATGATTCGGAGAATAACAAGTATGAAACAGAAAGTGGTTGACATTACGAAACGGCCGCGTTGGTCTTGGTACTTTTACGATTTCGGCAACTCCGCATACGCCTCCGTTATCCTGCTGGCCGTCTACTCGGCATACTTCAAAAACGCCGTCGTCGGCGGCGCGGAAGGCACCCGGCTCTGGGCGCTCTCCGTTGGCATCGCGGCGGTCATCGTAGCCGTCGCTTCGCCGATTCTCGGAACGATTGCGGACTACACGAAGGCAAAGAAAACGTTCCTCATCCTGTTTACCGGCCTGTCGGTGGTCTTTACGGCGCTGCTGTTCTTTGTCCGCAAAGGCGACGTATTGACCGGCATGCTCTTTTTCATCCTCGCGGAAATCGGCTACCGCGCGGCGCAGGTATTTTACGACGCGCTCCTGACTTCGGTTTCCACGCCGGAGAACATAGGCACCGTCTCCGGCAAGGGCTGGGCAATCGGGATGCTCGGCGGCATCGCGGCGCTTTTGGTGGTGCTCGTTCCCATCCAGCTCATCGGCAACTCCGTCATCCCCTATGCTTACCTGATCACCGCGGTGTTCTACCTTGCTTCCTCCATTCCAATGTTCCTCTGGGTCAAGGAAGTCAAGGATCCGGAAGTGACAAAGCCGGAAAAGGGCAATATCCGCGTTGCGTTCGAGCGCCTCGCGCAGACCTTCCGCTCAATCAAGAGCTACAAAGAATTTCTCAAATACACCATCGCGTTTTTGATCTACAACGACGGCATTATGATGCTGATGGACTTTGCCGCCATCATTGGAGCCACGCTGTTCGGCATGGGGCAGACGCAGTTGATTCTGTTTGTCATCGTCATCCAGATTGCGGGCTCTGTCGGCGCGCTGCTCTTTGGTAAGATTGCGGACAAAACCAGCAGCAAGGACGCGGTCACCATTGCGCTGTTGGTGCTGATTGCCGCCATCGGCGGGCTGCTGGTGCTCGGCCTTGTCTCCAAAAGCCTCCTCTGGTTCTATGTCATCGGCTTCCTTGCCGGGTTCTCGCTCTCCGGCGCGCAGGCGGTCAGCCGCTCCATGGTCAGCCAGTTCGCGCCGCCGAACAAGGTGACGGAATTCTACGGCTTCCTCTCCGTTGCAGGACGGACGTCAACTTTCATCGGCCCGCTGGTCTTCGGCACGATTTCCTACCGCATGAACAACTGGTATGTAAACCATGGCGCAGACACGACGCTCGCCGAACACAACGGCCTGCTCTGGGCAATCGGCTCGATCCTGCTGTTTCTCGTTGTCGGCCTGCTCCTTTTGCTGATCGTTAAGCGCGTTACGGCAAAAGACCCGCTCAAATACGAATCCTGAACCGCGTAACTAAACAGAAAGCCCGCCGCAAGTCATGCGGCGGGCTTTCTTTAACGGTTGCATTCCGTTCCATTGGCCTGTATACTAAGTGCTTGCGAAAGGAAGTGACGCAATATGCAGCCCTTTATCCCGCGGGAGAAGATGAGTAAGAAGAGCAAGCGCGAGCTGGACCTGTCCCGGCGGCGCGGCTGGGAGGAAACAAACCCCGTAACCAAAACCATTGAGAACAAAAAAATCTATAACCGCAAAAAACCCTCGAACCGCTGCGAAGACGACGGTACGAGGGTTTTTTCTGGCTCTACACTATAGATTGGGGTAGAGTAAAAAAAGAAGAAGCATAACCGCTTCAAATCTTGTAGATTAAGGTTGTTCAAGCCACTACGAGAAAAGGAGAAGGTTATGCTTCAAACACATCTTATC
>JBDKTD010000319.1:0-11078 GCA_039680365.1 Clostridiaceae bacterium
TTGCGACCATCGCGCCGGAAGCAAAGGCGATTCGGGTTTACGACCGTGCGGACGGTTCCAGCGTGGAATACGAATATGCGGTTCGTCAGGAAATTTCTACGCTGCTTGAGTACGCGCCGGACGGCGCGCTGTACCTCTGCGACAGCACGGGACTCTACCGCCACACGCAGGACGGAACGCTCTGGGAGAACATTATGGAAGGCAACACCTGCAACCAGGGTCTTCCTTCGTTCATGCCGGTCGGTATGGACGTTAAAAAGGGCGAGCCGGACACGATCTATGTGTACGGCGAGGGAACTACACTTTTGAAGTACGCGTTCGACCCCACAGCGCCCTTGTCAGCTTCAAAAACGATCAACGTGTTCTCGCTGCGCGCAAACGAAACGGTTCAGCAGGCGATCGTCATCTTCAACCGTTCGCAGAACGAGTTTGCCGCCAGCTATACCGCCGCTATGGAGCAGGGCGCAGCCGGAACGGAACAGGACTACATCAAAGCGCTCAATACCGAACTGCTTGCGGGAACCGGGCCGGACGTGCTGATTCTCGACGGGCTGCCGGTGAACTCCTACATTCAAAAAGGAGTTCTGGCGGATATCGGTGCGGTTGTGGACGGCGCGGAGCCGGTGCTCGGCAATATCCGCGCGGCGTCCACTGCCAGCGACGGCGTTCTTTACGCCATGCCGTGCGGATTCCAACTGCCGTTAGCCTATGCGCCCGGCAACACGGAGAGCGTGTTCGCTTCGCTTTCCGCTCTGGCAAGCGCCTGTGAAACGGCGGGGAGTACGCCGCTGCTTGCCAGCGCCGCGTTCAACTACCAAACGCTCGCGGAAGTGCTGCTGAGCTATTACGGCGCCGGAATGCTTTCGGGCAACGCCGACGATATCCGTTCGTTTTTAACGGACGCGGGGCGAATTGCGCAAAGTATAGGAACGGGCAGCAAGCTCTGCGAAGGATGGGAAGCCGTGCAGGGCACGCCGGACGAGGAACTGCTGACCGGCATGCGAATTAATAACGGCGGCCCGCAGTTCTGGGCGGACATGACGGGCAGGGCGCAGGGAGCGCTGTTGCTTCCGCTCGGATCGCTCGTTGACATTATGCTTCCATACGCTGCGGCAACGCAAAAGAACGCCACGTTATGCGGTGTTGCGAATACTTATGAGCCGGTGGGTTTGGTCGGAATCAACAAGGCTGGCGCAAGCCAGGATGCCGCCGCGCAGTTCGTTCAGACACTGCTTTCCTATGCGGTTCAGCACGCGATTAAATATACCAGCGAATTCCCTGTCAACATGCAGGCGATTACCGAAACGATGGCGAGCGTTGACAACTCGATTTCTCAGTCCATGCATCTGGATGCGGGGAACTCCTTGGACTCGGAATGGCCTTCCGAAGCGGTACGTAACCAACTTCTTTCGATGATGCAGCAAGTCGCCGTTCCGCTTACAACCGATTCTACGCTCAGCGATATGCTTTCTCCGGCAATCGTTGCTTACCTCGACGGGAGCGAAACGCTGGAAACCGCCGTTACCAAGCTGGAAAGCGTCATTTCCACTTATCTTTCGGAATGAAACGCGCGACGGTATCAAAAATGGGCGGAGAAGGGCGAGCGGCGCTCGCCTTTCTCGCCCCAAGCCTGATCGGCATTCTCGGACTGGTGCTGCTGCCGACGGCGGACGTTATACGCAGGTCGTTTCTCTCCGCAATGGGCAACTCCTTTGTCGGGCTGGAGAACTACAAAACGATACTGAATAACGATTCCTTCCAGCTCGCGGTCGCCAACACGGCACGGTTTTTAGTCACCTGCATTCCGTTGCTGCTGCTCAGTTCGCTCGTTGTGGCGCTGATGCTCTATTCGAGAACGCGGCTGCAGGATTTGTTTCGCACCACGTATCTTTTGCCGCTGGTGGTTCCGGTGACGAGCGTTGTGATGATCATTCAAACCGTGTTTCAGAAAAACGGCCTGCTTTCCGCGCTCTGCGCCGCGTTCGGTATGTCGCCGCAGGACTGGCTCAACAGCGAATACGCCTTTTTTGTGATGGTGCTCTGCTATCTTTGGAAGTACTTTGGCTACAACGTGATTCTCTGGCTTGCTGGGCTGGCGGCGATACCCGAATCGTACTACGAAGCGGCGCGCGTGGACGGCGCAACCGAAGCGCAGTGTTTTTTTCATATCACGCTGCCGCAGCTTGGCGGAACTCTGTTTATGACAAGCGTGCTTGCGTTGATCAACTCCTTTAAGGTGTTTCGAGAAGCGTATCTGGTTGCGGGGCGCTACCCCAACAGCAGCATCTATATGCTGCAGCATGTGCTTTCCAACTGGTTTTCGAATTTGGACATGCAGAAGATCAGCGCGGCGGCGGTGCTGCTCATGAGCGCTATATTGCTGATTGTGTTCGTTTCCCAGCGGGTGCTGGATCGAAAGAAGGGGGAGCAATGAAGGTTAAGCGGTTTCGTCCGGTTTCGTTTGTGCTGCTCTTTCTGCTCGCGCTGCTGGTTTGGGGGCCGCTTTGGATGCTCGTCACCGGCGCGCTGACGCCGACGGGCGAATTGCGGACGCATCTCTCCGGCGTGCTGGGCGCTTCCGACGAGCTGGCGAGCTGGAGCCTGCTGCCCAACCGCGTGACGCTCAAGCATGCGGTTGAGCTGCTGCTGGATACGCCCGCGTTCTTTCGGGTGTTTTGGAACTCCTGCATACAGGTGTTTCCCGCCGTGCTGGGGCAAATACTGGTTGGCGCGCCCGCGGCATGGGCGCTTTCTCAAATGCAGTTTCGCGGCAGAAACGCGCTGTTTCGCCTCTATATCGTGCTCATGATCCTGCCGTTTCAGGTGACGATGGTTTCCAGCTATATCGTGCTGGACCGTTTGGGTCTGATCGATACGCCGTTTGCGGTTCTGCTGCCCGCCGTGTTCTCCGCGTTTCCCGTGTTTATCATGACCAAGTTTTTTACGGGCATCCCGCGCGAAATGCTGGAAGCGGCAAGGATGGACGGCGCGGGCGAGTGGTCGATCTTTTTTCGGATCGGCCTGCCGCTCGGCCTTCCGGGCGTGCTTTCGGCGGCGCTTCTCGGCTTTGTGGAAGGTTGGAACGCCGTGGAGCAGCCGATTACGTTTCTCAAGACGCCTTCGCTGTATCCGCTCTCCATCTTTCTGCCCGCAACGACGGTGGAGAACGCGGGAGTCTCGTTTGTTTCCGCGGTGATTACGCTGCTTCCCGCGGTGCTGATCTTTTTATTCGGTCAGCAGTATCTTGAACAGGGCATCATCGCTTCGGGAATCAAGGAGTAATTGTTAAGGAGTTCTAATTATGGAAGAGAATCAACAGACAGAACGGGCGGTAAAACCGCTTCCGAAGCGAATTGGCCGCGCGCTGCTCTGGTTTTTTGCGGCAATGCTGGTTTTAACGTTCGTTTCACGCGCGGCGAGCGACGCGCTCAAGGCGAGAGTTTCGATTGGTTACCTCAGCTCGTCGTCCTTGGATCAGAGCCTTACGGGGTCGGGCAGCTGGGTTTCCGGCAATACCCAGTTTTACACAACGTACTATACCCGCCGTATATCGAAGGTCTATGTGCAGCCCGGCCAGCAGGTGAAGGAAGGCGACCCGCTGTTTGCCTACGATGTTGCAACCGTTTCCGGCGGAAAAACCGCTTCCGACCGAAAGGTGACAGCGTCTGAAAAAGCGCTCGAGCAGGCGCAGAAGAACCTGGAAACCGCGGAGGACAAGGCTTATGCCGGGCGCGTTGTGGAGAGCGCGGCGCAGGCGCTCGATTATGCGCGTTTCACCTTTGCCCAGACCAGCGCGCTGCAGAATGGCGGCGTGGTGCTTGCAACGTTCAGTGGAACGATTTTGAGCAGCGATCTTTCTCCCGGCAAAGCTTCCGTTTCGGGCTCCAGCGGGCTTGAAGTCGCCCTTGGGGA
The DNA here is from genome assembly GCA_039680365.1 of Clostridiaceae bacterium. Taxonomy (GTDB): domain Bacteria; phylum Bacillota; class Clostridia; order Christensenellales; family CAG-138; genus UBA7703. Next base: position 3,913 of record JBDKTD010000319.1, read on the forward strand.
CGCGCTGTTCCAGTTTACCGTAACCGCAAAAGAAGCGGAGCGGATTTCAATTGGTGATTCGGTATCGCTTTTCAGCAGCGAGGGCAAACAGGAAAAAAAGCCGCTGGAAGTGGTTTCCATCTCCGTGCCGGACGCCGACGGCAAGGTAAGCGTTCGCTGCGGCGGGGGAGACGGGCGCGCAATCGGCTCGGCGCAGGATTGGAAGCTCAAAAATCAGTCCGGCCAATATGAGACTTGCGTGCCTCTGGAAGCGCTGCGTCAGGGCGGAAGCAACGAGTATTATGTGCTGGTGCTGGTGGAAAAGCAGACGATCCTTGGCACGCAGCTTGCGGCAAAACGGGTGGATGTGGATCTCATCGCCCACGACGGCAGCCACGCCGCGGTGGAAGGCGAACTCACACGCGAGGACAAGCTGATTACCGTCTGCTCCAAAGAGATCAAAGACGGCGATCTGGTGGTGAAAAATGACGCGAACTAAACGCGGGCTTTGGCGCGCGGTTCTGCCCGGCCTGCTCGCGGCTATTTGCTGGCTGATAGCGCTGACGAGCGCGGTAAACCTAGTCGAACGGTACGGCGGGCTCAGCGTACGTTTTGCGGAGGCCGCGGTTACACGGGCGGATTTGGAGCGCGCGCAAACCGAATCCACGGGCGGCGGGCTTGTTCTGCAGGCCGCCTGGACGCGAAGCAGCGAACGCCAGACGCTCGGCTCGGCGCTCGGCGGCAGCGCAAAAGTGCGCGTCGTCGGCGTATACGGCGACCCGCGGCAGACTGCATTCATACAACTGCTCTGTGGCGGGTTTCTGCCGGAAGACGACGAGGAGGGCTGCGTACTCGACGCTGCTTCCGCCTGGGCGCTGTTTCATTCGACGGACGCCGTTGGAGCTATGCTTACGCTGAACGGCAAAACTTACGCCGTTCGCGGGGTCGCAGAAGCTTATGAACCCATGATACTGATTCGGGACGATTCCCTGAAGTATGAAAATCTGGAATTCGGCGCGGAAGATCCCGCGTCGGCAAGGCAGGAAGTTGAAACGTTCGTCACGCGCTGCGGAGCCGGAGGAGACTTTTCGGTTGTGCAGAGCGGGTTGTATGCGCGTTTGGCGCTGGGGCTGACCTGGTTTCCAGCCTGCGGTTTGCTGGTTGCCGCGGCAGCAGGCCTGCTCAAGAAAGCATGGCTGCAAAGGGAGAATAAGCGCGCCTGGCCGCTGCTTCTGGCGGCGGGAACGGCGCTGCTTGCGGCGGCGGTGCTGCTGCTGATTAAAACCTTCTATTGGCCGCAGTCGTTTCTGCCAACCAAATGGTCGGATTTCGCCTTCTGGCGCGCTTTGATCGAAGGCTGGCAGGCCGACTGGAAAGCGACGTCGCTGATGACGCCTCTGCCAAAGGACATTCAGTTGTTCCGTGCGCTGAGGCAGTGCGCCGTGCTCATGCTGACGGCGCTGTTGACGGGCGGATGGAGCGCCGCGCTTTTTTGCGCAACTGATAAACGGCAAAACTAACGCGGATTGCCTGCGGCAAGCTTTCGCGCAGCGGGTTCGGACCATTCTTTCGTATTGCGAACGCGGATGGTGCTCGCTGGAATGCGACGCAGTACGGGGGTTTCCATATCGAATTTTGCGTCTGGGTGTGGCGGGGAATGGAGCGCTGCGTTAATGACCAGAATCAGGTTTAGCGATTTGCTGAACCAGAGTTTCCGCGTCCTGAATAATCTCGGAAGGGATTCCCATCATACGCAGCAGCTTAATCGCATTCTTTGTTATCGAGGGGCCTTTTTTCAGCTGATAATCAAACTGGATCATATCGCCGGTTATCGTTTCGGAGAAGTGATATTGATCGTATTGCTCCTTGAGCAGATCGCTCAGTTCGATGTCGTGCGATGCTGCAACGCACAAGCACTTCCGCTCCGCAAGATATTTTAAAACGGCGGTGGAGGCGGCGATTCTTTCCGGCGTGTTGGTTCCGCGCAGAATCTCGTCGATATAGCAGATGCAATCCACTTGATCGATCGCTTGAAACAAACGCTGGATCGATTTGACCTCGACGATAAAGTAGCTTTCTCCCGAAAGCATGTTGTCGCGCAGCGCCATAGAAGTCATCACCAACATGGGGCGAGTCTCAAAGTATGCTGCGTTGCATGTGTAAATTGTTTGCGCCAGAATTCCATTAACCGCCAGCGCCTTGATGAAAGTTGATTTGCCGGTGGCATTGCTGCCGGTTATTATGGCGCCCCGGTCGAGCATGCCGCTGTTGGGCACCGCTTGCGGCAAAAGCGGATGAATCAAGTCTTGAAAAGCAACTTGATTCCTTTCGGTAAACAACGGCGTGCATGTGGTTGAGAAGCTCGTGCGATAGGAGAGCACGCAGACGGCGGCTTCGATTTCACCCAGTTCAGCGAACAGTTTTTTCAACGACTCCCTGTTGCTTTGCACGGTGCGCATAATTCGATTGTAGTGCCGGATTTCGGTCAGAAAGATCATCTGAAAAAACCCTGTGAGCGCCTGCAGCTCAAACGAGACCTGCTTCGTAACAAAGGTGCTTGTCAGGATCCCCGTGATTTTGTTAAAGGGCTGCAGATACTGCCGGAGAGGGTCGACAAACGCATCCCATCCGGCGAACTTCTTTTTATGCAGCGCGCGACAGCCGTTCAGCACGGCGGCTAAATAGCGCAGCGTTATGAAATCCGCTTCCAGACTTAACTTTTTTCGTATGTAAACGACGCAGTTGATAAGAGATGAGGCGAGTATGCAGGCAACGCCGATCTTGACGCTGACAAGCAGCAGTAACGCGCAGAGAAACGGCGTCATCGCTAAAAACCAATACAGCGCTGCCGGGCGAATGCTGCGTGCGGAGGAACTCTCGGACAGCAGCTGCGCAAGGCCGTTGTTGCGCTCCTTGCCGATATTGAGCAAAGCTAGCTGAATAGCGAATCGCGCGTACGGGTTTTTCTCAAAATACTGGATCAGTTTTTCACGGGCAAGAAGCTTTTCAGGGCTGAATACCGGCCGATGCAGCAGCGCGTAAAGATACTCTTCTCCGACTGAGGAACAGCAGATGTTGAGCCGTTCGAACACCCGGTCCATCTCCAGATCGTTCCACGACGTATCGTCAATTTTCTGGGTGGAATCCGCGCTGAAAACGCGGTGAAACGCTCCCACGCTTACGGAATCGAAGTCTTGATCCTGCGGCGGGCTGCCAAATTGATTTTTAAGCATGCGTATCCGTTTGCGATTCGTGCTGATAATGTCAAGAGCCAACAATGCCAGAACTACAAAAATCGCGCCAAAATACAAGTAACCAATCGTCAATTTCGATGCGCTCCCCGTAATAATAGAGAAAGTATAACACAGACAAAAGCTGGTTACAAAGCGGTTCTATGCAACAAAGCAAGGACCGGGATTAGTGGAATAGAATGGCACGTTTCGTGGAGACGCCGACCGCGGCTTGCTTCACACGATACCGCAGAAAACAAAGCAGCGCCTGACAGCACCTGGATGGATGCTGTTTTATTTTGGCAAAACGTCGCAAAGGGATATAAACGTGCGAAATATATCTGCAGGTAGAAACAAAGCATTGACCGCAAAGTCAAAATTTTGGTGATAAGAACAAAAAACAGTATGATGATCGACTGATCGACTAAGCTTTGAAACGTCAGTTGAGAGTGCTTGATCTTTTACGAGTCTTATTAAGCTCAATTGGGGGTTGAATACCAAACTTCGTATTCGGCGGAATCATCCTGAGCCGAGTGCTTCTTGAAGATTGGTTCCAATATATAGGAGGAGCCCCATGCGTAGAGCGCGGGCAGCAGAATCAGGAACACGGGCTGCAATAGGGCAAACGCCGAAAAAGCGGCGAACAGCAGCGTTAAAAGCAATGTGCCAAAGAAATTTTGCATACCAACGGCAAGCGAAAAACGAAACAGCTGTCCAATCGAGAAGCGGAACCGCGACAGTGCGGGATAGATGACCGGCGGAATCCATAAAACGAGCAGGGTAAGCCCGGCGCAAAGATACAGCGTGGTGTCAGGCGCGCGCTGTACGGTCCAGCTGGATAAGTGCGGCAGTGCGAGCAAGCCGACCAATCCGCCATACGCCAGCAGGATGAGATTCAACCAAAGTCCCTGACGAAAGTTTTCACGAAACGCATGAAAAAACGAAGCCGCGATCGTACCGCGATCCCGGCGAACGGTTTTTACAACGGAATAATAGAGCGCGGCGCTGGAGGCGCCAATGGTGAAGACGGGCAAGCAGCAAACGCACCAGAGAATGCTTGCAAGCACAAGCTGCCCGATGGCGTTTAGAAGGGAATAGATCACATCAATTTTCGGTTTCTTCGGGAGCTGCTCTCCATCGGAGTTATTGCTTTCCACCTGACGACTCACTTGCCCCAGCACCGGTAAAGGTTGCGGGAAATCTCGCCCGCCGCTTCCTGCAGAGCCGGCAGATAGGTCAGCAGGTCGTCGGGGTTCTCCACGCCCACAACACCGCTGAACGATACCGCGCCGATGATATCGCCTTCGCAGTCGCGGACGGAAACAGCGATGCAGCTGCCGTTCTCCGCGGATTCCTTGTTGTCAAACGCATACCCCTGTTTGGCGACTTTGCGCAGTTCCTGCCAGAAAACATCGGGGTTTGTGATCGTATGCTGTGTGAGCGGCACCATTTCGCAGGAGCCGATAATCTGCTCCACCAAACTCACCGGCAATTCGGAGAGGAGTATCTTGCCGCCCGCGCAGGCGTAAAACGGCAAATCCGAATACAACGGAGGTATATAATCGACCAGATTCTTTGTCCGTGATTGCTGCAGGATATAGCAATGCGCGCTCTCGCGCACGATAAGGTTCATCGCCTGACCGAATTTGGCGGTATAGCGCTCCATGACGAAGGAAGCGACTTCGCGCAGCGCGAGGTAGAGGTTGTCCTTCTCCATGACGAAGCTGAGTTTCTGGCCGGTGACGTATCGTCCGTCGCCACATTGGTAAACCCAACCGTTTGCTTCCAGCGTTTTAAGGATGCGAAAAGCCGTCGAAGGGTTGATAGCGCACATCTTGGCGATCTCGTTGACGCCGAGACGCTTGCGTTCCGTGCGGAGCGTATCCAGAACGACCAGCGCGCGATCGACCATTTTGATCGTTTCGCCGCCTTTGCCGTTCAGATCGTCAGCTTGTAGTGTTTCCGTGTTCTCCATTTGGACCTCTCGCTCTCTGCCGCAACGGTTAATCTTGTTTGCCGGGATGATCGGCGGCGGTTGTTATTCCGCCGTCAACAATGATGCCCTGTGCGATTTGCTCTTGCCGGGAATCTTTATTCCAAGATGGAAGCAAGGTTTCGCGGCAAACGCCGAATCCGTCTATTTTTCTATACTATACCGTTTTCGATTTTTCTTGTCAATATCGTTCAATACGCGCTTTACACGCAGAAACTGCCGCTGTATGGACGGAATGGCTTTACGCTCGCACGCAAGTGCCGGTACGCACGTCGAAGAGGAAGGGGCGTTCCGTAAGATTATGAGGCGACTGCGATAATTAAGGAATATGTATTCCGATATAATCAAGTTCAATGAGAGAAACGTGCTGTAAAACATGCTTATGTCCGTGTTTTCAATAGAATGAACAGAGATTCCGGCAGCGGGCGGGACGGCGCGAACGCATGTGATCATGAGACGAATCCTTGCAAATCAACGGAATTCAGAGCAAATTTAGATGAAAAGAGCTAAAAGGATACAGTTTTGGTACGACAATTGCGTGTTATTGCGAAGAAACATGAAAATTCCTGTTGACTTTTCTTGGAGAGTGCGATTACACTAGAAACCGGAATAAGCATTCCGTAAATACGAGCACATCGAATTTCAAAAGGAGAATCAAGTTATGGCACGCGAGAAACTCACCGGCATCTATATTCCAATGGTCACGCCGTTCAATGCGGACGAGTCCATCAACTTTGGCGGCATCAAGGAAGTGACGGATTTCCTCGTCAAGAACGGCGTAACGGGTGTAATTCCCTCCGGAAGCACCGGCGAAATGGTTGCGCTCACCCCCGCGGAGCAAATTGCAATCAACACGGCAACGGTAAAGGCGGCCGCCGGGCGCATCAAAGTCGTTTGTTCGACAGGCGCTTACCGTACCAAGGACGTAGTTGAAATGTCTATTGCGGCGGAAGCGGCAGGAGCGGACGGCGTTATGGCCGTTACACCCTGGTATATGGCACCGAATGAAAAAGAACTCTTCCGCCATTACGAAGCTGTGCGCAAAGCCATCAGCATTCCGATTATGGTTTACCATAACCCGTATTACTCCACCTGCTTGATGAGCGACGAGTTCATGGCAAAATTGTACAACGAAGGCTTGATCGACGCGGTCAAGGAACGTCAGGCGGACGTCTTCCGCCAGCAGGACCTGCGCTATCTGACGGACGATGGATTCGGTATTTTCTACGGCTATGATATCTGCCCCGTCGAGAGCCTGAGCTGCTGGGCGGACGGTTGGGTCTGCGGCACCGGCAACCTCTTCCCGAAAGAGAACACCGAAGTGTTCCAGCTCGCCAAAGCGCGCAGGATGGAAGAAGCCATGAAGGCGCACTTCGAACTCGTTCGCCCGTACCTGCCGCTGTTTACGAAACCCACCGCGGAAGGAATGCCCACGCCCTGGCTGCAGATTATCAAGGAAGGCCTTAAGCTGCGCGGCGTAGACGCGGGATACTGCCGCAAGCCGGTGATCTCCGAACTGCCCAAGGACGTTATGGTTACGCTGAAAACCGTTCTCAAACAGTACGGTTACCTCGCTTAAAAATTCGCTTCGCGCCGCGGAGCGGGGCTTCTGCTCCGCGGCGGAGAACACATCTTAATGACAGGTCAATTCGAATTTCTCAGCCTCTTTGGTATTTCGTTTCTCACTCGCCAGGTCGCAAGATGAGGGAGGGTTAAAACAATCGACACGCCACAACCGAACCTGTACAATACTATCAGGAGGAGATTACTGATGAAAAAACTGCTTTGCATCGTCCTGTGCCTCACCCTTACGAGCTCTCTTCTGTTCGCCTGCGCAAGCCCCGCCGTAACCGAAACGACGGATACCGCCGCAACGGAAGCGCCCGCAAGCGAAGCCGCCGCAACGGAAGAACTCGCTGCGACAGCCGCTGAGCCGGTTACGATTACCATTCTGCGTCCCGGCG
>JBDKTD010000208.1:0-7021 GCA_039680365.1 Clostridiaceae bacterium
TGGGCAGGGAGCAGGACTGGGCCTGCCATAAGCTCGACCACGAGCTGACCGCGCGTTTTGGAATAACCCACGGCGCGGGGCTCGCGGTGCTGACGCCCGCCTGGATACGGCATGTCTGGCGCTCCAATCCCAAGCGTTTTGTCGATTTCGCGGTCAAGATCATGGGCGTGGAGTATCAATCGCAGGCCGACGCCGCCAGCGTTGAAGCGGGCGTTGCCGCGCTGGAGTCGTTCTATTCCGTGCTGGGGCTGCCGCACCGGCTCGCGCTGTTTGGCGTAACGCCGGAATCACTGCCGGAGATGGCAAAAGCCGTGACTACCAATCCGGACGGAAGCAAAAAAGTGCTCGGCGGCGTCCAGAAGCTGGGCGAACAGGACGCGCTCGCCATTTTCGAAGCCGCGCTGTAAGTGAAAACGAAAAACAGCCTCCGCGTAAGCGGAGGCTGTTTTGTATCAATCAAGCGCAATACGGGGTTACAGTTTGAGCGCTCCTTTGGGGCAGGCGTCCAGACACGCGTTGCAAAGGATGCACTCCGTGCCGTTTGTACGGTTTCTGGCGTTGTTCGTCATATCCACGCCCATCGGACAAACCTTTTTGCACTTGCCGCAGGAGACGCATTTTGTCTCGTCCACCTTGACCCGCAGGAGGGAAAAATAGCTTGCCGGTTTGAGAAACACGGCGACGGGGCAGATATATTTGCAGAAGGCACGGTTATCCTGAAATGCGAACGCAAGGGCTATTCCAACGGCGTAATACGCCGCGTTGCCGATAAGAAAACTCCAAAACAGAATGTCGTCCAGCCGGGGCGCGCGAAACAGAAACAGGGCGCCGACGAAGACCAGCGAAACGGTAAACAGTACATAGCGAATCCAGCCAAGCCGCCGGAACGGCTGACGGGGCACTTTGTAGGGCAGCAGGTCGAGTACCATCGCCGTCCAGCAGGCGTAGCCGCACCAGCCGCGCCCAAAGAACAGAGGCCCGGCAATCTTCGCCACCGCATAGTGAATGACCGCCGCCTGAAAAATGCCGAGGAAGAGGTAATACCAGAATCCTTCGATCTGCATGTTTTCGCGCGAGAGGATCCCGAGATAAACGAGCATGTAGAGCCCGACCGCAAACTGAACGACGGTTCTGGCGTACGGTTTCTTTTTTTCGTAAAGCAAAACGCCTATCGCGATGCAGGTTCCGATGTAGGAGAAGTTGAACAGGTAAAAAATATTGTTCAGCGCCAGCCAGAGGGCGACTGCGATCGCTTCAAACAACAGCCAGAGAAGGAGCGGCAAAGGCGATTTCTTCATGCGGATTACCTCACAAACGGGATGTTCATCGGCTTCACTGTATAAAAAAAGGCAGTTGGCAGACTATCTGCCAATCGTGCCTTAACATTATCGCTGCATGGCGGGCACTCCGCGCCCTGTAGAACGCGGCGTTTCAGCCGGGGATGTCGCCTACGCCGTTGAGCACGAGGCGCGGGCGGTAGGGGAAACGCTTCATCTCCGCTTCGTCCGTCACGCCGGAAAGCACGAGCACCGAGTCCAAACCGGATTCGATCCCCGCGATGATATCCGTATCCATGCGGTCGCCAATCATGGCAGCTTCGTCCGAATGCACACCCAGCATGCGGAGGCCGGTGCGCATCATCAGCGGATTTGGCTTGCCTACAAAGTAGGCGGACTTGCCCGTTGCGAGTTCGATGGGCGCGACAAGCGCGCGGCAGGCGGGGATGATGCAGTTTTCGGAAGGGCCGGTCATGTCCGTATTCGTTCCTATCAGCTTAGCGCCGTTGTTGACGAGGGTCACGGCCTTTAGAATGCTTTCATAGTTATAGTTGTTCGTTTCGCCGACGACCACGTACTCCGGGTCTACGCCGTTGGTCATGATGCCCGCTTCATACAGCGCGTTGAACAGCCCCGGCGCGCCAATGATATACGCGCTGCTGCCGGGCGCCTGGGAGCGGATAAAGTTAGCCGTCGCCAGCGCGCTGGTGTAAAAGTGGCTTTCGTCCACGTCCAACCCCATGCGGGCGAGTTTGACCTGCAGTTCCTTGGGCGTTTTGCCGCTGGCGTTGGTCAGAAACAGAAACTTTTTATCCTCCGCATACAGCCATTCGACGAACTCCTTGACGCCCGGCAGCAGCCGTTCGCCATGGTAGATTACGCCGTCCATATCGCAGATGAATCCTTTTTTGCTGCGTAGCAAATCCATAGTTTTCCTCTTTTCAATCCTCTTGCTTTTTTCTCATTACATATGAATATAGAATACCATGTTTGCGTTTTGCGCACAAGCAAAGCCCATGTTTACTCACGATTTTGCCGCGTTTGCGTCCGCATTGTCGTGTATCTGCCCGGGAAGGCAAACAAAAACAGCCGCCAGTTCAAGCGGCTGTAACGGGTTCATTAAGCGGGAGTAAAGCGCGTGTTTAGCTATCCCGCAAGCGCGGAGAGCTTTGCGTGGTTGAGCACGCATACGCCGCCGCGCGTAAGCGAGACCATCTCCTCGCTTTGGAAATACTTGAGCATGCGGGTGACGACTTCCCGCGCGGTTCCCATATGGTTGGCGATCTTCTCGTGGGTAATCTCCAGCGTGTCGCTGTTTTCAATTGCGCTTTCTTCGAGCAAAAAAGTAGCCAGCCGCGCGTCGAAGCGCTTGAAGAGGATTTGATCCATCAGCCACATCACTTCGGAAAAACGCGAGGCGAGAATCTGGCAGGTATAGTTCGCCATGGGGGCGGACTGCTCCATAATCACCCGGTACGTCTCGGTGGGGATGACCCAGATTTCCGACTCCTTTTCGGCTTCAATCGTCACTTCAAAGCGAATGCTGGACATCATGCACGCCGCGGAAAACAGGCAGATATCGCGCTCCAGCAGGCGGTAAAGGGTCACTTCCTTGCCCTCGTCGGAAACGATATACGCCCGAAGCTGGCCGCTTTTAACCACGAATACGCCGATGCAGTCCGCCGAGCCGTTATGCAGGATCGCACCTTTGGCGGCGGTGCGCAGCGCAGTTGTGCGCTCCAGCGTATCGCGCTGTTCCGCAGTCAGTTTATCCCAAATGGGGAGATAGTTGCCCAAGACCATGTGCTGCCTCCAGATGCTTACTGATTCAATTATACCTTTTTTTCGGCAAATCGGGAATGTTTCTCGCTTTTTTTTCTTTCGTTCGGTATAATCAAGTGAGAGTCGTATCCGCGTTTCGCCAGAAAACTCGTTTCGTGATTTTGTTACGGTGCAAAACTGTTTTCGCGGATATGATTCTTGGTAACAGGATCGGAGGAAAGCCTCCTCTCGGTTCAAGCATCTTTCTCGATAGAACAAGAGTATCAAAAAACAAGGAGGATATTACCATGTTGTGTGAAACCCGTTTCTTCAGGTGCGAAATTTGCGGCAATCTGGTTGGCATGATCCACGCGTCCGGCGCGAAGATGGTCTGCTGCGGCCAGGAGATGACCGAGCTGATTCCCGGCAGCGTTGACGCGAGCCACGAAAAGCACGTACCCGTTATCAAGCAGAACGGCGACACCGTCACCGTCCATATTGGCAGCGTGGATCACCCCATGACGGAAGAACACCATATCGGCTGGGTGTACCTGCAGACCACCGACGGCGGTCAGCGCAAGTGCCTGGCAGTTGGCGGCGCGCCCGAAGTAACCTTCGCCCTCGGCGGCGCAAAACCCGTTGCGGCGTATGCGTACTGCAACCTCCACGGGCTCTGGAAGGCCGACGCGTAACACGGCGCAATAATCAAAAAGGCGTTCCGTTCTGTATAGGGCGGAACGTTTTTTTGCGTCCGCGCATGGTTCAAATCTGTGGTATACTGTCCCGGCGGGAAAATGATCAAAATTTACGGAGGTGGAGTATGCAACTCGGTATGCAGGACTGGAGCGAGCGGTTTGTCCGCGCGGTGGAAGGCGCGTTTGGCGCGCGCATCGTCTGCGCGGGGATTCAGGGCAGCCGCGCAAGGGGCGAGGCGAAGCCTTCGAGCGATATTGACACCGTGCTGATTCTCGACGAGCTGACAAAAGAGGACTTAACCGTATACCGCGCGCTTCTGCAAACGCTGCCGGACGCCGACTTGATCTGCGGGTTTGTTTCCGGCAAGGCGGAGCTCGCCTGCTGGGAACCTTCCGAGCTCGTTTCGTTCTACTTCGATACCCTGGTGCTTCGGGGCGATTTGGAGTTTCTGCGTCCGAACATTACGGCGGAGGCGGCTCGGCGCGCGGTGCACGGCGGCGCCTGCGGCATCTACCACGCCTGCTGCCATAACGTTCTGTTCGATCGCAGCGCGGAGGTTCTGCTTTCGCTGTACAAGGCCGCCTTCTTCGTGCTTCGAACGAAGGCTTTCTGTGAGACCGGCGTATTTTTCCGGCGGGAAGACGAGCTGCTGCAGCGCCTTTGCGCAGCCGACCGCGCGGTGCTGGAGCGCCGCGCCGCGCTGGCGGAGCGGACGCCGAATGCGGAGATGCTGACGGAGGAAACCGATTTGCTGCTGCAGTGGTCCGGCGCGTTGATACGGGAGTACGCACAGTAACGCAAAATGTTGCGTGATTTATTCGTAACTTTGCGCGCGTTCTATCGATGAAAAGAATAATATTACGGCGAAACATAACAAGACAATAACAACTGGATTTTGTGCCGTGGCCGCAAAGGCATAGCCTAAAAAGTATGATTTTATCAAGGAAGCCGCTCAAACGGTCAACTTCACTTGTATTCACAACCCACACGCTGATATAATTCTCACAGTGGCTATACCAGTGAGCGGGTTTGCGAAGCGAGGGGGGTCTCCTAGCATGAATCCTGTTTGGATTGCTGTTCTCGTGGTTGGGTGCGCCGTAGAGGCGGTTTTTATCATACTGGAACAGAAGAAAAAGATGACAGCGGCGGTGGCGACAAAAGCGCTCGCCTCGCTGTTGTTTGTTTTATTGGGCGTGCTTTGCGCCACTTCGTCGAAGGATAGGGCGTATGCCGTAATGATCTTGATCGGTCTGGCCTTTGGCGCGGTGGGGGATGTCTGTTTAAACCTCCGCCACCTGGTGGGGAGCCGGGGCAAGGCGGTGTTCATGGCGGGCATAGCGGCGTTTCTGATCGGGCATCTGTTTTACCTGTTTGCGCTGATCAGCCGCGCGCCGAAGATGCTGCTCTGGGCGGTACCCGCCTGCGCGGTGGTTTCCGTGCTGATGCTCCGGTTCATCCTCAAGCGAATCGAAGTGAAGGGCGCAATCCGCGTCTTTGGCATCGTCTATCTCGTCGTCGTGTTTCAAATGATGTGTTGCGCGCTCGGGCTTCTGCCGCTGCAGCCGTCAAATCCCGGGTATCTGCTCTTTGCCGCCGGCGCGGTGCTCTTTGCCGCAAGCGACGTACTGCTGGTGCTCAACCAGTTTGGAAAGCGGCAGTATCCGGCGTTCCGGCCGATGAACCTGTCGCTGTATTATCTGGGTCAGATCTGCATTGCGCTGACCATCGCGTTTCTGCCCGCGCTGTAATTCCGGGCGGCCCCGGCGGAGCGTTCCGCCGCTCTTTTTTACTCTATGTTCGCGGCGGGCGCGCGTCTGCCGCATGAAATAGAACCAGACGGTTCGAAATCGCGCTGCCGGAGATCGGAAACCATCGTTTCCGCGCGGCAGGAGTGGAAGTAGGTTACCGGCGCAGCCAGCCAGCGCGCCGCCGGTAAGAGAGGAAACCGATACGGTTCTGTAAGTGTTTATGAAACAGGAAGGCCTCAAAAAGTCGTTCGTTCACGACATGCAGCAAAAGATCTTTTCCGGCGAACTGCAGATTGGTCAGCAGCTTCCGCCGGAGCGCGAACTCGCTTCTCAGCTGGACGTAAGCCGCAGCCTCGTCAACACGGGCATCATCGAGCTGGAGAATCAGGGGTTTGTGCGCATCATGCCGCGCCAGGGCACCGTTGTTGCCGATTACAAGCGAAACGGCACTTTGCAGGTGCTCGTCGCGCTCATGAACTGCGATTCGCATATCATCGACTACCCGCTGTTCTGCAATCTGGTCGATTTCCGCGTACTCATCGAATGCGAATGCGCGCGCCTTGCGAGCGTTCACGGCACGATGACCGATTTCGACGCGCTGTTAACGCTTCTGCACTGCGTGGAGCGGGTAGCGCAGCCGCTCGACGCGGTGGAGCCGCTGGTTCGCTTTCACTATGTTCTGACGCAGATTTCGGGCAACGCGGTGTATGCCATGACCTACAAGAGCTTTGAATCGGTCGTAACGCGGCTGGTTACCCAGCACCTGACGATTGCGCCGGACTTGCCAAAGACCGTTCGACTGCACGAAGCGCTGCTTGCCGCGCTGACCGCGCACGATCCGGAAAAGAGCGCCCAGTGCATGCGCCTTTGCCTTTTGCAGGGCATGAACGCGATAAAAAAGCTCTACAAACCCTGAAAAACGGGCGGCTTTTCCCTGCGGGTCAGCCGGTTCGCGCCGCTAAAGAAACGCTTTCCCGCCGGAATTTACCGGCGGGCTTTTTTGCGCCCGCTTTACTTTCGCGTTCCAAGCGTGTATCGTATTATTACTGAAAAGTGCGCGGCAGACCCTTGCGTATGCCGCATGCAGAAATACCGGCTCAAGGCGGAACAAGCATGAAACTCCGGGCTCTGGTCGTTTCGGACCACGAAAGCGAATACATCTGGGACTATTTCGACGCAAGCGTGTTCAAGGGCGTGGATGTGATTGTTTCCTGCGGCGACCTGAAAGCGGAATACCTTTCGTTTCTCGTAACCATGATTCCCGCGCCGCTTCTCTACGTGCGCGGCAATCACGATGGGCGGTACGAGCAGAACCCGCCGGTCGGCTGCATCGATTTGGAAGAAAAACCGGTTGTAGTCAAGGGCGTGCGGTTCGTCGGCTTTGGCGGATGCAAGTGCGCAAAGACGGAGGCGAACCACTACAGCGAGCGAGAGATGGCGCGGCGCGTCAAACGCACCGAGCGGCTCTTGACGCTCCAACGTAAAAGCTTTGACGTGCTGGTGACGCATGCGCCCGCGGCGGGGCTTGGCGACGGGGAC
>JBDKTD010000068.1:0-4179 GCA_039680365.1 Clostridiaceae bacterium
CGTCGCGCTTGCGCTTCTTTTGGGGCTGCACGCGCTCAAGCGGAACAAATGGTTTCCCGCGGCCGCCGCGCTGGCGATGCTCGCGGTTTCACTGATAGCGCCCGTTGGGATGCGGCTGTTCTATCAGGCGCGGCTGGAGACCGACTTTGGTTCGGGTCTTCCCGCCGTGGTATGGAAAGCGGCGGAGCGCGAAAGCGGCGCATCCGTGAGCCGCGAAGGCGCGCGGGTATATGTCGGTCAGCTCCGTGAGGAATTTGAGCAGGACTATTCCGCATATGCCGAACAGGCAAAGCAGGATTTGGCGGATGCGCCGGAGGAACAGCTTGCGCCCGCCGCGCGCCTGTTGGCGCGCCTGAGCGCTGAATGGAACGAGCCTACGTTTGCTTCCGTCTGGTCGAGCGGCGCGTTCGAGCCGTTCGGACAACGGTCGAACTACGCCGAACGCATCTATGAATCCAGCCGGGAAGGCAAGGGGCTGAACGGGTATTTAGAACACACGTTGACCCTCGTGTATCTGGGCGCGTTGCTGTCGTTTCTGGTACTCGTTAAAAAGCGCGGCACCGAGCAGATGATTCTGCCGCTGATCGTGCTCACGGGCGCGCTTGCTTTGGCAGGCTATGGCGCCAATGCGCCCGAGGCGGTTCGGCTGCTGCCGCTGCTGTGCCCGCTCGCGGCATACGGACTGCTCTCGTTCGGGCTGGATCTCTCGGCGCACCTGACAAGGCCGGAAACCAGCTGGGAGGAAGCCAGGAGCGGACGAAGGCGCAGAACCGTAAAATAGTCCGCAAACGCGAACGTCCCTTGAAAGCGCTGAAACTTCCTGCTATACTGGGTGTCTGTTGCTCGAAAAAGCGCGAGGGATAGGGGAGGGTTTCGATGAAAAAACAGCTTGCGGCGTTGTTTGACCGCTCGTTTTGGCGAGTGGTGCTGCCGCTTGCGCTCCCCATTGCGCTGCAGAACCTGCTGATGACTTCCTTCCGCCTGGTCGATACGCTGATGATCGGCCGCCTGGGCGACGTTTCCATTGCAGCGGTCGGGCTGGCGGGCTACGCTTCGTTTCTCGTGGAGCTGATCTCCTTTGGCATGGCGAGCGGCAGCGCGGTGTTCGTTGCCCAGTACCACGGCGCGGAGAATAAGGAAGGCATCCTCCGCACGTTCGGCATGATGCTCCTGTTCATGGTTCCGCTTGGGCTTGTGTTCACCCTCGGCGTCGGCGCTTTTCCGCAGCAGGTGATGCGCCTTTTTACCGAGGACGCGTCGCTGATTTCGGAAGGCGCAAAGTACCTCCAGTTTGCCTGCGTTTCGTACTTTTCGCTGACGCTCAACATGGCGTTTTCCACGCTGCTTCGCTGCACCGAGCAGGTGCGCATTCCAATGGTGACCAGCGGCATCTGCGCGGCGCTCAACGCCGTGCTCAACTACGTTTTCATCTTCGGCGCGTTCGGCATCCCGGCAATGGGCGTTGCGGGTGCGGGGCTTGCAACGGCGATTTCCTCGCTGCTCAACCCCCTGCTGATGCTCGTCCTCTCGGCGATCAAAAAAACCGTGATCATCGCGCCTTTGAAGAAGATATTCGCCGTGCGCGGGTTCTTTAAAACATTCTGGTCGCGCGCGCTGCCGGTGCTGCTTAACGAGCTGTTCTGGAGCCTCTCCGTCGTCGGCATCAACATGGTGCTGGGGCGCATGGGAACGGATAACTACGCGGCGCTGACCGTTGAGCGCACAATCGAAGGGCTTGTATTTGTGTTCTTTGTCGGCATCTGCAACGCCTGCAATATCCTCGTCGGCAAATCCATCGGCGCGGGTAAAATCGAGGAAGGCAAAGCCTTCGCTAAGAGGTTTCTGCTCTTTACGCCGCTGCTCGGCTTGATCACCGGCGCTCTCATCGCGCTGATGCGTGTGCCCTTGATCGGGCTCTTCGACCTTTCAGACACCGCGTCTCACACGGCGAGGATGCTGCTTTTGATCTTCTCGGTGGACGCCATCGTGCGGTACATACCGTATGTCGAGGTGGTTGGCATTTTCCGCGGGGGCGGGGAAACGCGTTACGGGCTCCTGACGGACGTCGTTTCGCAGTATGTGTTCATCCTGCCCGCTGTGATCCTCTGCGCGTTCGTTTGGAAGCTGCCGTTTTTAACGACCTATATCGTCATGCTCGCCGTGGACGACATTACCAAGCTCGTTATTACGATTCCGTATTACCGCAGCATGCGCTGGGTCAAGCCCATTGAAAGCGTGCCCGCGCCGCTGCCCGATGCGCAGGAGATTCTTTTGCAAAACGGGGACGAATCGGGTATACTATAGCCATTGTTTTGAAAAAAGCGCTCGTTTGAGCGAGTATACCAGCATCGTTTTTTGACCGAACAGGTGGGGCGGCGTGAGAAAAAGTACGTTTCGCGCCGGGTACCGGGAGAAGTACGACTATGCAAAAACTGCGTCGAGGGATTAAGCCGATCAACGTGCTGCCGCTTGGCTTCATCGTTGTGATATTGACCGGCGCTCTGCTTTTAATGCTTCCCATTTCCAGCAAGGACGGCACGTCGCTGCCGTTTGTAAGCGCGCTGTTTACCGCGACCAGCGCCTCGTGCGTTACGGGGCTCGTCGTCGTGGATACCGGCACGTATTTTTCGCTTTTTGGCCAAATTGTCGTCCTTCTGCTGATTCAGCTCGGCGGGCTGGGCATTATGACCATGTCCATGATCCTCTTCGGGCTGACCGGGCGGAAGATCTCCCTGCACGACCGCTTGAGCATGGCCGAGGGTCTTGGCGAAAGCCGCCTGCAGGGCGTTGTACGTCTTGCGCGCGGAGCGCTTCTGGTAACAGGCGTTTTTGAACTGATTGGTGCGCTTTTGCTCTCCATCCGGTTTATTCCGCAGTATGGCGTTGTAAAAGGGTTGTGGTATTCGCTGTTTCACAGCATTTCGGCGTTTTGCAACGCGGGGTTTGACCTTCTCGGCGGGTACCGTTCGTTCACCAGTTACAGCACGGATCCCTTGTTTCTGTTTGTCATTATGATGCTTATTGTTGGCGGCGGCCTTGGCTTTGGCGTATTGCTCAATGTTTGGCGGCAGCGGGATTTTCGCCGCCTGCGCCTGCACAGCAAGATGGTGCTTACCGGCACGGCCGTTTTAATTCTGTTTGGCATGCTGAGCTTTTTAATCATTGAATACGACAACCCGAATACCATTGGTCCGATGCCGTTCTTCCAGAAAGTGCTCAACTCGCTGTTCCAGTCGATTACGCTTCGTACCGCCGGGTTCAACACGATTGATGAGTTCTCCCTGCGGGACGCCAGCAAAGGCATCAGCGTGGTGCTGATGCTCATCGGCGCGGGCCCCGCGGGCACGGCGGGCGGCCTGAAAATTACGACCATCTTTACGTTGATTCTCGCGGTGCGCGCTTATCTGCGCGGGCGGTTCGACACCGTTGTGTTCGGCAGGACGATTTCGCTCGACCAGGTGCGCCGCGCGCTGACGATTTTCTTCTTCGGGCTTGTGTTCGTCATGGGCATGACCATTGCGCTCTCGGTTGTGGAACAGCATAAAACCGCGGGTGCGCTGGGCATTATGAACCAGCTGTTTGAAACGACAAGCGCGTTCTGCACCGTCGGCGTTTCCTCCGGCGTGACGCTGGAAAGCGGAACCGCCTCGCGCGTGATATTGATTCTTTTAATGTACGCCGGCCGCGTAGGCCTTTTGACCGTTGCCATGTCGCTCATAGAAGGAACGACAAAGGAAGCGGTGCTGCATTACCCGCAGGAAGAGATTCTGATCGGCTGAGAAGCTGCCCGGCGGCAATGGAACCCTATTTTGAACACGAAAACAGTTTTACTGATAGTAAGGAGTGAATTTCATGAGCAAGAGCTTTATCATCATCGGGTTGGGTCGTTTTGGAACGAGCACGGCGCGCATGCTGACGACGCTCGGTCACGAGGTGCTCGCCGTCGATAAACGGGCGGACCGCGTCAGCGCCGTTAAGGACAGCGTCATGCACGCGGTGCAGGCGGATTCCACCGACGAGCGCGCGCTCTCGCAGCTTGGCGTGCGCAACTTCGACTGCGTTGTCATTTGCATTGGCGACGATATTCGCGCTTCCGTTCTTTCCACCGTGCTCTGCCGTGAAATGGGCGCAAAGAAGATCGTTGCCAAAGCGCAGGACGACCTGCACCAGAAACTGCTG
>JBDKTD010000345.1:0-22830 GCA_039680365.1 Clostridiaceae bacterium
GACAAATTGAATCGGTGTTTTATATATCGCACGATTGTATTTCATTATAACCGACTCTACACCGCCGCTGTTCATGTTACCCATTACATGAGCGATTCGAATTGGTTTATTCATTTGCAGACTACAGTCCTAATCATACTATGTATAATACTAAAGCACATGCATGTGCTTTTCAACCCTTTTAACAAATGATTTTCACATGGTATTGAAATGAGAACCAGATAAGGAGACATTGAAACAGCGCTTTCGCAACAGACAAAAAGCGACGATACCGCCGCTTGATTCTCAAAGACTCTCTTTCCGGCTGCATACGGCTGCCAATCGCGCTGGGAAGCCGATCGTCCATAAAAATTCACTTTTAGAGAACGATTCGGCATATCAAATGCGCCGGTTTTCCTCCGTTGGTCATCAGCAAAGCTCGCGTATGTGATACATACATATCTATTAAAAAGGCTGAAGAATCCACATCTCTTTGCTGTCTTTTCCCGTTTGCGTCTGCTATACTGAATTTATCAAACAAGGAGGTGTAACTGGATGGCAACCATCGAACAGCTGGTCAAGCAATACGAGACGGATAAAGCGCTGCAGGCAGAAGTAGCGGCCATCGTTGCGGACGGCAAAGTCACCATGATGGAATTCATGGCTTTTGCCAAGAAGCACGACGTCTCCATTTCCATCGAGGATCTCCCCAAGTATATCGCGGAAGCGAAGAAACTCGGATTCATGTAATACGCGCATTTTCCAGATTCGTTTCTTTTTACAGCGCCCCTGAAAACCGGCAGCAATCCGTTCTGCCGAAAAAGCAGGGGCGTTCTTTTTTTACCGCGTGTCCCCGCAATGCGGGAAACCGCCCGGCACGCTTTCCGCATAATGCAAAGCCAAACACGCGTTTCACGGGAGAACTTGATGAAATCAATAAAAAGTTTGATAAACAAGCGCTAAAATACATTTCTTGCCATATTGACTTTTTCCCGTCCATCGTGGTAGAATATGCACGTATTCAAGGTAAACGATTACCTTGCCCGCATCCAATCCGCGAGGGTTGGATAAAAAAATAGCAAGGTAAACGATTACTTCTTCGTACACAATCGGACCCGCCGAACGCCGGTCAACCGAGAAAAGGAGAACCGCCATGTCGATTACCATGAAGCAGATCGCCGACTTAGCGCAGGTTTCCACGGCGACCGTTTCCAAAATCATCAATGGCAGGGACGAGCACATCAGCCAGGCCACGCGCGAAAAAGTCCTCTCGATTATCGAAGAAAACAGCTTTCAGCCAAACACCGTTGCAAAAGGGCTGCGCGTTAAAAAGACCAACACCATCGGCTTCGTGCTCCCGGATATTACGAACCCCTTCTTCCCCGAAATCGCGCGCGGAATTGAGGACGTGGCAACCGCGATGGGCTTTGCGGTGGTGTTTTGCAACACGGATAACGAAGCAAAACGCGAGCAGTCCTGCGTTTCGTTTTTGCAGTCCAAGATGGTGGACGGCTTGATCTTTACACGCTCGCTGCGCAAGAGCTTTTTCGACAACTACCTTTCGATGAATATCCCGACCGTGGTCGTCGACCGCGATGTGGACACCGCCGGCAGCGGAATCGGCAAAATCTACGTCGATACCCGCGCCGCCGTCTTCGACATTACAAAGCTGCTCGTCGGTAAAGGCTGCAAGCGCATCGCGTTCATTTCGGCAATGAGCACCTCGCAGACCGACCGCTACGGCGGGTATTGCCGGGCGCTCGAGGAAAGCGGCATGCCGCTGGACGAAGCGATTGTATACCGCGAGTTCTACAGCGTGGAAACCGGCATCAAGGGCGTCGAGACGATTCTGGCGACCCAGCAGGTGGACGGCATCGTCTGCGGCAACGACCTCATCGCGGCGGGCGCCATGCAGGCCGTACGCCAAATGGGGCTGTCTATCCCGTCGGATATTCGCATCGTGGGTGTGGACAACATCTATTTTTCCAAGTTTCTGTATCCTCCGCTCACCACGGTCGAACAGCCCGCCTATGAAATGGGTATGGCGGCGGCGCGGATGCTGATCAACAACATCCTATATAAAGAACCCATGTTCGAGCAAAAGCTGGACTACCGGCTGATCCTCCGGGAAACCGTGTAACCGGCGCGGGAGCAAAGCGAAACTTCCCCGCCCGTTTTCCAAGACCAACCAGCCTTTCGGAAATATCCTGTCAAGCGGATCAGCCGCAATTCGAGGTAGCATGATGAAACAGTATGAACCAATCGTAAAACTCCAGTATGGCCCGCTGAACGCGAAGGTCAAACTGCTGCCGGACTTTTTTACCAATTTCGTGCCGGAGCGCCGCGCGGAGATCGTTGCCGAAGAAGCGGCGTTTTACCACGGCATCACCGAGCCGTACTCCGTGGGCGGCCGCCTGAGCACCGCCTGGACGCGCTTTACCGCCGACGACGGCTATACGGTGCCCGTCAAGTCGTACCGCCCGAAAGCCGCGAAAGGCAGCCTTCCCGCGCTCGTTTTCTTCCATGGCGGCGGGTTTAAGACCTGCAGTGTGGAAACGCACGATTTTGTGCCCGCCTACCTTGCAGCAAACGCGGGCGTGATGGCCTTTAACGTAGAATACCGCCTTGCGCCGGAAGACAAGTTCCCCGTGGGGCTGGAGGACTGCTATCAGGCCGTGCGCTGGATTGCCGAAAACGCCGGTTCGCTCGGCGTTGACGCGAGCCGCCTCACCGTCTGTGGGGACAGCAGCGGCGGCAACTTTGCCGCGGCGATTACGCTTTTGGCGCGCGAGCGGAAGGAATTTACGATCGATAAGCAGGTGCTTATCTATCCCGCGCTGGACTTTTCCGGTTCAATCAAAAAACGCTCCGCCGAAGTCTACACGATGGTGGGCGCAAAGCCGGACGCGCACGCAAAGTCGGTTTCCCCGCTGATGCTGGAGTACCTGCCCGACCCCGAGCGGCAGGTGACAGACCCGCTCGTTTCACCCATCCTCGCCGAATCGTTCCAGAACCTGCCAAAGGCGCTGTTTATCGAAGCGGAGTGCGACGCGCTGGCGGACGACGGGCTGATCTACGCCAACCTGCTGAAGCAGGCGGGAGTTGCGGTCTCCTGCAAGGTATATGAAGGAATGCCGCATGCGTTCATCCTGCGCACCTACGAAGAAACATTTGAAGCGCTGGATGAAATCAGCCGCTTTTTGAACGCAAACGAGTAACCCCGAACCGTTCGCCCACTTCGGCGGACAAGCGACGTCCATCTGCGACCCACATGAAAAACTGTTGTTCCCCTCAGGCCGTGCCGCAAAAAATCGGGCGTCGCGTGAGGTTTATTAAGAACGCACTTTTAGCGATAGAGCTCATCGCTAGAAAAAACACAAACATTACAGGAGGAGAATCACTATGAAGAAATTGTTGTCCGTTCTGCTGGTTCTGGCAATGATCGTTGCCTTTGTCGGATGCACTGCCAAACCCGCAGCCGAACCGGCAGCCACTACCGCCGATGCCACCGCAGACGCGCAGGCAGCGGCAACCGAGGCCGTTGCGGAAGCAACAGCCGAACCCACCGCAGACGACCAGTGTTTCATTGGCCTTGCGATGCACAACCAGACCGAAACTTGGGCCGTCGCCTTTGCGGACGCCTTTAAAGCCGCCGCGGAAGCAGCGGGCTGCAAAGTTGCCGTGACCGACGCCAACGCGACCGCTTCCAACCAGGTTTCCCAGATTGAAGACCTCGTAACGCAGGGTATCGACGTTCTGGTCGTTCTGCCCGCGGACTACACCGCGCTGGGCAGCGCCCTCAAGACCGCTTATGACGCGGGCGTCAAGATCGTGGACGCCGACTCCAAGGTTGTGGAAGCCGACCAGAGCATGGTCAGCTGCTTCGTCACCGCGGACTGCTATAAGGGCGGTTACGCCATTGGCGAATACCTGGCCGACAAGCTCGAGCAGAACGCCGTCATCGGCGCGCTCAACTACAAGCAGCTCTCCGTCATCGCGGATCGTTTCACCGGCCTTGCGGACGCCCTCAAGGACAAAGGCCGCACGGACGTGACCATCGTTGAAAAAGACTGCACCGACCTCAGCGCCATCGCTTCCTACACGGAAGACCTGCTCACCGCCAACCCCACCATCAGCGCGTTTGTCTGCCTCAACGACAACACGGCGCTCTCCTGCTACGGCGCAGCCAAGCAGCTGGGCTATCCGGACGTGATGGTATTCGGCTTTGACGGTTCCCCGGCCGGCAAACAGTCCATCTCCGCCGGCGAAATGACCGGTTCCATGGTCTACTCGCCCATCGACATGGCCAACGCTTCCTTCAACGCTGCTTATGCCATCTGGCACGGCGACGCCTTTGACAAGGAAGCCTCTGTCAGCATGTGGATGATCAACACCGACAACATCAGCCAGTACGACCTGACCACCTGGTCCTGACAAATCAAACCATAGGGTAACGGCTCAATGCGGCCCCGCGCGGCATGTCTTCGCGGGGCCGCAGCCTGAATATCCTTTCTCTAGCGTCTTGAAAGAACTATTGAAGATCTCTCGTAAAGCCTCGCCGGAGCGCCCGGCGTAGATTATCTTTTTCGGTTCTGTTATCATCAATTTGTCATCGCTTCCCCTTTTGCCGGTGAGTCCGGCACGAAACAGTAAGGAGAGAACGGCTTTGGAACACAACCTGTTGGAAATGAACAATATCCATAAGCGCTTCCCCGGCGTGTATGCGCTGCGCGGCGTAAGCCTCACCCTCACGGCGGGCGAGGTGCTCGCGCTCGTGGGTGAAAACGGCGCGGGCAAATCCACGCTCATCAACGTCCTCGGCGGCATCCACCCCAAGGACGACGGGGAAATCCGCATTGACGGCAAGCCGGTCGAAATCAGCTCCGTTGCAGATGCGCGCTTAAACGGCGTGAGCATCATCCATCAGGAGCTTGTGCTGGTTCCGCATTTGACCGTGGCGGAAAACATCTTTCTCAACCGGGAGCCCAAGCGCGGCGGCCTCGTGGACTACAAAACCATGTTTCAGGACGCCCAGCGGTTCATCGACGGCCTCGGGCTCAAGATTGACGCTTCCGAACAGGTATTCCGGCTTACGATTGCCGAACAGCAGGTGATTGAAATCGTCAAGGCCATCTCGTTTCAGTCCCGCATCATCGTCATGGACGAACCGACTTCGTCGCTTTCCGAAAACGAAATCGACGCTTTGTTTGAACATATTGCCGCCCTCAAAGCAAAGGGCATCGGCATTATCTATATTTCTCACCGGCTCTCGGAGCTTCCGCGCGTAGCGGACCGCGTCACCGTCCTGCGGGATGGCCAGTCCGTCGGTACAGCGAACGTTTCCGATATCTCCAACGACGAAATCGTCCGCATGATGGTCGGCCGCGAAATGACGCATTACTACACCCGCACCTACAATCAGGCCACGGAGGAAGCGCTCCGCGTGGAGCACCTGACCACGGCGCACGTAAACGACGTCAGCTTTTCCGTCAAGAAAGGCGAAATCCTCGGCTTTGCGGGCTTGGTCGGCGCAGGCCGCACGGAGGTTATGAAAGGCATTCTCGGTTTTGACCCCGCACTCTCCGGCTCGGTCTATGTTGGCGGAAAGCGGGTCACAATCAAGCACCCTTCGCAGGCCTACGCGCTCAAGATCGGCTATATCCCGGAAAACCGCCGCGAGGAGAGCCTGTTCGGCTTCCGCTCCGTGCAGTATAACCTGACCATCCGCGTGCTGCGCTCGTTTATCCGCGGCGTCAGGGTCAACGGCGCAAAAGAGCAGCAGATCACCAGCGAGTATGTCGAGAAGCTTTCCATCAAGACGGCTTCCTACGCAACCAAGATTCAAAACCTTTCCGGCGGGAACCAGCAGAAGGTGGTCATCTCCCGCTGGCTCGCCGCAAAACCGGATATTCTGATCATGGACGAGCCGACGCGCGGCATAGACGTTGGCGCAAAGGCGGAAATCTACGAGCTCATGAACGCGCTCGCTGCTGGGGGCATGGCCATTATCATGATTTCCTCGGAACTGCCGGAAGTCATCAACATCAGCGACCGCGTCATCGTCATGCGCGAAAACCGCATCTCCGGCATGCTGGAGAAGTCGCAGCTTTCGCAGGAAGCCATCATGCAGTACGCGGTTAATCTATAACGGGAGAGAGAAAATATGGAAACCAAACAAGTCGAACTGTCTTCGAATAACGGTACGCTCAAGCGGCTGGGACGCTGGTTTGTCAACTACGCGGGTCAGCTGGGATTCCTGCTGATCCTGATCGTGGTTCTTTCCTTCAGCGCGCCGACGTTTTTAAAAACCAACAACATCATCAACGTTTCGCGGCAGGTTTCCGTGAACATGATCATCGCCTGCGCCATGACCATCGTGCTCATCTCCGGCGGCATCGACCTTTCCACGGGTTCCGTCATGGCGATGTCCGGCATGGTCTCGGCCTACCTTTCGTTCAGCGGTTACCCCTTCGTCTTCTGCGCGCTGGCGGGCGTGCTCACGGGCGTGCTCTCCGGCCTCATCAACGGCTTGATCCTCGCCAATACGAAACTCCCGCCGTTTATCGTAACCTATGCCATGCAGAGCATTTTGCGCGGCGTCGTGTTTGTTGCAACCGGCGCGGGAACCATCCGCCTTGAGAACCAGGCGTATCTGGACTTTGGCGGCAGTTCGGTTGGCGGCATTCCGCTGCCGGTGCTGTACATGATCGCCGTCATCCTGCTGACCTGGCTGGTGCTTGGGCGCTCCAAGATCGGCCGGCATATCTACGCCATCGGCGGCAACCCGCGCGCGGCGCAGTTTGCGGGCATCAACATCAAGCGCATCGTCGTGCTGATCTATTCCCTTTGCGGCGCCTGCGCAGCTCTCGCCGGGCTCGTGCTCACGAGCCGCAATACCTCCATGCAGCCCGCCGTCGGCATCGGCTCCGAAATGGACGCCATCGCGGCGGTCGTGCTTGGCGGCACCTCCATGGCGGGCGGCCAGGGCGCGATTGCCGGAACCATCATCGGCGCGTTCATCATCGGCATCATCAACAACGGCCTCAACCTGCTCGGCATGGACAGCTATTACCAATACATCTGCAAGGGTATCGTCATCCTGTTTGCCGTGTATATGGACGACGTCAAGAACAAGAAGATTTCCACCGGAAAAGCCCTGTAACGCATAGTAAAACCTGTAACGCATAGTAAAACCTGTAACACTTAGAAAAGCCGGGTATTCTCCGAATTTAAGCTTGAAACATGTTGGATACAAGCTCGAGATAAGAAGGACAAACATATGAAAAAAGGATTGCTGCTCAACTGTGAAGTTTCCGCCGTAATCGCGCAGATGGGGCATACGGATATGCTCACCGTCGGCGACTGCGGCCTCCCAATCAACCACGCAAAGCGGATCGACCTCGCGCTCAAGCGCGGCGTGCCCGGCTTTCTGGAAACGCTGGACGCGGTTTTAACCGAGCTCTGCGTGGAACGCGTCATCCTCTCCAAAGAAATCAAATCGGTTTCGCCGGAGATGCACGAGGATATTCTCTCCCGCTTCGGCGACTCCGTCAAAATTGAGTACGTGCAGCACGAGGAGTTCAAAAAGCTCACGGAAGGCTCCAAGGCGGTCATCCGCACCGGAGAGTGCACCTCGTTTGCCAACGTCATCCTCGTTTCCGGCGTTGCGTTTCAAGAGTAAGCGGCAGAGTGCGGAGAAGAACATGAACGTTGTCAACTTTGGATCACTGAACATCGACTACGTCTACCGTCTGGACGAGTTCATCCGCCCCGGAGAGACCAAGCCCGCCAAAAGCCGGGAAATCTTCTGCGGTGGTAAGGGACTCAACCAGTCCATCGCCTGCGCCAGAGCGGGAATTTCAACGTACCACGCCGGGTTCATCGGTGCGGAAGGGCGCTTTTTACGGGAAAAGCTCGCCGAAAGCGGCGTCAATACCGAGTTTGTGCGGGAAGTGCCCGCCGCCAACGGTCACGCGGTGATTCAGGTGAACGACCGCGGCCAGAACTGCATTCTGCTCTACCCCGGCACCAACGCGCTGCTTACGGAAGCGTTTGCCGACGAGGTGCTCTCCCGTTTCGGCAGAGGCGACGTCGCGCTGTTTCAAAATGAAACGAACCTCGTTCCGGAACTCATGAAAAAGGCCAGTCGAAAGGGGTTGCGCGTTGCGTTCAATGCGGCTCCGTTTACAGAAAACGTCCGGCGGTTCCCGCTGGAGCTGGTGGACTGGCTGTTTGTCAACGAAATCGAGGGCGCTTCTCTCAGCGGCGAAAAGAAGCCCGCGCAAATCGCAAGGCGACTTCGCGCGCTTTACCCGAACACCGAAATCATCCTGACGCTCGGCGCGGAAGGCTGCCTGTACGCGGGCGGCGAGGGCGTCTTTCTGGAACCCGCCGCGGACGTTGTGCCGGTGGATACCACCGCCGCGGGAGACACGTTTACGGGCTACTACCTGATGGCGACGCTCAATGGTGAAGGCGCAAAGCGCGCGCTGCAGATTGCGTCAGCTGCCAGCGGGCTCGCCATAACACGCATGGGCGCCGCGGACTCCATCCCCTCCATCGCGCAGGTGCGCGAAGTGCTGAAGTAGCGTTTATATTCGTCGGCTGACCTGAACCGCTTCACGGTAATAGAAACAAAAAAACGGCTCGAAGCCGTTTTTTTGTTACTGCTTTTAGATATTCGGTATCTGCGCGATAAATTCCTTCAGCGTCCGGGCGCTCTTGGCGAGAGCTTCCGCTTCCGTCGGGGTCAGGTCGTACTTGATAATACCGTCGATGCCGTGCAGGTTGATTACGGAAGGCAGGCTCAGCGCAACATCCGAAATGCCGTATACACCGCTGAGCACGCTGGCGACGGTCTTGATGGAGTTCTTGTCCTTGATGACCGCTTCGATGACGTTTTCCACGATGCCCGCAATAGCAAAGTACGTCGCGCCCTTGAGACGGATGACTTCCGCGCCGCCGTTCTTGGTCAGCTTCACGATTTCCTCTTTTTCCGCGTCGCCAAACGGAATGCCCATCGAGCGGCAGTATACGTCCACGCTCTGACCCGCAATCTGCGTTGCGCTCCAAACGGGCACCTGCGAATCGCCATGCTCGCCAATGATATAGCCGTGGATGTTCTGAATGTCCACATTCAGCTTCTGCGCAAGGTAATAGCGAAAACGCGCGGAATCCAGCGCGGTGCCTGTGCCGATGACCTTGTTGGCGGGCAGCCCCGACCACTTCTGAATCAGGTACGTTAGAATGTCCGCCGGGTTTGCAACCACGATGATCACGCCGTGGTTATAGTACTTCATGATGTTTTCCGTAATGCTCTTGGCAACCGGAACATTCTTGTTGGCCAAATCCAGGCGCGTTTCGCCGGGCTTTCTGTTAAGGCCCGCGGTCATGACGATTGCGTCACAGTTGGCGCAGTCCGAATAGTCCCCCGCATGGATGTTCATCTGTCCCAGATGGCACAGGCCATGGTTGATGTCCAGCGCTTCACCCATCGCCTTTTCGCGGTTGACGTCGATGAGCACGATCTCGCTCGCGGTACGGTTGATTGCAACGTTATATGCGATCGCCGCTCCTACATATCCGGCTCCGATGATTGCGATTTTTGATTTTCCCTGTAGCATACTGCATCCTCCACTGTATTGAATTCGAGCAATATTATGCTCGTATTGATGGCGTTATCGTCGCTTTTTTGCGCATTTTTACAGTCATTAAGCTTATTTATGGCAAATTGGTTCCATTTCCAAATCCTGCGCCATGATATCAATCATAATCCCACAAAGCAAGTTTTCCAAAGTCTTTTGCGATATATCGATATCTCCGAATCGATATACCCCTTTGTTCATTTATCCCGTCGGCCGCAAAAAAGCGAACCCCGATTTTGGAGGTTCGCTTGAAAATATCCTGCCGCTCAGTCTTCGGCGATGGGGTTCTGCTATCTTTTCTTTTGTTCCAGCACCGTCTGCCACGACCGCAGGACGGCTTCCTTGCCGACGCCCGCCCACTCGTAGTCATAGTCGATAAAGTAAATCGAATTCAGATCCGGCAGGCTCGCGGGCTGCGGAATGTCGCCGCGAACGGAGCGGCGGTCAAATTCCTCGCTCATGAACCGCTGGCAGTCCGCGCTGAGCAAAAAGTCGATAAAACGCTTGGCGTTCTCCTCATGCGGACAGCCCTTAACCAGCGCCACGCCGTCCGGCACGTTGGAAGAGCCGTCCGCCGGGTATATCATGCCAACGCTTTCGGGGTTTTCCAGCACATACGGACAGGCGAGCTGCTCCAGCGTAAGCCCCAGCGCGTACTCGCCGTTGGCAACGCCCTGATAGACCGTGGAAGAGCCGCCGGAGATGACCGCGTTATCAAACAGAGCGGTTACAAACGCCCAGCCGTCGGACTTATCCGCCTGTTTTGATACCGCGAGAATCATGTTGCAGAGCAGCGTATACGCCGAGCCGGACGAGGCCGGATCCGCCGAGGCGATCTGCCCCTTCCACTTGGGATCGAGCAAGTCTTTCCACACCACGGGAATATCGCTGTCTGCAACGAGGTTACGGTTATACATAATCACCGCGGGCTGCTGCGATTCCCCGATCCATAGATCGTTCGGGTCCTTGAACGTATCCGCAATAAACGCGTCCTCCGCGCAGACATACGGCTGAAAGTAAGCGACATACGCTTCCAGAGACTCCACCGTGCCGCCCCACATCACGTCGCACTGCGGGTTCTCCGCCTCGGAAGCGATGCGCTGCAGGCAGTCGCCCGTACCGGCGGAAACGATCTCCACGGCGACGCCCGTACGCTCCTGAAACTCCTTAACGGCGGCGGTGTACTGCTTTTCGTTATGCGCAACATACACGCGAACGAGATTTTCCTCCCCGCCGTTCTGGCGCGTTTTGCACGCAAGCGATCCGCTCAGCGCGCAGAGAAGCAAAGCGAGCAGAACGAGGCGCAGCAAGCGCTTCAACCGTTTTCTCATGTCGCTCCTCCTCTCCGTGCGGCCGGGTTAAGACTTTTTTCCCGATAAGTTTCGTTTCAGACGGTTCGAAACAGCGCCAGCGCCTCGGCATATGCCGTTTCGTTGGCGGCGAGCACTGTGGATGGCGCGTCGAAGGGCAGGCTTCCACCCTCGATGGAGCCTATCCTGCCGCCCGCCTCAACGAGGATGCAGGCTGCCGCCGCGTAGTCCCAGGGGCTTAGCCGGAGCTCCCAGAAGGCGTCCAGCTTCCCCGCCGCAACCTGGCAGAGGTCGAGCGCCGCGGAACCCTGGCTGCGGATATCCTCGCAGTGCTCAAACATGATTCTAAGCAGTCGGAACATCTTTTCCGTCACGTCGCGGTGATAGATCGTCGCCCCAAAGGAAACGAGCGCTTTGTTCAGCGGCCGATTGGAAACGTGGATGGGCGCTCCGTTTAAAAACGCGCCTTCGCCGCGCCCGGCGCTGAACAGATCGCCGGAGAACGGGTTGTACACGACTCCAATGGCAGGAACGCCGCCCTCCACCAGTCCGACGGAGACCGCGCTGTAGCCGATGCCGCGCGTAAAGTTAGCCGTTCCGTCGATGGGATCGACAACCCAGCAGTCGCAGTCGCTTCGGTAAATTTCGCTGCCTTCCTCCTCGCCAACGAACGCCGAACCCGGCAAAAGCCCCTTCAGCTCGCGCTGTAAAAAGCGCTGTGTGGCAACGTCGCAATCGGTCACAAAGTTGCCGATGCCTTCCTTTTCATGCACCACAGTGCCGTTTTTCGCCGCTTCCAGCAGGAGTTTCCCTGCGGCAAGCACGATTTGTTCTACGTTTTTTCTCAGTTGTTCCGTTCTGCTCACTCCCTTTTTTATCCGGAGACGATGGTTTGTTATTCGTTCAGCCGACCATATGCACGCGCACCGTGCGCTGACGCGCGCGCACCTGGTCGAAGTCCGCAAAGTAGATGCGGCCGAACTCGCCCAGCAGAAGTTCGCCGTTCACCACGGGAATCTGCACCGACCGGCCCAGCAGCACCGAGCGCAGGTGCGCGTCCGTATTCAGGCTCCACCAGGGCTTCTCTTCGCGTTCACGCGCCGCAATTTCCACATGCAGCGGGCCTGGATGGAGATACTGCCCCTCGGTTTCGCAGGTGGGCACGATCTTGGAAAGCACGTTGACCATGTCCTGCAGAACGAGCTGCTCGCCAAAGAAATTCACGTCGTCCGACTGCTCCTGAATGAGCACGCTGCAGGTCGTGTGCTGGGAATACACCATTACAATGCCGTCCTGAATCGGACCTTGTTTGACAATACGCTTGACTTCGTCAGTTACATCGTGGAACGTTACCCTTGTATCGGACTGAATCGTAAACGCTTCTCCGTATGCCGCCATAGTTGAAAAATCCTCCTGTGTTGCATGTATTTTTTCGTTGAGCGCTCATCTTTGCGCGTCACATATAAATTATCTATTCATTTTCTCGTTTCGTCAATTCGTTTTTATTTTTGTCGGTTTTTGCGCTTACTCGCTTAAACCGCTCATCGCATGGGCGCGGTAGTCGTTGGGCGTCATGCCCACGATGCGGCGAAACACTACGGAAAAATACCTTTGATCGCCGTAACCGACTTTGGAAGCGACCTCGGAAACGCGGAACTTACCTTCCCGCAGCAGGCCGCAGGCAATGGAGATGCGGTAGTTCACAAGGTATTCGCCAAGGGTGTAACCCATGCTCTCCTTAAACACGCGGCTTAGGTGGCTTTCGCTCATGGAAAGCGCCAGCGCGATATCGCCAATGCCAATGTTTTCGGCAAAATGCGTTTTGATATAGTCCACAGCCTTTTCGGCGTATTTTCCCTTGATGTCGCCGTCTTCGGCTACAAAGTCGCCGTAGAGCACCACTTTTTTCTCTTCGATCTGCCGCAGGTGGCGAATTTGCTCGGCTCTCCGGACGGCGTTTTTGAGCGCGCCGTTGAGCTCGCTCATCTCGAACGGCTTAACGAGAAACTCCGAAACGCCAAAGCGGATCGCCCGCTGGGCATAGTCGAACTCGCCGTAGGCGGAGATGACAATGCAGACCGCGTCCCCGCCGGAGGATCGCATCGCTTCGAGCATGTCCAGCCCGTCCATGCCGGGCATGCGGATATCCGTAATCACGATATCCGGGCGGATTTCGCGGATGAGAATAAGCCCGTCCTCGCCGTTGTCCGCCTCCCCGGCGACAAAACAGTTGAGCGCGCGCCAGTCAAACGTCAGGATCATGCCCTGCCGCAGCGGAAACGAGTCCTCGATGATGACTACGCTGTGCATGTTTCACCCCCTGTTTCGCCGGTTTGCGCGTCGCGAGAGAACGCGTCATTCCTCCGTCTTGCACTGAAACGGCATATGCACGGTCACGGTAGTGCCTTTGCCGCGCGCGCTCTCAATGCGGATGCCGTAGGGTTCGCCAAAGTAGAGCTTGAGGCGGTTATGGACGTTTTTCAGCCCAATGCTCTCGCGGTCGCCTTCCTCCAGGCCGTCGCACAAGATCCGCTCCAGCCGTTCGGCGGGGATGCCCGCGCCGTCGTCCATAATCGTGACCACCAGCATGTCGCAGACGTGCTCGGCGCGGATGGCGAGCGTGATATGCCCGCGCTTTTTCTCCACGCCGTGGACGATTGCGTTTTCCACGATGGGCTGAATCACAAGGTTCGGCACGAGGCAGCCGAGCAGTTCTTCCGGCACGGACAGGAGCACGGAGAACTTATCGCGATAGCGAATCTTCTGAATCGTCAAATAGCTTTCCACGACGCTGAGCTCGTCGCCAAAGGCGATCATTTCCTTTTTAAACACCATGCCGCTCTTAAGCAGCACGCCGAGCTTTTCCACGATGGTCTGAATTTCGTCGTACTGACCCAGGCGTGCGAGCCACTTGATGCATTCGAGCGTGTTGCTCAAAAAATGCGGCGAAATCTGCGCCTGGAGATTTTTATACTCCGCAAGGCGCAGGCGGTCCTGCCGCTCCAGGTTTGTTCGGAACTGCTCGTTGAGCTGAGCTACCATGTGGTTGATGCCGTGCGCCATGGTTGCGAACTCGTCGTCGCTTTCCACAACGACCTGCCGCTCCCAATCCCCGCGTTCGATCACGCTCATGGCCTCGCAGATGGTTTCAATGGGCTTGACGATTCGCTCGGCCATCTTGCGCGACTGCCAAATAAGAAACACCGCAATCAGCGCAACCATCGCGACGACCAGCACCGTCAGGCGGTTTGCCGAGCGCACCATCAGATCGACCGAAACGCTCGCGGCAACCGTCTCGCCGGATGGCAGCGGAAACGCGGAAATCATCCTCCGCTCGCCTTCGATTTCGTAGGAGGCTACGCCGCCCGCGGCCTGCTTAAGAAACGTCCGTTGTTCCGGCTGCAGAAAAACACCCTGACCCGCGAGCGCGTCGCTGACAATTAAAAACCCGTTCGCGTCGTAAACAAGATACGAAACCGCGAACTTTGCGTTCGCGCCGGAGAGCACGCTTTCGATGGCGGCTTTGGGAATATCCAGCAGGAGAAAGCCAATCGTTTCCCCCCGCTTGGTTACCTTTGCGCAGACGGTGATTCCGGTGTCCCGCGGGCGATCCTCCAGCGTATAGCCGCCCGCGTAGCGAATGGGCGAGCCGGAAGCGCGCATGGCGCGGAAGACCCCCCAGTTCTGCGTTTGATATTCGTATTCGCGCGGCACGCCGCCCGTGCTGAGCACAATCTCGCCCGCGGCGTTTGCAACGTGCATCCGCAGCTGATCCGTATGCCCCGCCATGATCAGATAGAGCTTCTGGTTAAGCAGGGTTATCTGCTCCGCGCTGGGATCCTGGGTTTTCAAAAAAACCGCGAGTTCGTTATCCGCGCAGAACTGCTCGATACCGGTCTGGTACTTCTGCAGCTCCGCGTCCAACAGCGAACCCGCGAGTTCCGTATCCGCCAGCAGCCCCGTTTTGATGTTGGTCAGCGACACCCGTGTGGAGTACACGATTGCCAGAATCGCAAGCACCGTAATTGGGACGAGGCCGATCAGCAAAAAATTCATCAGCAGCCGCCGAAAGACGCCCGCCTGATGAATGGAGCGCGAGCGCTTTACGCCCGGCATATTCTGTTGTTCCGCCACGGAGGAGGCGGTTTGTCCGCCCGCTCCGCGCGGATGGAAGCGATTCAAGATGGTAAAACTGCCTGCCTTTGCTCCCGGTCGTTCCAGCCGGAGTACTGTTGCCTTGAGAAGTACCAGACGATCAAAACTTCACCTTTGCTCGCATGAGTAACAGTTAAAACCCTAGACAATCGAGACTCTGCCTTTGCTCGCATGAGTAACAGTAAAAACTCTAGACAATCGAGACTTTGCCTTTGCTCACCTGAGTAACTGTGAAAACCCTAGACAATCGAGACTTTGCCCTTGCTTACATGGTTAAATACGATCAGCATGAGGATGGCGGAGATGGTCAGTATCGTCGCCATGGCGGCGGCGGTGCCGAAGCTGTTGCGCGCCACTTCGTTGTAGATGGCGACGGACATGGTGATTGTCTTACCAGTATACAATAAAACGCTCGAACTGAGTTCGTTAATCGTCTCGATCCAGCTTAAAATTGCGCCGGAAACGACGCCGGGCAGCATGAGCGGCAGCGTGATCTTAAAGAACGTCCTTGCGGGCGAAACGCCAAGGTTGATGGACGCCTCCTCCACGCAGAGCTCCATCTGCTGCAGAAAGCCGGAAGCCGAACGCACCGTGTACGGAATCTTGCGAATCGTGTAGCAAAGGATCATGATAAACGCGGTTCCCGCCCAGAAGAACGGCGAACGGTTGAACGCAATGATCAGCGCAAGCCCCATCACCGCTCCCTGGATGACGTATGGCACCATGAGCGAAAGATCGACCACCGTGGTCAGCGCGCTGCGCTTGCGAACAGATAGATACGCCGTGATCGAGCCGATGATCACCATCATCACCAGCGCAATCAGCGAGAAGAAATAGGTGTTTTTAATACCCCGAATCATGCGCGTAAAGATCACCCGGTAGCTCTCCAGCCCCCAGCCTTCCACAAAATACGGGCCGTTGCAATTCTTAAAGGACGTAACGATGACCACAATCTGCGGCAGCAGCGAGAAGACTACGCTTGCCAGCACCGGCAGGAGCAGCAGAAACTTTTTGCCAGCCGAAAGGCGAATCGGCTGCGGCGGGCGCAGAGAAGTCATGTTGTAGTTGCGGCGGCGCAGATACCAGCGCTGCACCAGAAGCAGAATCAGGCACAGCGCAATGACGATCATGCTCACGGCGGAAGCGAAGTTGGAACTCGTGCCCATTTCGCTCATGTATTGCTCGTAAACCAGTGTGGAGAGCACCTTGTAGTTTTCGCCAATCAGCATGGGAGTTCCGAAGTCGGATACCGCCGACATAAACACCATCACCGCGCCGGCCAGGATGGAAGGGCTGACGAGCGGCAGCGTTACATGAAACAGGCGGTATCCCTTGGTCGAACCAAGATTTTCCGCTGCTTCCTCCAGCGAGGAGTCGATGCTCCCCAGCGCGCTGGAGGTAAACAGGTAGACATACGGAAACATTTTGCAGACAAATACGCTCACAATGCCCCATTTGCCGTAGATGGTCGGCAGTACCCAGCCGAACCACTCCAACGCTTTGGAAGTGACGAAACCGGAGCGGCCAAAGAGCAGAATCCAGCTGTAAGCGCCGATAAACGGCGGACTCATGAGCGAAAGGATGATGCAGATGTTTAAAATGCGCTTGATGCGGATGTCGTATCGCGTCAGCGCGTAGGCCATGCCCACGCCGAGCACGACGCTGAAAAGCGTGGTAACCCCGGCTACGAACATGGTGTTGTTGAGCACATCCAGATAATACGGCTTCGTAAAGAACTTGAGAAAGTTCTTCCCCGTGACCGACCCCGTATCCGTGGTGACGCTGCGGATGACGATGGTCGAGAGCGGGTAGAGGATGGCCAGCGCGACAAAGACCAGAATGACGATCTTCATCACGCTCCAGATATCGCGGTTTGGCTTCATTTTCATACGCTTCTCCCCCGCCGTCACTGATCAAACGCGGAGACGACTTCCTCCGTTATGGGGTCGATCAAGGCAATGCGCTCCGGGTCGAAGCGGATATGACAGACTTCGCCATCCGGCCGCACGCCCGCAACGTCCTTGGTGTATTCGTTGATCAGGAGAGTTTGATCGTCCTGCGTAAGCGCTTCGTACTCGATGAAATCGCCCAGAAACGTGCTCAGAGTAATCGTGCCCGGAATGCCGGTATCGTCGAAAAAGAGCTGTTCGGGGCGCGCGGAAACCACCGCCTTGCCTTCCAGCGGGCGGACAACGCGCGTTTTGGCGGAGTACCCGCCCATCTCCAGATCAGCAACGCCCGCAGCGTCCGTATGCGCCTCGCAGTCAATAAAGTTGGATACTCCGATAAACCCGCAGACAAAGCGGTTCTTCGGGTGCTTATAGATCTCCTCCGGCGTGCCGAGCTGCATGATCTTGCCGTCCCGCATGACCGCGATGCGATCCGAAATGGCCAGCGCTTCTTCCTGATCGTGGGTCACGTAGATCGTCGTAATGCCAAGCCTGCGCTGGAGCTTTTTAATCGTTGCCCGCATCTGCACGCGGAGCTTTGCGTCCAGGTTGGAGAGCGGCTCGTCCATGAGCAGCACGCCCGGTTCTATGATAAACGCGCGCGCCAGAGCGACGCGCTGCTGCTGTCCGCCGGATAGTTCGGAAGGCTTGCGGTCGCGCAGCGGAGCGATCTGCACCATCTCCAGCGCTTCCTCAACCTTTGCATTGATCTTGTTTTTCGGGTAATTTCTCGCCTTTAGCCCGTAGGCTACGTTTTCCTTAACGGTCATATGCGGAAAGATGGCGTAGTTCTGGAACACCATGCCGATATCCCGCTTATGCGCCGGGATGCGGTTGATCACTTTGCCGGAAAAGCGGATTTCGCCGCCATCCGGCTGGTTGAACCCGGCAATGGCGCGCAAAAGCGTCGTTTTTCCGCAGCCGGAAGGGCCGAGCAGCGTAAAGAACTCGCCCTGCTGAATCTCCAGCGAAACGTCGTTGACCGCGGCAAAGTCGCCAAAGCGCTTTACGACGTTTAGAATGTTTACTTGGTGGCTCATGTGGTTGACCCCCGTTTTATGAAAATCCCCGGCAGGCGTCCGGCCGAAACCGGAACGCCCGCCGATTGCAGTTCGCTTGTTTCCGCCGGTTTCTCAGCCCGCGGAGATGACGTTGACGGCGATTTCTTCCCAATGGGAAACCACGTCCGCTTTGCCTGCGCCCGCCCACTGGAAGTCGTAGTTGATAAAGTAGATGTCTTCCAGGTTCGGCAGCGCGGCGGGCTGGGCGATATCGTCACGCACGGTGCGGCGGCCAAACTCGTCGCTCATGACCTGCTGGCACTCCGCACTCACGAGGAAGTCCATCAGCAGCGCCGCCATGTCCGGATTCGGGCAGTTGGCAACCATCGCAAAGCCGTCCGGCACGTTGGAGGAGCCGTCCGTCGGGTAGATCATGCCGCAGGTGTCGGGATCCGCGCCAACGAACACCCATGCAAGCTGTTCCAGCGTCAGGCCGAGCGCGTACTCGCCCGCGGCAACGCCCTTGTAAACGGAGGAAGAGCCGCCGGAGATCACGAGGTTCGGCGCGAGCTGTTCAATGAACGCCCAGCCGTCGGAGTAGTCCGCCTGCTTGGATTCCGAAAGAATCATGTTGCAAAGCAGCGTGTAGGCCGAGCCGGAAGAAGCGGGGTTTGCCGAAGCGATCTTGCCCTGCCACTTGGAATCCAGCAGGTCCGCCCAGGTTTTGGGCACTTCGTTTTCGGGAACGAGCGTTTTGTTGTACATGATGACCGAGGGCTGCTGGGACTCGCCAATCCACATATCCGCCGGATCCTTAAAGGTGTCGGCAATGTGCGCGTCTTCCGAGCAGACATAGGGCTGGAAATACTGCTTGTAGGCTTCGAGCGATTCGGTCGTTCCGCCCCACATGACGTCGCACTGCGGATTTTCGGCTTCCGCCGCGATTCTCTGCAGGCAGTCGCCGGTACCGGCGGACACGACGAGCACTTCAATGTTCGGGTATTTCTGGTTGAAGAGCTCGATTGCGCGGTTGTACTGGTCCGCATTATGCGCAACATAAACGGACACCTGACCCTTGATCGTCGCAGGATCGACCACGGGTTCCGCCGTCGGTTCCGCGGGGGCTTCCGCAACGGCTTCCGTTGCCGCCGGAGCTTGTGTGGGTTCCGGCGCGGCGGGGGCGCTCGCGCAGCCCGCAAATACGGTTGCAAGGAGCATGACTACCATCAAACTGACCAGAAGCTTTTTCATACGTTCCTCCCTGATGTGGTTAAATTCAAGGCTGCGGCAGAAATGAAGCGCTGTTATTTTCGAAATGCGCGGCTGCCTGACGCAACCTCTGGTATTCATCTTAGTTGGCGGGGAAAAGTGAAACAATCCGATAAAACGCTGATTTTGTTTGATAAATGACGATGCTTTCTCAAAACCGCATCCAAGCGCCCGCGCGCAACAAAAAAGCCGGGATGTATATGCATCCCGGCTTGCATCTTCGTTATTGCCGATCCGTGGAGCGGCTCTTTTTCGGTATCTTCCGCTGAGCATGCGGCAAATTTTGCCGCAGTCCAATACAGCGGCTCAGCGCTCGCCTTCCCCGCGCTTCTGCTCCGCTCCGGAATCCTGCCTGTTCGCTTCGGCGGCGGGCTTAGTCAGCTCCGCTTCCCGTTTGCAGCGGGAAAAAGGGCATTTTCCGTTTTCGTCCGCCCATACGCAGTCCTGCATCCGTTCCGTGCAGAACGAGCCGTCGCGCTCGCTGACAAACGCTCTGCTCATAGGAAACGCCCTCCCTTTAATCGATTCTCGGCGGCGGGTTTGCCGCGCAAATTTTTCGCGCCATGCCGCACAGCTCATTCTAGCGGCGGATCAAGAGCTTCGTCAAGGCTGTTTTTCCGTCATCTTTTGCGTTTTATGCGCAACTTTTCCGGTTCCGGTTCCCGCTTTCCAGCGCACGCCGGCCGTTTTGCCCGCAAAAACCCATCTTGGTCAATTCTCTACAATTGTGCGCATGAAAATACAATCAATGCGCCGCGCCGTTTCATAGAATGAAGCAAGGACGAGCGCCAACCCCGCGCCCGCCGACTCAATGTCTGGGAGGTACCTCAATGAACGCATCCGACTGGCTGAACGCACTCAAGACTGCCCCGAAAAAACAAGCCATCCCGATCCTCAGCTTTCCCAGCGTTTCGCTTCTGGGCATCAACGTGCAGGAGCTGATTCAGTCAGACGAACTGCAGGCGCGCGGCATGAAGGAAATCTCACAGCGCGTCCCCAGCGGAGCAAGCGTAAGCATGATGGACCTCTCCGTCGAAGCGGAGGCGTTCGGTTCCGCCGTCCGGTTCGACCCAATGGAAGTGCCCGCCGTGATGAACATCATCGTCCACAACGAAGCGGAAGCGCGCGCGCTGGAAGTCCCGCCCGTTGGCGCGGGGCGCACGGGGCTCTACATTGAGGCGATCAAAAACGCCGCGCAGCTGATTCAGGACCGCCCGGTGTTCGCGGGCATGATCGGCCCGTTTTCGCTCTCCGGCAGGCTGCTCGGCGTTTCCGAAACGCTGTTGTATTGCTATGACGACCCGGAACTCGTAGAGCTCGTCATGGAAAAAGCGACCCGCTTTTTAACCGAATACGCGCTTGCGTATAAACAGACCGGCGCGCTCGGCGTCGTGATTGCCGAACCGCTCACGGGGCTTCTCTCGCCCGCACTGGCGGAGGAAGTTTCGCATCCATTCGTCAAGAAGATAATTAAAGCCGTGCAGGACGAGAACTTTATCGTCGTCTACCACAACTGCGGCGACAGCGCTTCCAAGATGGTGGAAAGCCTCGTCAAGCTCGGCGCACGCGCCTATCACTTCGGCAACAAGGCGAATATGCTCGAAGTCATGCGCCAGCTGCCCCCGGAGATTATCGGCATGGGCAACGTCGATCCTTCCAGCCAGTTCCGCAACGGCACGCCGCAGTCCATCTACGAAAGCACCACAAACCTGCTGCGCGCGTGCGGCCAGTACCGCAACTTTGTGCCCAGTTCCGGCTGCGACATCCCGCCCGCCACGCCCTGGGAAAATATTGAATCGTTCTTTGCCGCCGTCGAGGATTTTTACAAGACAATATAACGACGCACGGTATTATCGGTGCGTTGTATTCAAAAATATAAAAATGCCGCCCGACGGGCGGCATTTTTGTTTATCCAATCTCCAGCGCGGCTCTCTCCGCGTTCAGCAGCGTCCGGTACCGCTCCAGATAGCGCTCAAAGCCCTGCGTTTCCTCCGCGTTGGGCGCATAGGTGGAGCGCTTGCTCCCTGCAAATACGCGTTTGTCAAGATAGTCCGAAAGCTTCTCGCCCTCGCCCTTCTGCACCATGTATGCAGCCAGAATCGCCATGCCCCAGGGGCCGCCGTCGCCCGCTGTTTCCATCACGGTGACGGGCGCGTTCAGCGCCGCCGCCATAATGTGCTGACCGACGCCTTCCACGCGGAAGAACCCGCCGTGGCCGTTGAGGTTGTCGATTGCGACCGACTCGCCTTTGGTGAGGATATCCATGCCGAGCCTGAGAGAGGCGAATACGCCGCAGAGCTGCGCGCGCATGAAGTTCGGCGAACTGAACCGCGCGTCCGGCAGGCGCAGAAATAACGGGCGGCCGGACGTAAAGTTTGTCGTGTGCTCGCCGGAAAGGTAGTTGCAGCCCACGAGTCCTCCGCAGTCCGCTTCGCCTTCCAGCGCCGTGCGAAACAGCGTTTGGTAGAGTGTCCGCTCATCCGGCTCGAAGCCGTAAGCGCGCATGCAGTCCCTTATCAGGTTAATCCACGCATCCAAATCGCTGGTGCCGTTGTTGCAGTGCACCATCGCAACCGGGTCTCCCGACGGCGTGGCTACAAGGTCGATCTCACGGCGGAGGCGCGTGAGCTTTTGCTCCAGTACGATCATGCCGAACACGCTGGTGCCGACGCTGACGTTGCCAGTGCGCGGCAGCACGCTGTTGGTTGCGACCATTCCCGTACCCGCGTCGCCTTCCGGCGGGCAAAACGGAACGCCCACTTCCAGCGACCCCGTGGGGTCGAGCAGCAGCGCGCCTGCCTTGGTGAGCCGCCCCGCCTGCTGACCTGCAACCGCAACGCGCGGTAGGATTTCGGCGAGCTTCCAGGGGTACTTTTTTTCGCCGACGAGCGCGTCGAAAGCTCTCAGCATACCCGCATGGAAGTATTTCGTCTCCGCGTCGATGGGGAACATGCCGCTCGCTTCGTCAATACCCAGCACGTTCTCGCCCGTGAGCAACCGGTGCACGTAACCCGCGAGCGTCGTAAGAGACGCGATACTGCAGACATGCTCCTCTTCCTGCAAAATGCTGTGGTAGAGATGCGCAATGCTCCAGCGCTGCGGAATATTTTGCCCGAACAGCTCCGTGAGCTCTTCCGCCGCTTCCCCGGTCATGGTGTTGCGCCAGGTGCGAAACGGCGCGAGCTGCCTGCCGTTTCGATCCAGCGGCAGGTAGCCGTGCATCATGCCGGATATGCCGATTGCGCCAAACCGGGAAGGCATCACGCAATAGTCGCGGCGCACGTTGGAAAGCAAATCCGCATAGCAGGCCTGCACGCCGGAAAGCGCGTCCTCCAGCCGGTAGGTCCAAACCCCGTCCTCCAGCCGGTTTTCCCAGGCAAACGAGCCGGATGCGATCGGCCGGTGATCGCGGTCAATCAGCGAGGCTTTGATGCGGGTCGATCCGAGTTCGATGCCAAGAAACGTATCTCCGTTAAAAATGTCGGTTCGGGTGTGTTCTGGTGTTTCCATGAGGTACTCCTAT
>JBDKTD010000297.1:0-29247 GCA_039680365.1 Clostridiaceae bacterium
AGATTGCTTGCTATAATTCCGTTAATCAATTGATTTCATCGGCTTGCACCATACCTCTGTGCAGGCATTCCGCAACATGACTTGGATGCAAAGCGGGCCGGCAGCAGGCCTCCCGCCGGAAGGAGTCTGAACGTGGCAACAGGCAGCAACGACACGCGGCGGCCACCGTACGGCAAAACAGAATACGAAAAGCCAAAGCAAGCCGCTTACTCGCAGGGCGCATATACGCAAGGATATCCGTCGGGCGGCGGCAGCCGGCAGAGCTACGCGTACGCGCAGACCGGATACGCCGCAAGGTCGCAGAGTGCGCAGGGCGCGCAGCCGAAAACGGCAAAGAAAAAGAAGCCGACGCTGAAAAAGCTTATCAAAAAGCTGTTCAAGCGTTCCAAGCCGGCAGCGAGCGTGTACCCGGAAAAAGGGAGCGTGACCAGCGGCGCGAACGCCAAGAAGCCTTTTACCTTCAAACGATTCTGGAAAAAAACAAAACGAGCCATCCTCTCCGCGCTGCGCGTTATGGCGCGGGGCGTGTATCTTGGCGCGCGAAAGCTGTATTCGTTTTTAATGAGCCTTCCGCCGCGCACGCTGCTCATCGGCAGCGGCGCGTTTGTTGCGGTTTTGGCGACCGTTATCATACTGGCAGTTACCCTGCCGGGCAAGGACACCGGCGATAACGCCGCGCAGCAATTTGCCGCGCTTTCGGCAACACAGACGCTGGACAGCGGCTTTGCCGATCCGGCGTCGGGCGAAGATCCCGCGGCGAGCCCTTCTCCCGAAACGAGTGAAGCGCCCGAACAGACGGTGAGCGACGCCGTGACGACGCAAACATTCACCGAAGAGCTCAAGCAGGGCGATAACGACCCGGTCATTTCGGAAATTCAGGCGCGGCTCATGGAGCTGGGCTATATGGATTCCGATGAGCCGACCGAACATTTCGGGCCGCTGACGCAGAGCGCGCTCAGAACCTTCCAGCGGCATAACGGCCTGGACGACGACGGCATCTGCGGGCAGACGACCTATGTAACGTTGATGGGCGAGACCGCGAAGATCTACGTCATGCAGAACGGCGACACTGGCGAGGACGTGTTGGGCATTCAGCAGCGCTTATATGAGCTCGGCTATATTGACAACAAAGCCAACGTGCAGGGAACGTTTGGCGACAAGACCGAGGAAGCGGCAAAGGAATTCCAGAAAAAGAACGATTTGAAATCGGACGGCAAGGTCGGCTCCAAGACGCTGGAAATGCTCTATGGCGAAGACGTGGTCGGCAATGCTTATACGCTTGGCGACGAAAACCCCGTGATCAAGGACTGTCAGGCCGCGCTGAAGAAGCTCGGATACTATACCTATAAGGTAACAGGCGAGATGACCAAGTCGACGGTCTCAGCAATCAGGGCGTTTCAGCAGGCGAACGGTCTTACGCGCGACGGCGCTCTCGGCCCCATGACGCGCGACCTGCTTCTATCCGGCGAAGCGCAGGCAATGGTGCTGCAGCTGGGCGATTATGGCACGGCTGTTCAAAAGATGCAAAAGCGCTTGGCCGAACTCAACTACATCGCCAGCGCGAACGCGACCGGTTATTTCGGCGAAATTACCGAGGACGCCGTCAAAGCCTTCCAGAAGCGCGCAGGGCTGACGCAGGACGGCAAAGTCGGCGCGGTGACGCTGACCATGATTTATTCCTCCAGCGCCAAGAAGTCTCCCACAACGCCTACGAAAACGAAGGAATCTTCGAGCGGAAGTTCGTCTTCCAGCGGCAGCAGTTCGTCTTCCGGAAGTTCGTCCTCCGGCGGTTCTTCCGGTGTTTCGGACAGCGTGGG
The DNA here is from genome assembly GCA_039680365.1 of Clostridiaceae bacterium. Taxonomy (GTDB): domain Bacteria; phylum Bacillota; class Clostridia; order Christensenellales; family CAG-138; genus UBA7703. The sequence goes on from JBDKTD010000297.1 coordinate 1,818, forward strand.
CGTTGAAAAGCTCGTTGCCCTTGCCGAGAGCAAGGTCGGCAGTAAATACGTCCGCGGCGCGAAGGGGCCGAACACCTTCGACTGCTCCGGCTTCGTGTACTGGTGCCTCAAGAACGCGGGCGTCAGCACGAGCTATATGACCTCGATCGCCTGGCGCTCGACCGACCGGTTCCAGAAGGTTTCGGGTCTTGGCTCGGTGCAGCGCGGCGATATCATTGTGTTCTCCGGCAGCACGGATTCCGCGGGCCACGTAGGTATTTACCTCGGCGGCGGCAAGATGATCGACGCGAGCTCCTCCGAGGGCGAAGTGCGTAAATCCTCTTCGGTGCTCAACTCCGGCGGGTACTGGGAGAAACACTTCATCTGCGCTTACCGGGTATTCTAAGCGGCATGAGCGCGCGGAGACGGATGAAACAAGCCGTTTCCGCGCGTTTTTCGTTCGGTTCAGCTTTTTTACCGGCGTTGCTTTTACTTTTTCGTTCAAGGTTCTCAGGGGGAGGATTCAGGCTATGCGGGGAGCGTTTCGAGTTGCTTTAGCGGCGCTGTTTCTGGCTGTTTTTCTGATCGCGCCACACACCGCTTATGCGCGGGACGAGCTGAAAAACAACGATCCGGACAAGTACTACATTTTGCTGGATTTAAAAAACCAGATCATCACCGTGTTTGAGCGGGACGAAAAAGGCGAATACACAAAGGTCGTCCGTCGCTTCCTCTGCTCCAGCGGACGAACGGACGTGGACGACGCCGACCCCGAAGACGAGGCGACGCCGACGCCGCGCGGCATCTGGAAGATCGGCGGGCGCGAGCGCTTCGGCAAGTTCGCCAACTTTGGCGGGGAATATGCGCGCTACTGGGTGCAGATCGTCGGCAGCATCTACTTCCACTCGCTGCTCTTTGGCGACCGGACGATCGATTCCCTCAAGCGTTCGCCATTTTTCGACCTCGGCGAAAAAGTATCCCACGGGTGTGTGCGGCTGTATGTGGAGGACGCAAAGTGGCTCTACTACAACGCCTGCCCGGGCACGACCGTTGAAATCAGCAACTCCGAACGCAGCAATCACGCTCTGCATGACGCGCTGGAAACCAAGCTTTCATTTGCCGAATACAACGCGTTTCAAAAGACGATTACCGACGACGCGCCGGAGCTGCCCAACCGCAGCGCATGGGTCATGGTGGAAGGCGCGCGCCTTCGAAAAGGCAGCGGCGCTTCCTTCGATACGGTCTGTCGGCTGAACGTTGGCGACGAGCTGGAGGTGCTCATTGAAAGCGAGGTCTGGGTCAAAGCTCGTTTCGGCAAATACGAAGGATACGTGATGCGCGGCTACATCAGCTTTACCGAAGGGGTCATGGAGACCAGCGAAGACGCAACGCTCTTGAAAACTACGGAATGGCTCTACGAAGAGCCAAGTAAGGACTCCAGAAAGATCTGCAAAGTTCCTTCGCGCGTCTCCGTTAAAGTGCTTGAGCTGACAAACGACGGCTGGACGAAGCTGCAATATCAAAACGAAGTGGGCTATATTCCTACCGGTCGATTCACGACCGGATGGGGACTGATTATGGACTGATGATATTGGGTTTCCAAAGGGTGCACCCTTTGGCCGGGACAGGGGGCGGGCAGCCCCCGAATGATATATAAAAAAGGCGCGTCAGCGCCTTTTTTGTTGGTTCAATCTTCAGGCCTCCGGTGTGTATTGCTGCGCGGAGGGCGAGAGGACGGAGGATTCCGCCGTTTCGCCCTGCAGCAGCGCCAAAGCGCCTTCATAGCAGAGCCCGCCGGCCTTGTACAAATCCGCTCCGACGATGACGGGCATCAGGCTGGAAAGCGACAGATCGGCGTCCGCATCCGAGGAGCAGGAGAACACCTCCATATCGTCTCTGACGCGCCCGCGCAGCTGGTGGACAGCCGCAATCGCCAGTTCGCCGGTTTCGGCATACACACCGTCGATCATGCCGGGGTAGAACTCGTCCAGCCGCTCGGCAAACCAGATGCTCGCGGTTTGCAGTTCGGAATCGTTTAAAAAGAACTCCGCTTTGGAGTAGACGCGCCCGCTTGCCGCGGCCTCTTTCCAAACGGCATAGCCGGGGCTGGTTTCGCTGGCAAACAGGCCGATCAGGCGAACGGGCGTTTCATGCGGGGGATAGGCAATCGCTGCTTCCAGCGCGCTTTCCGCCGCGCCTGACGCGTCGTAAACGAGCAGGGGATTGCTCTCCGCGCTGGTTTGGCCGCGCGCGGCGTAGACAAACAGCGGAAAGCCGACGGATGGAATCGCAGCGGCCGGATCATCCCAGTATACGACCGCGCAGGCCGCGCCCTGCGGCTGATACGAAGCGAGCGCCTCCATTTCGCCGGGGACAAACGAAACGGCGATTGTTCCCTGTGCCGCCGCGTCCGTCAGCCCCTGCTGAAACGAACGGGAGGCCTCCGCGCCGAACACGATGATTTCCGGCAGCGGCGTTGGTTGCGCGGGAACGGGCGAAGATGCTGTGAGCGAAACGGGCGTTGCGCTCGGCTCCGCAGCAGGCGTTTCGCGTGGCGAAACGGGCAGAATGCCGCACCCCGTCAGAAGGGCGGCGAGCAGCAGCGGCAGCACGATCAAAACTGGTTTTTTCGGCGTTTTCATAAGCCAAGTATACCACGCGTCCGTAAAACCATCCAAGAGGGTAAACCTGAAAATCACACAAAGTTGACAGACCATGCAGGCGTAAAAGAAAACGAACCGCACAAGTCTGTGCGGTTCGTTTGAAGCCTTCTGCTGTTACGGGTTGGGAGTTGCTGCGGCAGTTCCCGCGCCATAGAGCAGATCGTTGATCGTTTTGGCAGCATCGCCCAAATCGAACTCCAGTTGGTCGGTTTTGACGCCGTTTTCATCCACAAAGTTCGAATAAGTCCCCTCTGCGGGAATCGTTGCAGGCACGAAGCTCATCTTGTTGGTGAGCAGCATCTTGGCAAGATCCGTCATCGTTTCCAGCGACATGTTGGTCGTGATGTGCTGGGTGGCAAACGTAATCAGCGCGGCGATGCTCTGCTCGTTCATCTGCATGGTCACCTTGTCGTAGACCAGTTTGATGATCTCCTGCTGGCGGTTCACGCGGTCGTAGTCGTTGCCGGAGCCGCCGTCAACGCCGGTATGGCGGTTGCGGGCGTATACCAGCGCCTGCGCGCCGTTAAGGTGCGTCATGCCGGGTTTGGTGCGGATTGGATCCGCGTTCTTTACGATATCCGGCTCAATTTCATGGTAGCCGGTGATGCGGTCGTTGATAAAGTTGATCTCCGCCTGGTCGAGGTCAACGTCTATGCCGCCAATCTGGTCAATCAGCGCGGCAAAGCCGTCAAAACCGATGCAAATGTATTCCTGAATGTCGAGGTCGAAGTTTTCGTTCAGGGTGTTGATCAGTTCTCCGGGGCCGCCGCCGCCGTAACCGCCGCTGTAAGCGCCGTTCAGACGGCTGTAGAAGGTGAACTTGCCGCTCTTGCCGATGCGGTGCACGCGGGAATCGCGCATGAACGAAACAAGTGTAATGGTGCCCTTGCTCTTATTGAGGGAAGCGAGCATCATAGAGTCGGAACGCCCCTGGGAGCTTTCCAGCTCGCTTTCGCTGCGCGAATCCGTGCCTACGAGCAGGATGTTGACAATGCTGTCTTCCTTGCTTTCTTCTTCATAGATCGGCATTGGCGTGGGGGTGGGGGTGGGTTCATCCGAGATAACGGTAATGACTTCGGGTTCCGCGGAGACGGAGATGTCGTCGGTGGGTTTTGCAACGGTGTCCACCGCGCCGGAACGCATGCTGCCGAGCACGTACCAAATCAGGCCGATGCCGGCAAGGACGATCACCAACAGCGTGATCAGTATAATTTTCATGACTTTGGTCATACAGGTACCTTTCTAAAACGATGGTCAGGATCGCTATAAAGCGAGACCATGATACCACAACGGGCGGTTTGTTTCAATTTGATTTCGCCGGAAGCCGGAAAACTCACAACTTTTTTACAACTCACCCAATCGTAGAAAACCCGGTTTTTCGCTCTGCGCGGGTATTACGCAAAGACAGGCCCGCTCGTAAAGGCTGAGGCTTGCTAACATATTCTGGTTTGAAAAAGACAACCACGCTTGTACATTGTCTGCGATTCTGCTACACTGTTGCGATGAGCGGGGAACATCTTGTCTTTATCAGTCGGTCTCCGCGTCTTGGGGGAGGGGAAGCAATTTTGAAAGTTCTGGTTCTTTCCTGCTCGACAGGTCAGGGTCATAACACGGCGGCGACCGCCGTGATGGAAGCGCTGATAGCGCGTGGAGCGGAATGCACGCTGCTCGATCCTTTTTCGCTCAAGCGAGAGCAGCTGGCCAAGCGCGTTGCGGACGCTTATATCCGAAACGCCGTGTATGCGCCCGCGCTCTTTGGCGCAATGTACAAGCTCGGCGGGTTCATCAGTTCTCCCAACGGGCGTTCGCCGGTCTACTGGTCGAACACGCGCTATGCGCGCGAACTCGCGGCGTATATTGCGCGCGGCGGGTACGACGCGTGCGTAACGTCCCATCTTTACCCGGCGGAGGCGCTGACCTATCTCAAACGGAAAAAACGCGTTTCCATACCGCTCTACACTGTGATGACGGACTATACCTGCAGCCCGTTCTGGGAAGAGACCCGTCCAGACGTCTGCTTTACGCCCGGCGAAGAGATTTCCGCGCTCTGCCAAACGCGCGGCATGGCGAAGGACTGCCTGCAGGCCGTTGGAATCCCCGTTCGCTTTCAAACGCGGGAGCAGTTGGAAAAGCAGGCCTGCCGCGAGCAGCTCGGGCTGCCGAACGACGGAAAGCTGATCGTTGTGATGGGCGGCAGCATGGGCGGCGGCAAGATGGCGGCGCTGGTAACGGAACTGATGCAGCGTACGGACAATACCGTACGCATTGCGGCGCTCTGCGGCAGCAACGAAGCATTGGCGAATAAGCTGAACAAGCGATTTTGCGGGGAAACGCGTCTGAACGTTGTTGGATACACGAATCAGGCGCCGCTCTGGATGCGCGCCTGCGACGTGCTGCTGACCAAGCCCGGCGGGCTGAGCAGTACGGAAGCGGCCGTAACCGGCGTGCCGCTGGTTCTTTCCGCGCCGATTCCCGGCTGCGAAACCTGCAACGCCGCATACTTTGAACGCCACGGCATGGCCGAGCGCGCGTTCCGTCCGGCGGATGCGGCAAAGCGTGCGATTGCGCTGCTCAACGACGCGGCACGGCGGGAGAACATGCTTCATTGCCAGCGGGAACATATCGCTTCCGACGCGGCGGATCGAATTGCCGAGCGCATGATCGGCGACTGGGAAAGGAAGGCGAGGGTATGACGCAGCCTGTCGTATATACGCTGGTCTATTCCACGGCCGGGTTTCTTTCCGGCAGTGTGCTTTACAGCGCGTATCTGCCGCGCTGGCTCAAGGGAATTGATACAACGAAGGTCAGCGAGGATAAAAACCCCGGCGCGTTCAACGCGTTTCATTACGCGGGCGTTGTGGTTGGCTCTCTCTGCCTTGCCTGCGACATGGCAAAAGGGTACCTGCCGGTCATGCTGGCGGCAAAAGCCATGGATCCCGGATACCCGCTCTTTTCGGTGGTCATGCTCGCTCCCGTTGCGGGGCACGCGTTTTCACCCCTGCGTCGCTTCCGCGGCGGAAAGGGGATTGCGGTGAGCTTTGGCGTTCTTCTGGCGCTGATGCCGAAAAATCTGGTGGTGCTCGCGCTGGTGGCGGCTTACCTTGGCTCGCTGCTGCTTAAGCTGCATCCAAACGAGCGGCGGACGGTCGCGGCGTTTTCGGCGTTCGGCCTGATTGCAATGCTGTTTCGCCACCCCGTTTCCATCAAGGTGGGGTGCCTGCTGATTGCTCTTCTGGTGAACTATAAAAACTGGCAGGACGCAAACCTGCCGGTTCTGCGCATCCGCAATCATTTTTAATTCAGATGGAATAATAAAAAGCGTCCGCTCCGGGTTTCGGAACGGACGCTTTTCGGCACATAGTTCTTACTGTTTTATGCGTTCAGTTCGTCGATGACGTGGCGCACGGCTTTTTCCACGCTGCCCGCGGCAAACGGGTTGGAAAGCCCGGCGAGCTGCAGCAGCTCGAAGTACCCTTTGCTCCCGCCCGCGCGGCAGAGCGCAAGGTAGCTCTTCCATGCGTCGGCATGTTCTTTCTTCATGCGGCCGTAGAACTCGAAGGCACAGACCTGCGCGAGCGCGTAGTCCACATAGTAGAACGGGTAGAGGAAGATATGCTGCTTCTGCATCCAGAATCCGCCTTCTTCGAGGAACGGCACGCCGTCGTAATCCCGCCAGGGCATATAGGCCTGTTCGATTTCGTGCCAGACCGCGCGGCGTTCGTTGGCGGTCATATCCGGCTTGGCGTAAACGCGGTGCTGGAACTCGTCCACGCTCACGAGATACGGAATGGTCGAGAGCGCGCCGGAAAGATGCGCGTATTTGGCTTTGGCAACGTTCTCCTCGCCAAAGAAGTCTTTCATATAAGGATAGGCAAAATGCTCCATGGTCATGGAGTGAATCTCGTTGACCTCGCTGGTCGAACTCATGTAGTCCATCAGCGGCTGGCTGCGCATGGCGGTGTAGCCGGCGAACGCGTGACCCGCTTCGTGGGTGAGGACGTTGACGTCCGCCGCCGTGCCGTTGAAGTTACTGAAAATGAATGGCGCTTTGTAGTCGGCAAGGTAAGTGCAATAGCCGCCGAGGTGCTTGCCGGGGCGGGTCGCGAGGTCGAACAAGCCGTATTCAAAGAGGAAGTCGAAGAATTCACCCGTTTCCGGTGAGATATCGCGGTACATGCGTTGGGCGACTGCAACCAGATCCGCTTCGCTGCCGATGGGATCCGCGTTGCCATCCGGGAAGATGCAGGTTTCGTCGTAGTACTTGAGCTTTTCAACGCCGAGGCGCTTTGCCTGTTCTTCGCGCAGCTTTGCCACGGCGGGCACGATAACCGCCTTAACCTGCGCGCGGAACTGCTCCACTTCCGCAGGGCCGTAGTCCGCGCGGTGCATGTTGAGGTAGCCGAGCTCTGTAAACCCGCCGATAAGGCCAAGCTTCTTTGCCATGCGGACGCGGAGCTTGACGAGCTTGTCAAACTGTTTGTCGAGCTGTTCGGAAGCGCCTTCGTAGAGCTTTGCCCAGGCCAGATACGCTTCTTTGCGCTCTTCGCGGTCGGAGCTTTCCATATGCTTGAGCAGGCCGTAGAAGTTGCATTCTTCGCCGCGGAAGGTCGTCTTGCAGGCGGCGGCGGTCTTTTTGTATGTATTCTCGGTTGTGCCCTGCGCAATCAGCTCGGGTATGATCTTCTTGCTCTGCGTTTTTTGCGCCATTTCCGCGAGCGTAAAGAGCTGTTTGCCGAACTCGGCTTCAAACTGCGCGCGGAACGGCGTTTTGAGCATTGCGTCTATAAACGCTTTGGAGATGGGCATCAGCATGGCGAGCGCGCGGTTGAAAAACTGCATTTCGCCGTCGTAGAACTTATCCGTGGTGTCCAGCGTATTGCGGACGCTGGCGACGACGTAGCTCGTTTCCGCGTGCGCGGTGATCTCCTGCGAGGCGAGGTAAGCCGCACGCGCTTCCTCATATAACTTCGCCTTTTTCAGCCGTTCGAGCTGCTGCTTCATCGCCTTTTTCAGCGCGGCCATATCCGGTCGCTTGTAAACGATCTCCGAGAATTTTTCCATGATGCGCCCCCGATTCAGTTTATTTGTGTTTCCGCTTCGTATGCGAAAGGATTGCTCGACAGGTTTGCTTGAATGCCTGCATAAACACATTAACTGTATTGTAATATGCAGTCCGGCCGTTGGCAACCCGTTTTTACCGCGTGCGCGGAAAAATACATCCCGATTGCGGCGGTCGGGCGGGGTTTGCAATTCAATTTCATGCAGGGTATAATACAAACATATCACGCGCGGCGGCGGGATCATTTTTCGTTGCGCTGATTCGAAACGGAGAACCGCCGATTGTTAGGTAACGTTTTTAAGAAGCTATTCCTGCTGTTGATCGTGACGGCGCTTCTTGCCGGCACGGCCCTCGGCGTTTGGATCGCTCCCCGTACCGACCTGTTTTTCTGGGAAAGCGCAACGCCCGAGCCAACGGCGAATCCCGTGCTTTCGGCTTCGCCTGCGTTCGCGCCGAACACAACGGCGGAGCCGACCCCGACGCCGAAAGCGGAACCCGTCACGACCGGAGAGTGGATCGACCGCTATATCGAAGGCATGACCACAACGGAAAAGCTGGGCCAGCTCGTGATCTTTGGCTTTTCCGGCACGACGGATATCACCGACGCGTTTCGCGAGGTCGATCAGACCTATCAGGTCGGCAATCTCGTTCTATACGGCGCTAATATTAAGAATTCCAACAGCGACGGCGGGTTCGGGCAGTGTAAAAAGATGCTTGACTCCGTTAAGAAACGCCTGACTACGGAAATTCCGCCGCTGGTCTGCATTGACGTGGAAGGCGGCAGCGTGGTGCGCTTCCGCTGGAGTCCGCAGCCGGTTTCCGCGCGCTCGCTGGGGCGCAGAAGGGACGCGGACTTTGCTTCCGAACAGTTCACAACCATCGGAGCCAAGCTGCTCTCCGTAGGGATTAACCTTGACCTTGCCCCGGTGCTGGACGTTTCCGAAAACCCCATGGACACGGTGCTGGAAACGCGCATTATCAGCGAGGACGCGGGCATTACCGCGGCCATCGGCAAAGCTGTCATCGAGGGACTGCATGCCAGCGGGTGCCTTGCCTCGGCAAAGCACTTTCCCGGCCACGGCGGCACGACCGAAGATTCACATGCCGTGACCCCCGTGATCGACAAGTCGCTGGAAGAGCTGCAAAGCTACGACCTACTGCCGTTTTACACGGCGGTGGAGAGCGGCGTGGACGCGGTGATGATTGCGCATATCCTCTATCCCGCGCTGGACGGAACGGATATCGCCTCCATGTCCGCGCCAATCATGACCGACCTGCTGAGAACGCAGATGGGTTTTGGCGGCCTGATCATCAGCGACGACTTCCGCATGGAAGGAATGCTGAGCCGCTATACGCTGGAGGAAGGCTCGGTGAAGTTCCTGCTGGCGGGCGGCGATATGATTCTCTGCGGCGCGGAGAGCGACAAACAAGCCGCGATCATGGGCGCGCTCACTGCGGCGGCGGCCAGCGGTCAGCTCACGCTGGAGCGGATTGACGAGAGTGTCCGCCGGGTGCTTACGGCAAAGGTTGCGCTGGGCTGGGACGTTGCGGCGGCGGCCGCGGCGCAAACGGCGGGAAATTAATGACAAAATAAAAAGTCCGGCGCTGCAAGCGCCGGACTTTTTGTTTTACTTACTTTCTTTCAGCCTGCGGACGAGGTCATCTTCCACCTGCTTTACAGTTTCATTCGCGCCGGAGTCGCTCTGTGCCATGCCCTGCGCCAGCGTGCCGCGCCCGCCGCCTTTGCCGCCGGTTGCCGCGTTGACTGCGGGGATCAGCTCGCCGACGTCCAGCGGGAATTTTTCCCCGCTTGCGAGCACATAGCTGAGCTTGCCGTCTACTTGTGAAAACAGCACCGCGAGCATACCCGGCTCTGCGGCGCATTGGGCGAGGTCTTTGAGCCTGCCCGCGTCCATACCGGAAAACAGCCGAACCGCAACGCGGAACTTGCCCGCCTGCTTTGCGTTTGATCGAAGCTCATTCGAGAGGAAGCCGTTGAGCTCTTTGGCGAGCTCGCGTTCGCGCCTTTTGAGCGCACCGTACTCGTCCGAAAGTTTGGCAACGGCGGAAACGGCGTTTTCCCGCGAGGCGGAGAACCGCCGCGCGACCGCGTCCAGATCGTCGTGCTCCGCGCGGTGGCGCTTGAGCGCGCGCTCGCCGCAGAGGAAGGTGACGCGCGTGCCGCCCTTGTAGCCCGCGGCGTCCAGCACGAAGATGGAGCCGATTTCGCCCGTGAGCGAACAATGCGGCGCGCAGCAGGTGCACATATCCGCGTCCTCAATGGAGACGATGCGGATGGGTGCGGTCAACCCTTCGGCGTGCTTGCGAAGAGGGAGGGATTTAACGTCCTCCTCGGAATCGTAAATCGCAGTCGTTACGGGCAGATTCCGCCAAACATAGGAGTTGGCCAGCAGCTCCGCCTCCGCGATCTGTTCGCGGGAGAGCGGCTTGTCAAAGTCGATGGTCGCGTAATCGAGCGCGAGGTGGAAACCGATGTTCGCGGCTTCGAACAGCTTGTAAAACGCAAACGAGAGCAGGTGCTCGCCGGTATGCTGCTGCATAAAGTCGAACCGGCGCGCCCAGTCGAGCCGGACGGAAACCGTTTCCCCAACCGCCAGCGCGCGGTTCGTTTTATGGATCACTTCGCCGTGGTCTTCCCGGCAGGAGAGCGCTCTTGCTTCTCCGATCCAGCCCGTATCGCAGGGCTGACCGCCGCCTTCGGGAAAGAGCACGGTTTGATCGAGCAGAACGTCGAACCCGCCTTCAACGGGCGTGCAGGCGGCAACGCGCGCGGTGGTCTGCGTTTGGTGGCTGTTTTGGTCGTAGAGCTTTTTCGTCATGTCGGTTCTCCTGTGAAAATTACGGTTCATTAAAGGAATATCCAATGATCTGTTAGATCAAGGCGAGCTGTTTGAGTACAAAGATAAACAGAAACATAGCTCCAACCGCTATATGACGGCGAGCTGTTTGAGTACAAAGATAAACAGAACCATACCGCCAACCGCTATATGACGGCGAGCTGTTTAAGCACAAAGATAAACAGAAACATCGTAACGATCGAAAGCAGGCTCGACACCGCGAGCATGCCGCCCGCCAACTCGTCGTCCGCGCCGACGCCTACGGCCATGGAGTAGGTCACAATGGCGACCGGCGCGCCAAAGAGAATCATGATGACCACAATTGGTTCGCCGCGGTAGCCAAGCAGCAGAAATGTACCGATGACGGCGATGGGGATGACGATCAGCCGCAGCAGGTTAACCACCGTGATGGCGAGCGCGTTCTTGCGCAGGGCGGAAAACGCAATTGTGCCGCCGAGGGAAACGAACGCCAGCGGCGTGCAGAGCGCGGAAAGGCCGCTAAGCGGCGTATTGATGAAGTCCGGCAACTGCAGATGGGTAAAATTTGCCACAAAGCCCGCGAGGCAGCCAAGCACGATGGGGTTTTTGATGACCCGGAGCAGCAGCTGCCACACGTTGACTTTTCCGCCGCGGTAACGCTCCATGGCGAGCACGGAGAGCACGTTAAAGAGCGGAACGGTCAGCGCAATGGCGAGCGTCATGAGCGTCAGGTGGTCGTCGCCCAGCAACGCCGCGGCAACGCCGAGGCCGAAGATGGCGTCGTTGGAGCGGAAAATTCCAAGAATCAGAACCCCGCGCCTGCGGTCGTCCTTGCAGGCGAGCGGAACAAAGATGCTGGCGAGAGCAAACAGCAGCAGGATGGCGAGCGCGATATAGAGTAAAAACGGCGTCTCCAGCATGCTGCTCAGGTCGCTCGCGGCGATCTTTTGAAAGCACAGCGCGGGAAGGGATGCGTAGAATACAATGTTGTTGACGCCGCGCAGGGTCTGTCGATCGACGATTCCGGTTTTACGCAGCAGCGCGCCGACCGCGATATACAGTATCAGCGGCGCGACTACGCGAAACGAGAGAAAGAGATTTTCCATTGATCGGCTCCGGGGATGAAAAAGATTCGTTTCGCCTGCCGGTTTGCCTGCGAACATGCGATATTATACCATATCTTTGTCGGTTCGGCGCGCCGGGGTGCAATCCGCACGAATTCTGAAAAGAAGTGCGGATCAGCGCAAGGTAAAGCGCATGTCAAGCCGACAGCGTAAAACTTTGAATAAACTGGAGAACGCAGAATCCCGCTCGAATGCGGCAAAATGATACAATTAAAAAGTGTGGCTCTGTTAAATCGGCAGATAGCTGTTCCTTTTAAGCGGTAAAAATGGTATCATCTATTTGTAGCGTTAAACGCGGGGGTTGCATGGATGAGCAAATTCATGGATGAAACGGCACTCTATTACTTCAACCGGGGTGTATCGACGGCCGCTTATCGCGAACTTGGCTGTCACGAAGAAACAGGCGAATTTGGCGAACGGGTTTACCGGTTTGCCGTATGGGCGCCGAACGCGGAATTCGTCAGCGTCGTGGGAGACTTCAACTTTTGGAATGTGGAAGCCGACCGCATGGACCGCGCCGGTACGACGGGCGTTTGGGAACTGACCATCGGCATCGCCAACGAAGGCGATTTATACAAGTATGCAATAGGCACCTATACGGGCGAAATCCTCATGAAGGCCGATCCGTTTGCGTTTCGCTGCGAAGCGCGCGGAACCGCGTCCGTCGTTGGGGATATGCCGGGGTTTGACTGGACCGACGAGGGGTACTTAGGCTCCCGCGCCGGTTCTTTTGCGTCCCTCGACCAGCCCATGAGCATCTACGAAGTACACCTCGGCAGCTGGAAGATGGAGCTCGGTTACCGCGAACTCGCGGACGAGCTGATCGATTACGTTGCGGACATGGGGTATACGCATATCGAACTCATGCCTTTGATGGCGTATCCGTACGATCCCAGCTGGGGCTATCAGGTGACGGGCTACTACGCCGCCACCGCGCGCTACGGCGAGCCGGAAGATTTAATGTATCTGGTGGATCGCGCGCACGAGATGGGGCTCGGGGTCATAATGGACTGGGTGCCCGCGCACTTTACCCGGGACGCGCACGGCCTGCGCCTCTTCGACGGCACGCCTTTGTTTGAGCATCCCGACCCTCGGCGCAGCGAAATGCCGCAGTGGGGAACGCTGCTATTCAACTTTGAGCAGACGCAGGTGCAGTCGTGTTTACTCTCCAGCGCCATGTACTGGCTCCGGGAGTTCCATTTCGACGGCCTCCGGGTGGACGCGGTGAGCTGCATGCTCTACCTCGACTTTGGCAAGCCGGACGGCGGGTGGCTGCCCAACCGTTACGGCGGGCACGACAATTTGGACGCTGTTGCGTTCTTCCGCAAGCTGAACTCCGCCGTGGGTAAGCTTTCCGGCGGCAAGATGCTCTTTGCCGAGGAGAGTTCGGCTTATCCTTACGTGACGCGCCCCGCTTCCGAAGACGGGCTGGGGTTTGCTTATAAATGGAACATGGGGTGGATGAACGATGTGCTCTCCTATATGGAGATGGACAGCATCTATCGCAAGTACCACCACGATAAGCTGACGTTTTCGCTCTGTTACGCGTTTTCGGAGCACTATATTCTGCCGTTCTCGCACGACGAAGTCGTCCACGGTAAAAAGAGCCTGCTTTCGAAAATGCCGGGCGATTACTGGCAGCAGTTCGCGCAGCTGCGGCTCTTGTTCTCCTACCAGTTTGCGCATCCGGGCAAGAAGCTGATGTTCATGGGGGACGAGTTCGGCCAGTATATCGAGTGGAAGTTTGACGATTCGCTCGACTGGTTCCTGCTGGACTACCCCAAGCATTCGGAGATGCAGTCCTTCGTGCGCGATTTGAACCATTTTTATACCGATACGCCGCCGATGTTCGAATGCGACGACAGCTGGGCGGGCTTCCGCTGGTGCGGCGTGGACGACAACATCCATTCAATTCTTTCGTTCATGCGCTTCGACCGGGAAGGCAACGCGCTGCTCTGGACGTTTAACTTTACGCCGATGCCCTGGATGGATTACATGATCGGCGTTCCGCGATACGGCCTCTACACCGAGGTATTCTCCTCCGACGCGCCGTACTACGGCGGAACGGGGGACTACCCCAACGCGCCCACAATGGCGGAATATGAGCCGTACGGCGAGCATCCCTGCCGTATCCGCCTCCGCCTGCCGCCGTTTGGCGCGGTTTGTTACGCTCTCACCCCGAAACCTCTCCCGAAGCAGAAAGAAACCAAGGAGGGCAACGCATGAAAAAGAGAATCGTAGCAATGCTTCTGGCGGGAGGGCAGGGCAGCCGGCTCGGCGTGCTCACCTCCAGCATGGCAAAACCTGCCGTGCCGTTTGGCGGCAAATACCGCATTATCGATTTTCCGCTGAGCAACTGCGTCAACTCGGATATCGACACCGTAGGTGTTTTAACGCAGTATCGCCCGCTCGCGCTGAACTCCTATATCGGCACCGGCCAGCATTGGGACCTCGACCGCATCCATGGCGGAGTGTTCGTTCTGCCGCCCTATATGACCGGCGCGGACGGAAGCTGGTACACGGGAACCGCCAACGCCATCTACCAGAACCGCGAATTCGTGGATCAGTACGATCCGGAATACGTCATCATCCTTTCGGGCGACCATATCTATAAAATGGACTACGGCGAAATGCTTCACTTCCACATCGAGAAAAACGCGGTGGCGACCATCGCCGTGCTGCCCGTTCCGCTGGAGGAAGCCTCGCGTTTCGGCATTATGAATACGGACGATACCGACCGCATCATCTCCTTTGAAGAAAAACCCAAACAGCCAAAGTCCAACAAGGCCTCCATGGGCATCTATATCTTCAACTGGCCGGCGCTCAAGGAATATATGCGCCGGGATGACGATAACCCCGATTCCACCAACGATTTCGGCAGCGACATCATCCCCGCACTGATTGCGGATCATCAATCGGTCTATGCCTACCCCTTCAGCGGGTACTGGAAGGACGTTGGAACCATTCAGAGCCTCTGGGAAGCGAACATGGATATCATCTCAACGCCGCCCAAGCTCGTGCTCAACGACCCGCAGTGGAGAATCTATAGCCGCAACCCCATCATGCCGCCGCACTATGTCGGCATGAACGCTTCCATTACGCAGAGCCTTGTGACCGAGGGCTGCCGCGTGGAAGGCAAGGTGCATCACACGGTGCTGTTTGACAACGTGTTGATCGAGTCAGGCGCGGAGGTATACGATTCCGTCATCTTCCCCGGCTCGGTGATCGGGCGCGGGGCAAAGGTCTATCAGGCGATTGTGGGCGAAAACGCCAGAATCGGCGAAGAAGCGCTCATCGGCGGGCCGCTGCGCCACGGCGACCATGTGGATAACGCGCTCACCGGCAGCATTACGCTCGTCGGCAACGATATTACAATTCCCGCAGGGGCGTACCTGCCGCAGGGCACGGTTGCGACCGAGAATGAAAGCGGAGGCAGATGCTATGACAAGTAACGCGTTCGGACTCATCTACACCGGCGAAACGAATCCTCTGCTGCGCGATCTTGCGCTTTCGCGTTCCGTGGCGGCGGTGCCGTTTGGAGGCCGCTATCGCTGCATCGACTTTGTGCTTTCGGATCTGGTCAACTCCGGCGTTACGAGCGTGGGCTTAATCGCCCAGAAAAACTACCATTCGCTCATGGATCACCTCGGCGCGGGCAAGGAATGGGACCTGCACAGAAAGCGCGAGGGGCTGTTTGTGCTCCCGCCGTTTATGACCAAGGAAAACACCGGCCTTTATCGCGGCAGTATCGACGCCATTCGCTCCTGCCTGGGATACGTTCGCCGCAACCCGCAGCAGTACGTCATCCTCACCGGCAGCCACACGATATTCAACATGACGTTCAACGACATGATCAAACGCCATGTGCAGACCCGCGCGAACATAACGATTCTCTATAACGAAGCGCCCATCGCCGTGCCGGAAGAGCAAAACGAAGACCTGCGGCTGATTCTCGACGGCGAAGAGCGCGTGACTGAGATGGAGCTCAACCCCTTTACGCCGCGCTCCACGCACCGCAGCTGCGACTTGATGATCATGGATAAAATGCTGCTGGAGTATCTCGTTGAGGAAGCGTATTCCCACGGCGAGTACGACCTGACGCGGGATATCCTGCTCAAAAAGTGCGGAACACTCAAGATTATGGGCTACCGGTACGACGGGTACGTGGCGCGCTTGGATTCGGTCAACGACTTTTTTCAGCATAATCTGGCTCTTTTGCAGCAGGATGTGCGCGCCGATTTGTTTAACCCCGAACATCCGATTTACACGAAGATCAAGGACGAGGTCAGCGCGCGCTACGGCGAGAACGCCGTGGTGAAAAACGCCATGCTCGCCGACGGCTGCCTCATCGAAGGCAGCGTGGAAAACAGCATTCTCTTCCGCGGGGTCACGGTAAAAAAAGGCGCTGTCATTAAAAACAGCATCCTCATGCAGGCCGTCACGGTCGGCGAGAACTGCCATATGGATCACGTCATCCTCGACAAGGGCGTCACCATCCGGGACGGACGGACGCTTACGGGCTACGACGGATTCCCGATCATCCTCAAAAAAGGCACGACGATATAGAACCGCCCGCAGCCGGAAAACGCGGGCGAACAGAGGAGGGTGCATCGTGAAAGTTTTGTTTGTTGCGAGCGAATGCGTGCCGTTTGTCAAAACGGGCGGGCTGGCGGACGTTGCTGGCGCGCTGCCGATTGCGCTCAGGGAAAGCGGCGCGGATATCCGCGTGATGCTGCCCAAGTACGGTATCATCGACGAATACTGGAAGAGCCGCTTGCGTCAGCTCTGCCACTTTGAAGTGCAGTTCGGCTGGGAAAAGGTCTACTGCGGCGTGGAAACGCTGGAAGACAACGGAGTTACTTATTATTTTATCGACAACGAGTCGTTCTTCTGCGTTGGCGATATCTACGGCGACGGGTTTTACGAAGCGCTGCGGTTTGCGTTCTTCTGCCGCGCGGTGCTCGAAGCGCTGCCCAAGATCGACTTCTTTCCGGACATTCTGCACCTCAACGACTGGCAGACCGGCATGATACCCGCGCTTTTGAAAACACAGTATCTTGCCAGCGCGGACTATGCGCGTATCCGCACGGTGTTCTCCATTCACAACCTCAAGTTCCAGGGGCTGTTCAGCTGGAACGACCTCGCGGGCAGGCTCGATCTGGACGCGCGGTACTTCACCTCAGAGTATCTGGAGTTTTTCGGCTGCTTGAGCTTTATGAAAGGCGGGCTGGTGTTTGCCGATCGCATCAGCACGGTCAGCCCGACCTACGCGGGCGAGATTAAAACGCCCTACTACGGCGAAAACCTCGACGGGCTTTTACGCGTCAGGGAGAGCACGCTCAGCGGCATTCTCAACGGTATCGACTACACAATTTTCGATCCCGCGACCGACCGGTTTTTGCCGCATCATTACGACGCGGCGCATCCGGAAGGCAAGCAAAAGTGCAAGCGCGCCTTGCAGAAGGAATGCGGACTTGAGGAGCGGGACGTTCCGCTGATCGGCTTTATCGCGCGGCTTTCCACACAGAAAGGGCTCGATTTAATCGAGCGCGTACTGGGGGATATCCTGCGTAACGACGTGCAGATCGTGTTCCTCGGCAAAGGCGACCAGCGGTTTGTTGATCTGCTCAACTGGGCGAACTGGCGCTACCCCAAGCGCGTGCACGCGCGTATCGAGCTGGACGAAGGCCTTGCGCACCGCATCTATGCGGGGGCGGATCTGTTCCTCATGCCGAGCCCGTTCGAACCCTGCGGGCTTTCCCAAATGATCGCGCTGCGCTACGGCGCGGTGCCGGTTGTGCGCGAAACGGGCGGGCTCAAGGATACGATCGTGCCTTATAATATGTTTACCGACGAGGGCAACGGCTTTTCGTTTGCCAACTACAACGCGCATGAAATGCTGGATACCATCGAGCGCGCCGTCCACTACTGGCGGGACGACAAGCCCATGTGGAAACGTATGATGCTGCGCGGCATGGCGGACGACTTCAGCTGGGGAAAGCCCGCGGAGCAGTACCTGACGCTTTACAGCTCGATTCTGCCGCCGCCCAAGAAAGCGGGCGATCCCTGCACGCTTTGCCCGCAGCCGGAGAAACTGCCGCAGGTCGAGGAAGTTCTGATCGAAGAACTTCCGGAAACCCCAAAAGTAAAATAACCGTTCAAATCAAAACATCCGGCCTTGCGGCCGGATGTTTTTGTTTATCACAGTCAGACCCACTCGGGGTGGTCGTCGGAGCCTTCCGCAGGCAGCGCTGCGGGGATGGGTGAGCCGGCGGGGGCGGAACCCGACGGCGCGGGGGCAGCATAGCTGTTGTCCGGCGCGAGACGGCCCGTGCGCTCCAGATAAAACGCCGTGTCCGCCGCCTTGGTGTAAGGCGCGAGGAAGAACCAGCCGACGCCGCCAGTAAGCGCGGCGAGGAGATACCAGCCGATAAAGCTGAACTGGAGACAGAAAAGCCGACCTTTGTAACCGTACATCAGCGCCTTGGACTTCTCAATGGCTTCCTCAGCGGTGAGGTTGGGGTTCTCCGCCAGCAGGAACGGCGCGAGCGCATAGCGATAGGCCGCGACGATGCCGGGCACGATAAACAGCAGCGACCAGGCAAAAATCTTCAGGAACATCAGAAACCGCAGATACAGCGCGCGGCCAAAGAGCTGGAAGCGTGAAAACAGAATTTCAAACTTCGGCTGGCCGGACGCTTGATACTGCGCTATGTTGAACAGGTTGAAGCCGAGTTCCACCGCGCCGCCAATGATGAACAGCGCCACGCTGAAGGTAAACATGCCGGCGGCAAAACTCCAGGCGAGACTCAGCAGCGCGGGCAGCAGGCCGGTGTTTGCAATCAGGTTTCTTGCGTAATGGAACCATTCCGGCAGATTGGTGAACGTTTGCGTCCATTCGCCCCAGCGTAATCCGTCCTGCCCGTTGAAATGAAATGTAACGGGCGACTGTATCGCGTAGCCGCCCAACACGCAGGCAACGAGCGTAACAAGCACCGCCCACCAGTAGCGGCCGCGTAGGTTTTCCCAGGCGATCTGACGATAATCGCTGGCTCTTCTCATAAGTTACCCCCGAAAGTGTTTATGTTAGCCGCGACCCTGCCGCGGGGAACCCAAAACTCGGCGTTCCGCGCGCCGCGCGGCGAGTTACTTGACGTTTTCCACAGTGACCCAGTATTTGTCGATCAGACGGATGGGCCGGTAGGACATCTTGGAGTAGCGCAAACGCTCTTCGCCGGAGTCGTCCTCGCGGTTGATATAGAGCGTGCCTTCTTCCAGCGCATACTTGGCAAACAGCGAAACAATACCCTGATAAGCGCCGGAGTAATCTACGCGCGCTTTCTCCACATGGACATACAGCGTGTCCGCAACCACTTCGCCGATGGCGAGGGCGACGATGGCGCCGCCAACGTCGATATAGCCCGCTTTCTGGCCGAGTTTCAGCGCGTCGAAGAGCAGTTCCTTGGCGCGGAGCATCTCCTCCGCCTCGATGACCTTGTCCACCGGCGCGCACTGCTCGTATTCGTTCAGAAACTGCAGCGCCGCGGGGAGCGTTTCTTCCGTAACCGGCACGAACCGCGCGGAAGGATTGTCCTTGAAAAAGCGGTTCAGGTGGTTGCGCTGGGTATGGTACTGCTTGCCGGGAAAATCGACCAGATCGGAAGCGTTATAAAGATAGTCCGCCCAATTGCGGTGCGTGGAGACGATGGCGCGCTCGCCATACCGCTCGGAAAGGATGGCAAGCCCTTCCTCCGGCACGGCGCAGAAGGTCAGCGGGATTCCCGCTTCCTTCGTGTGCGCTTCAATCTCGTCCAGCGCGGCGTTCAAATCTCCGCTGCCAACGGGAAAGACAAAGCAGTTGACGCACTCGTCCGGATAGGACGCCAGCATGACGAGCATACCGTGCACAATTGCAAATGCCGAACGAAAATAGGCTCTCCATTGAAACACCGCGCCCAGCGTATAGTCGCAGGTGCGGAAGGGCTGAACGTCCAGATACTGCTTGAGCAGCATTGCGTTCTGAATCGTTACCGGTGAAAAAGATATCATAACTCCCCTAAGATCGTTCCTATTTAAAAACAAACGAGTTTCAGCGCCACAAATCTGACCACTGTTGTTCGCGGCACGGTTGTTTCCTGCATTATGATACCACTAAACCGCATCGTCAGGCAATTGCGGGCTTGGGGGATTTTGCCCGGTTTCGGCGCGGGTTTGTAAACTTATGGAAGCGAAAACGTGAACTCGTTTGCGCGCGTTCAAACGCGCCGCGCAACAGAGAACGCATACTCTGCCGCAAAATCGACCGGATTCGACAGAAAACGACACGATGCGAGAAAATAATCATAAAAGTTTTCTGTTTTGTGCGTAATATTGGCGTACAAAACGCATCCCATGCGTTATAATATACGTACAAACGTTCGCATTAAAGCGAACAGCGGGAGGAAATTATGAACCGGATTACGGTGCCCAGCCTGCGCGCGGAAGCAAAGAAGCAACTGCTGAGCTACAGAAGGAACAATGCCCGCGCTTATAAAAACGAAGCGCAGCGCGCTGAACGCGCACGCCAAACCGGCTGGAAGCGCGCCATTGACGAAGCGCGCGCGTATTTTTGCGCGGTTAACCCAACCAAGGAGCGCTTTATGTGCCGCCTGTTCGGGCTGGAAACGCCCGTACCGCGGTGTCGTTCCGCACGTGAGCGGATGATCAAGCTGGGCATGGAGCTCACGGTATCCGAATCGACGCTCTACAAATGGCGCGAGGATATTCTGGAAGTCGTGCTGTACGCCGCCATTGAAGCGGGGCTGATCGCTCCGTTTGGCATCCGCGCGGACGAACGCGACCCGGAGATTCCGAAAAAGGCGGAGACGAAACGCAAGGCGGAGAATCATTGACGGGTTTTGCCGTGGAATGGTAGAATGCATTCAAACCGTGCGGCAGCACGCGTAATTACGAGAATGATTCGATGAAACGGGAGGCGGGAGAGTTGGAAAAGACGATTCAGACCGAACTTGGCCCGCTGACGCTGACTATTACGAGAAAGCGCATGAAAAACCTTTACCTGCGCGTGCTTCCGCCGGACGGTAAGCTGCAGGTAAGCGCGCCGAACCGGGTCAGCGATTTGGAGATTGAGCAATTCGTGCTTAGCCGTCTCGACTGGATTGCCCGCCAGCGGGAAAAGGTTGCAAGCAAACGCAGCGTTTCTTTTTCGGAAGGAGAGATGCTGCCGTATTTTGGAAGAACGTTGACGCTCCGGCTTTTCTATATTACCGGCAGAACAAAGACGGAGCGGTACGGTGAAACGCTTGCTCTTTCGATCCGCGCGGATGCGGACGAACAGGCGCGCAAGCGCGCCGTGGACGCCTGGTACCGGCGGGAACTGGCCGCCGCCGCCGAGGCGATGCTGCCCGGCTGCGAACGGACGGTTGGCAAGCGCGCAAGCGAACTGAAGATTCGGGACATGAAAACGCGCTGGGGTACCTGCAACATCAAGACCTGCGCGGTGACGATTAACCTGCGGCTCGCGGAAAAACCGCCGGAGTGCCTTAGATACGTGCTGACGCACGAACTCTGCCACCTGAACGAGGCGGGGCACGGCGAACGCTTCTGGAAGCGAATGGACATGTATTACCCGGACTGGAAGCGAATCCGCAAGCTGCTGAAGACGAAAGAGTAACAGGTTCGTTCCGGAGCGTTAACCCGCCCGGGCGGGAACCGGATGAGAAACGCTGATGAAAACTGCCCGAAACCAGCCCTTACCGGCTGTGAATACGGGCAGTTTTTTACTTTTTGCAATAGGCAGGATGAAAGACGCCGTGTCAATATCGAGAGAGACGAGGCGCCGCCGTTCGTGACGTTATGGTGAAAAAATGTAACAGACGGTACTCTGTTGAATGGTTATATTTCTTTTCGTGTAACAAAACGTATCCGGATTGTTTTTCAACTGCAATTGCATAGAAAAGACGGGTATGCGTTCGATTCGCGGAATGCAACGTGAAAAAACGCCTGAAACCAGGCGGTTTACGTATCTGCGCGCGAACAGCGGCGGAGCGTGTAATCGAAATGTAACATTCATATTCAATTACTAACTTGCTATGTATTTCGTTGAAATATTAGTAAAAAGCATTCAAACGATTGTATTAGCGTTATTCAGATATCACAGAGATGTAATGAATGCTTCTTATAATGGGTACTGTAAGAAAAGATAAACAGAGGAAAAAATACACGAAGGGGGAAAGTTTCAATGAGAGGGTCACGTTTTTTCAAGATCATCAGCATGATGCTTTGCTTATTACTGGTTCTGTCGTTGCTGCCTGTGAGCGCTTTGGCAGCAGTTGAACCAACAACTTCTTTTACGGTTGAATTCCGGGACTGGAACAATGACCTTATTGAAGCTGTCTCCGTTCCGCAGGGCGGCAACGCCACCGCGCCCACGCATCCCACGCGGGATGGGTATGTGGCCAACGGTTGGGATACGGAATTTACAAACGTGCAGTCCAACCTGACGGTGACCGCGCTTTACACCGAAGTAGTCGTCAATATCTACATCTATATTGGAAACGGCTTCGACAATGAAATCCAGCATTATGTAATGCATGCGGTAACCACTGCTAAAATTCTGGAATATGACCCCTTGACTGATACCGATCTGCTGTACTTGCTGCAGGCTGACACAAACTATGCGCTGGCGGGCGCGAGCGGCCCGATTCCGAAAAGCGATCTGACGGGCAACGGGCAAATCGACCTTCTGGGTTCTTCACCGGTTTACAATGTGTATGTACACATTAAGGCACAATCGGCTCTGGCATCGTATACGGTGCGCTACCGCGATACCGAAGGCAACGTACTGAAGGACGATTACAATTCTCCGAAGAACCCGAAACTCTATGTGGGCGATATCGTTACCGCCACCGCGCCGGACATCAGCGGATACACGCTGCTTTCGGCAAGCCCGAAGTCGATTACGCTGAACTATTCCGACAATGTGATTACGTTTGTCTACACTCCGACGGCATATGCGATTATCTACAACCTTGGCGGCGGAAGCAACAACTCGGAAAACCCGGAGAGTTATACGAAGTTTGACAGCACCTTAACGCTGAAGGATCCGTCCCGCAAGGGTTACAACTTCCTGTACTGGAATCCGACTGGCGTCATACCTTCCGGCTCGACGGGCGAAAGAACCTTTACGGCAGTTTGGTCCGACCCGCTTATTTACAAGATCAACTATGTTCTCGGCGGCGGAGCCAACCATCCGACAAATCCCTCGGAATATACAGTAAACAGCGCAGAGATCGTTCTGAAAGACCCGACCTGGCCCGGGCACGAGTTCCTCGGCTGGGATCCGGCCGGAACGATTCCTACCGGCTCGGCGGGCGACAAGACGTTTACTGCGAAATGGTCCGCGGCGGCTGAATATACGATCGAATACGTGATGAACGGCGGCACGAACGACCCCGCCAATCCTTCGAAGTATACGATCGATACGGATACCTTTACGCTGAAGGATCCGACATGGAAAGGCTATAACTTCTTAAACTGGAATCCGACGAGCACCACGATTACAAAAGGCTCGACCGGCAACCTGAAGTTCACCGCTCTCTGGTCCGATGCTGTTGAGTATAAGATCAATTACTTGCTGGGCGGCGGCTCCAACAACCCGGACAACCCCGAAAAGTACACGGTCAACACGGAGACCTTTACGCTGAAGAACCCGACCCGCGATGGTTATAACTTCCTGGGCTGGGATAAGGCAGACATCACGATTGAAAAGGGCTCGACCGGCGAACTGACCTTTACCGCGCTCTGGTCCGACCCGATTGCGTACGGCATTACTTACGTGATGAACGGCGGCACGAACGCCCCGACGAACCCCGCAGAGTATACGATTGAGAGCGAAGCTATTGCGCTCGATGATCCGGCGCTGCCCGGGTATACCTTCCTCGGCTGGACGCTGACGGATAACATTCCGGCAGGCTCGACGGGGGCAAGGACGTTTACTGCGAACTGGTCCGCCCCGATTGCGTACGGCATTACGTACGTCATGAACGGCGGCGCGAACCCCGCGGCTAACCCCGCAATATATACGGTCGTGAGTCCGACGATTACGCTCGCCGACCCGGTGCAGCCCGGATACGGCTTCATTGGCTGGGAACCGACCGATACGATTCCGACCGGCTCGACCGGCGCCAGAGTGTTTACGGCAACCTGGACGGCCCCAATCGCCTATGACATCACCTATGTGCTGAACGGCGGCACAAACGCAGCGGGTAACCCTGCGACCTATACGGTTGAAAGCGGATTGATCACGCTGCAGAACCCGGCCCGCCCCGGATATAACTTCCTCAGCTGGACGCCTGCGGGCACCATTCCGGCGGGTTCAACGGGCGACGTAACCTTCACCGCAAACTGGTCCGACCCGATTCCGTACACGGTTACCTATTTCGTGACGGGCGGCACGGAAGCGGGGCTTGACGGAATAACGCCTTACGCCGAGTATACCAACGTTGTATACGGCGCAGCGGTTCCGACACCGGATGACCCCGCGCAGGACGGTTACATCTTCGGTGGTTGGGATAACGTCGTTCCCGCAACGATGCCGGAAGGCAACCTCGTGTTCCGCGGAATTATGACGGCGCAGCCTGTGCAGGTTGAAGTGATTCCCGATGCGCAGACCCCGCTTGCCGGGCCTTCCTGGGCGCTGCTGAACCTGATTCTCACCGGCTTAACCGTCCTCGGCATTGCGACGATGTTCACGATGCTCGGCAAGAAACGGAATGACCCGAGCGTTAAGAAGGGCAAAGTCTTCCGCCTCTCCACCCTGATTCCGGCAGTCGGCGCGATTGTGGCGTTCCTCTTAACCGAGAACCTCAAAAACCCGATGGCGCTGACCGACCAGTGGACCATCCTCATGGCGGGCATCACCTTGGTGCAGGGGTTGCTGATTGCGCTCGGATTGGGACGCAAAGCGAAGAAGGCGTAACGCCAAATCGTAAGAACACATAACGCAAAGGAGACGCGGCAACGCGCCTCCTTATTTGATTTGACTGCAATCGTTCTTTTATTCGCCGATAATCTGCACCTGAACGGTGCGTTCGCGCCCGCGCGTCTGGTCAAAGTCGATAAAGTAGAGAAAGCCGAACTCGCCCAGATCCATATTGCCGTCGATAAGCACGATGGTTTCGCTGCGTCCAACCAAAGCGCTGCGCAGGTGCGCGTCCGTATTGTGGCAGCCAAAGGCGTCCTCGCCGTGTTCTTCGGCAAACACGAGTGCCTTGGGACCCGGATGCAGGTAGTCGCCCTCGCGGCGGCAGGTGGGCATAATGGGTTCGAACGCATCCACAAAGTCCTGCTGGAGCGTTTCGAGGCCGGTCATGGACATATCGAACGCGGCTTCCTGCGTAATCACACAGCAGGTCGTATGGTGCGAAAACACCACGACGATGCCGTTCTGTATGCCGGAGCGGCCGACGATTTCCCTTGCCTGTGCGGTGACGTTATGGAACGTGACGGTGCGGTTGTTGCTCTGCACCTTGAAAGCTTCCCGGTAAACCATACTGTTTCCTCCTGAATTACTGTTCGTTCGTTGTTTACAGCCTGCCGAGCTTGACGAGGTCTTCCTTCGCTTTTCGCGCGGCGGCAACCATTTCGTCGAGCAGTTCGTAGGGCTTGGGGGAGCGCAGGATGCCGGAGGCGGAACCCGCCGCTTCCGAACCCGCCATGATGAAGTCGTAAATCTGCTGTGCGGTGGTAATACCCGCCGCCTGCTCAACCATGATGTTCGGATCGATCGCCTTGACGGCCTTGATCGCCTGCATCACGTAGCTCATATCGCTCGCGGCGGTGCCGCCGATGAGTTCCGACGGTTCGGGGTTAATGATATCCGGGTGGAAATGCGCAACGGCTTCCGCTTCCGCAATCGAGTCCGCGCAGACGAACGAGAGCATGTCCAGCTCGCGCGCGCGTTCCACCGCCTGGCGGATGTGGCTCAGCGTCATGGGGCGCTCGCAGTGATTGAGCACAACGCCCTGCGCGCCCGCGGCGGCCAGCGCTTCCGGCAGGACGTCCGCCATGCCGCGCCCGGGGCGGAGCGTATCCATATAAGGCGCAATCACGATGAGGCGCTTGGTGTGCTCGCGGATGCGGCGGATTTCGGTGTAAGGCGAAATGAACAGCACGTCCACGTCGTACTTGATACCCGCTTTGTCGGCTTCGATGGCGTACTCCAGTACCGCGTCGCCATAGATGTAGTTCTTGACGCTCGTTTCAAAAAACGGCGTGCGAATTTGAGGTTTCATGCGTTGTCCGCTCCTTTATGTTATTCTTTCGATTTTCAAACGGTAAATGGTGTTGACCGCGGCTCACTTACCGGAAATATGAACCTCGACGCCCGCAAGCGCAAGCGCTTCGCTCAGCGATTCTTCCGGCGCGCGGTTCGTAACCACGGCGTCCACTTCACTCAAGGCGGCGTAGGAAACGAGCGAGCGGTGGCCGAACTTGCTGTCGTCGAGTAAAATAAACGTCTTGTCGGAACGCTCCATGACGGCGGCGTTCAGGCTGGAGATAGAGAAGAGGTTGGAGGAAAAGCCCATCTGCTCGGCGAGCCCGTCGCAGCCTAAGAAGCATTTGGAAAAATGGAACGGGGAAACGTATTTCTCCGTCAGCGGGCCGGAAAAGTCCCGTTGGTCGCTGCTGTATTCGCCGCCCACGAGAATCAGCCGGCAGAGCGGGGAAGGCGCGATCGCCTGAACGTTGGCAATGGAGTTTGTAATGAGATTGAGCGAGCGGAACGCGCCATCGCCAATCCGTTCGCTGAGCGCAAGCGCCATCTGCAGAAGGGTTGTGCCGCAGTCGAGGTAGATCGTGTCCCCGTCCTCTACAAACGAAGCGGCGAGGCGGCCGATGCGCATTTTTTCCTGCTGAAACACCTTTTCGCGCAGTTCAAACGAAAAATCGCCCGCGTTGCCGGAGGGGCGGATGCCGCCGTAATCCCGCAGGGCGCGCCCGGAACGCTCCAGCTCGCTGAACATGCGCCGCACGGTCGCTTCCGAAACGCCGAGCAGCTCCACGGCTTCCGCTGTGGTTACGCGGCCGGTGGAATGGAGGATGTTGAGCAGGTGCGCTTCCCGCGCGTTCTTTTTACCCATGGCGGCTCCTTTTTGTACGAGAAGATCTGTTGCCGTTATCGTACCGCATAAAACTGATTCAGTCAATCTAAATCATGCCGGAAACAATAAAAATAGAATGAAAATGATTGAAACAATCATAAATGGCAAACAAAAACGGCCGCCGTGCGGCAGCCGCTGGAGTTCGGTCTTGCCTCCCTCGTTTGAGGGAGCGTGGGGGTTTGGATTTGCGGCAGCCTCCCTCGTCAGAGAGAGCCGAGGGATGAAGTTGCGGCAGCCTCCCTCTGCTGAGGGAGGTGGCACGAAGTGCCGGAGGGAGAGATGGATTTGGAGGGAGCTGCTTTTCTCTCCCTCAGTCACCTGACGGTGACAGCTCCCTCGTCAGAGGGAGCGTGGGGGTTTGGATTTGCGGCAGCCTCCCTCGTCAGAGGGAGCCGAGTAGGAATGCGAATCAGAGCTGGTTTTTGTTCAGCACGGGGATCATGCGCTTGGCGACCAGAGCGGCAATTACGCCCATCACGCCGTTGCCTGGCACGAACACGAGGAAGCAGTACAGTAGCACCGTGCCAACGCCGATGGCTTTGCCGAGGTAGAAGTTGCTCATAAAGTAGAAATACGTCATGCCGAGCAGGTAGGTGACCCCGAA
>JBDKTD010000242.1:0-28165 GCA_039680365.1 Clostridiaceae bacterium
CTTGATTGCACGCTTCTATAACAAACCCGCGCTCAAACACGTCGTCCATAAACTGCGCGTCGAACGCGCGCTCGCCGCCGGGCGCGTACGCGCTCCTGAGCTGTTTTGCAATAGCATCTGCGCCGCAGAGCAGCACGCGGTACCCGCCGACGCTCCAAAGCAGAAACTTGACCAACCGTTCCAGATAGCGGTAATCCGCGTCGTCGTGCTCGCCGTCGGCAATGATCGCGGTTTCGCGCGTGACAATCCGCCCACCCGCAGCTTCCACGGCGATGGACACCGGGTGCTTGGCCTGCGCTTCGTAAGCGTTCATCCATTTTCCCATCGGCAGGAACGCGTGATCCAGCTCCGGCAGGTTTTTGAGTTCAAAGTCAATTCCCAGATACCGCATCGTCCGCTTCTCCTTAATATGCGTAGCCAACGCTCTTGGCGAGCGCCTTATCGATGATAACCGTAACGTCCGGATGCGTCTTGACCAGCGTCGCGGGGTTTTCCGCGTCCAGCTCCTCGTTCAGAAGCAAGCCCTTCATCGCCTCCGCCTTGTTCTCGCCCGTGGCGAGCAGCAGGAGCTTTTTGGCGCGCAGGATATCGCCCATGCCCATGGAGATCGCCCGCGTCGGCACTTCGCCGCGGGAGGAAAAGAAGCGCGCGTTGGCGTCTATGGTGCTCTCGTCCAGCTCTTCCACATGCGCGCCGTCGTAGAGCACCTTGCCCGGCTCGTTGAAGCCGACGTGGCCGTCCACGCCGATGCCTAACAGCTGTACGTCGATCGGCCTTTTGGCAATCGCCTCGCGAAACTCGCGAACGTTCGCCTCGATATCGCCCACGCCTTTGGCGACCACGGTGTTCCTCTTATCGATGTTGATGTGGTCGAACAGGTTTTCGTCCATGAAGCGCCGGTAACTCTGGGGATGATCCGCCGCAAGACCGACATATTCGTCCAGATTGACCGTATTGACGCGCGAAAAATCGACTTCGCCCATCTGGTTGGCTCTCACAAGGTAAGGATAAACGCCCTGCGCGGTACTGCCGGTGGCAAGGCCGAGACGCGCGTCCGGCTTTTTGCGGATGACGTCCATGATGATGCCGGCGGCGATTTCGCAGGTCTGTTCGAAGTTTTCGGTAACGATGACTCTCATTTTAGTTCCGTCCTCTTTTCGGGTGTGTGTTCCTGTTGATCTGTAATCGCAATGATCTGGAGCCGCGCGTTCGAACGCACGATCTGCCCCAGCTTCGGCAGATGTCGCCTGATATCCGCCGCCAGCGTAAACTGCGTGCGGCAGCGCTCCAGGTTATGCTGCTCGCGCTTGATTTTAAAGTAGTGGTCGCCCTCCAGATAGTCCGTCAAAAACCGCACGCCGCACTCCAGCGTCATGGTGAACGCGCCGAGTGGCAGGGTTTCGATTTCCGTCGGAGTCAGGCTCGTGCAGGCCTGTAAAAAACCCCTGCTGAATGTTTCAAATAGTTCTGCGTCCAGCCGCATCCGGCTTAAATCCGGCTCGTCCTCGGCGGCGGTGGCCGCGCCAAAACGAATGGAATCGCCAAAATCGTAGGCCGCGAGCCCCGGCATGACCGTGTCGAGGTCGATTACGCAGAGCGCCTTGTGGCTGTAGCGATCCAGCAGGATGTTGTTGATCTTGGTGTCGTTATGCGTCACCCGTGTCGGCAGTTCGCGGCTTACGCGCATGCCGTGGAGCTTCCCCGCTTCGGCCTCCAGCGAGAGCGCAAAGTCGATCTCCTCGCGGACGCTCTCGGCGCGCCCCATCACGTTTTGCGAAACCGCGCGCCTGAATTTTTCGTACCGCGACGGCGTATTGTGGAAGTCCGGAATCGTTTCGCAGAGCGTTTCCGCCGGAAAGCCCGCCATGCTGTTTTGAAACCGCCCAAACGCCAACCCGCACTCGTAAAAGTCCGCGGGCTCTTCGACCTTCTGCAGACAGATGCTGTTTTCCACAAAATCATACGCGCGCCAGCAGCCGCCCGTTTCGTCGGTAAAGTAGTGCTCTGCGCGCCTCGTCGGCACAAGCGTCATCGCTTCGCGCGGGGATTCCGCGCGCGCGCCGAGGTAAGCGGTCACGGCGGAGATGTTGTCCATCAGCCCGTTTACGTTGGGAAACACATGCGTGTTGATGCGCTGGAGGATATACTGCGCGCCCAGATTCGTCACCACGCGGTAGGTATCGTTGATATGCCCGCTGCCGTAGGGCTCGCAGAGCACGGCTTCGCCTGAAAAGGGAAACTGGGCGATGATATTCGAAAAAATGATCTAGTTCATGCGGTTGTCTGATCCTTTATTTTTCAGTTTGTTCAATAAAAAACACTTTGGACTAGATTACTTCGATATCCCCGAATAAATCCGGAACATGAAAGTCCACCCGCTCGATCGGCGCCCAGCTGCCCCAGTGCGGAAGCGCGGTATGGTCGCCGCACTTGTAAAAGTTGCCGCGCATCCTGTGCCCTTGGACAAAACCGCAGCCCCGCTCGTAGAGCGCTTCCAGCAGAGGCTGACACAGCAGGCAGGTTACCCGCCACCAGCTCGCCTGTTCCAGTTCGAAACGATCTACGCTCACTTCCGGGTGCGGCAGCCCGCGCAGAACGACGTACTTTCGCGTATGCCGCCCCGACCCGAACGAACAGTGGCTCGCGCCGTTAGCGTTCATCTCCAGACCGATATAGCCGTACTCCGGCGCGTCCGGAAAGCAATTGAGAAACGCTTCCATGCAGCTGTCCGTATGCACGGGGTCGTTGGGGTTATGGTAGATGGCGCGCGGGTGTTCCTCGCGGCACCACATGCTCACTTCCAACCCCTCGCCGGGCAAATAGACCACCTGTCCGCGCGTTTCCGGCGCGGGCGCGCCTTCCTTTCGCGAATGCGAAACAGTAAACGCTTCCCCCGTGTGCGGTTCGCCCGGAAGAATGGTTTGGATGCGGCAGAGCGGACGATCGGGCATAGTTCAGTTCCTCCGCAGTTCCGCGCCGCCAAGGAACACACGCTTGAGTGAAAAGTCCCCGCCGAGCACGAGAAAATCCGCGCGCTTGCCGTTTTCGATGGAGCCGACCTCGTGCTCCGCGCCGATGGCGCAGGCGGGGTTGAAACTCGCCATGCGCACCGCGGCTTCCGCGGGGATTCCGAACGACAGCGCAAGGCGGAAGATGCCGAACAGGTTGTTGGCGGAACCCGCCAGCGTATCCGGCGCGTCAACGAGCCGCGCCACCGTTCCGTCGAGGAAAATCTTCTGCCCGCCGAGCGAGTATTCGCCGTTGGGCATGCCGCAGCAGGAGAGCGCGTCGCTGATGAGGCAGATACGTTCCATCCCAAACATGGAAAACGCCGCGCGCACCACGCTTTCGTGCACATGCATACCGTCGCAGATGAGCTCCGCGCGGACGCTCGACGACTCCGCCGCCGCGCCGACAATCCCCGGCGCGCGGTGCAGAAACGGCGGCA
The DNA here is from genome assembly GCA_039680365.1 of Clostridiaceae bacterium. Taxonomy (GTDB): domain Bacteria; phylum Bacillota; class Clostridia; order Christensenellales; family CAG-138; genus UBA7703. Next base: position 3,449 of record JBDKTD010000242.1, read on the forward strand.
TGCCGTTGAATAGATGGGTCACATGCGAAGCCCCCGCCGCGATGGCGGCTTTGGCCTGCTCGTAGTTCGCGTCCGAATGCGCAATGGAAACGGTGCAGACGGCGCTGACCTGGCGGATAAAGTCGATTGCGCCCGGCAGTTCCGGCGCAACATCCGCAATCCGGATCAGCCCTTCCGCTTCTTTGTTGAGACGCGTAAACATCTCGATATCAGGATTCTTTAAATACGCGCCGTTCTGCGCGCCTTTTTTCTTTTCCGAAAAGAACGGCCCTTCCATATGGATGCCGCGCAGTACGCTGCAGCCGGCCGGCATGCGTTTGACAAACGCGGCCGCGTTTCGGCAGGCTTTTTCGAGCTGTTCTTCCGGCCGGGTCATGGAAGCGGGCGCAAAGGAAGTAACGCCGTGTTGAGCCAGATACCGAGCAATCGTCTCCAACCCTTCCGCGTCGCCTTCCGAAAAGTCGTGGCCGGAGTTGCCGTGGTTATGGATATCGATCAGCCCCGGAACGACGTACGCGCCGTCCAGGTCGGCTGCCTGTTCGCCGGACGTGCTCAGCACATTGCAAAAGCGTCCGTTCTCCACCGAAAACCCGCCCTTGTGGAAGCGGAAGTCCACACCGTACACCATTGCGTTTTCAAAGCGCATATCATGCTTCCTCCTTTGACAAATCTTCCATAAAAACCCGCATAAAAAGCGGCAAATCTACACTTCTCATGCTACCGCCTAGTTCTCCTTTAAGCAAGCGAAAACAAGCAACGCAGTACAATTTGTTACAAACAAAATAGAAAATGATAAGAACGCAATTCCCTGATGAAAGCGTGGCTTCGCTGCCGGAACGCTGAAATGTTCCGCTTGTTTGCAGTCGGGTTCTGCGCGAGAGCGGCACGCGAACGCCCCTGCATTCCGCGAATGGAACGCGCCAAACATCCATTGGGCAATTTGTAGTCGGCGCAGTAAATTGTACTAATAATTCAAGTATTCAGAGCAGTAAACGCCGTCTGATTTGATGGCCATTGATATTCGGTTGTTTCTGCAACACATCTTAGGATAGTCAACTAAAGTATGATGAAATCTGCACATTTTATCAAAATACAAAGCAAAAACGCATTGCTATTGTGTATTCATTTGGTTATAATTGAGCCACTACACGAGTCCTTTCGCACGAAAGCCAAGCGCACACATTGTTTACAGACCAGCGTTCAACCATTAATAGCAGTATTCATTGCCCGCAGAATCTTCCGCCCTCCTTTTTAAATACCGACCGTGACAGAAAGAGACTACTATGAAAAAGCGCTTATGTGTTTTTTTCGCCGCCGTATTTTTTACGGTCGCTTTGATTCCCTCCGCGGCGCTTGCGGACTCCACCCCCATCGCGCTCAGCACGGTGACCGGTTCGAGCCTGACGGACGGCGTCGTTTACGCCATCTCGACGGAAGCGGAGTTGGCAAAGCTTGCGGCGCTCGTTAACGGCGGCGAGGACTGCGCGGGCAACACCTTCATCCTGACCGCGAATATTTCGCTTTCCGAAGATCATAACGGCGCCAACGCTGGCAAGTGGGTTCCCATCGGCAGCGCCGTATTCAGCGCGTCCCCCGGCACCAACACAAGCGGGCACGCCTTCAACGGTTCGTTCTTTGCGCAAGGCTATAGGATCACCGATCTGGACTGCCAGCAAACGTCCTGTTCCGGTTTATTCGGACATGTCGGCTCCAGCGGCCTTGTAGCAGATTTAATGCTCCTCGGCACAATCACAGGCGCGGACTGCGCGGGAGCTATCGCGGCCGTCAATCAGGGCAAAATCATCAACTGCATAAACAATGCCGTCTATTCCAACACCACGACCACCGGCTATGATTATATTGGCGGCATCGTCGGCGCAAACCAGGGCTCGGTGCAGAACTGCAAAAACTTCGGTACGATCTCCGGCTATCAAGGCGCAACCGGCGGCGACGCGCATGTAGGCGGCATCGTCGGGTTCTGCAAGGACAATGCAGAGGTACTCAACTGCAGAAATGACGCCTCCGTCACTGGCTGGAGCAATGTTGGCGGCGTCGTGGGCGATACGAGCAGCGAGTTCTGCACCAATATTGTAAACTCGTACAATCAAGGCCACATTACCGCCGAGGACGTCTGCGGCGGCGTCGTGGGCGTGCTCAACAATAAATCGAAGCTCTATAACTGCTACAACGCCGGCACCGTTTCGACGCATACATTCACCTATTCCGGCGCAATCGCCGGTATAATTGGATTTTTCTGTTTAGTAGAGCACAACTACTATCTCGACTCCTCCTTCTCAAAGCCGATTGGCGATGCCGACTCCACAGATTTCTTCACTATCGCGTTCCACGGTCCGAACACGCTCTTCGCCACCGCATCTCCGTGGGGAACGTTTTCGCTCGTCGAAGCGCTGAACGGTTATGTGAACGACGATACCACGAAGGTTCTGCTCAATTGGGCGCAAATCGGTGTCGTTACACCCTATTTCACGGGATACAAGATTTTAGAGGATCCAAAGGATGATTCCGTGTCGCTCGGTTCCAACACAGCGTTTACGGCGCTTGTCGTTGGCGACGGAATGGGCTATCAATGGCAGGTTTCCACGGACGGCACCGGCTGGGCGAACGTAACCAGCGGGTACGGTTATAACTATGCAGTGTATATCACCCCCGACTTCACCGCCGATATGGACGGCAATCAATACCGCTGCCTCGTCGGCGGAACGCTTTTAACCGACCCCGCCACGCTTTCGCTCAACGCCGCTCCGGTCATCACGACGCAGCCGGTCGATGCATATGCGAAAATCGGCGACCCAATCGAAATCAGCCTTACGGCAACCGGTTCACCCGCGCCGACGTACGAATGGTCCTATTCTTTCGATAACATAGACTGGTTCTCCGCTTTTGAGTCCGGCCCCAAGATGGAAGCCAGCTCTATGGATTCCATGATCGACGGCCTATATGTGCGCTGCGTGGTGTACAACACATTTGGCAGCGTTACGTCCAACGCCGCGCGCTTCCATGTCGCAACCGCGCCCGTCATTACGACCGCGCCTTCGGATAAGACCGCCGCCGTCGGCAAGACCGCTACGTTCTCCGCCGCGGCCACCGGCGGACCCGCGCCGACCTACCAGTGGCAGGTCAACCGCGGCAGCGGCTGGAGCGATCTCTCCGGCGCGGACAAAGCAAGCTACACCACCGCGGATGTCATTCTTGCCAACGACGGCTACCAATACCGCGTCGTGGTCACAAACACGGCTGGCAGCGTCACCAGCGATCCCGTTACGCTGCACGTCGTTGAGAATGCGGATATTCCCTCCACAGGGGATACCGCACAGCCGGGACTATGGCTCGGCATCGGGCTCTTTGCGCTGACCGCACTTGCGGCAATTGCTCTGGTGCTCCAAGCCAGACGGAAAAACCGCGCATAACGGCGAATATACCGGTTGCCGCATCCTGCGTCTGCGCGGCCGACCGCATATGATCGTCACACGAGTCAAAGCCGCTCTGCAAGCCGCCCAAAGTAACCGGGCTTGTTTTGTTATGCAATTTTATGCAGCTGTTTTTCATTGCAAGATTTTGGTTGTTGACAACTGAAAGCAGTTACTGTAAATTAGTTGTAACCAAAATCCAGTATTGACTTGTTACTTCTCATTTCAGTAAGTACGGTGCGCAGAGCAACAATTTCTGCCTATTAAGAGTATTTTTAACAAGGTTCGATGTCCCAGCGCCGTAATCCAAGCCTGAATTCACCTGTTTGGAGTCCTTCATGTAACTAAAGCTCAAACCGTTGAACACAAAGAAAGCGTGAAAAGGTCGATGAAACTCAACAGGATATCTTCGTTTATTATCGCGGTTATACTGGTTTTCGTCCTGCTTCCAAGCGGCGCCGCGCATGCCGCCGGAGATCCTGCTATCGCTTTGGGGAGCGCGGAGATTTCCGGCAATACGTATTACTACTCAAACGCAATTGTCAGCGGCGATAATATCCAAACGATATTGATCAGCTTTTCCGAAAGCGTTTCTGCCGGAGATGAAATCATTCTGCCGACCCCAACGCCAGCCGGGTTCACGATTTCCGCAAGCTCCTCAAGCAACGATTATACCAAGCGCATCAACTTGACCGCCGGCATTGCGGACAGTGTTGTTCAGGAGTATATACGCGGTATTGGCTTTACCATTTCCAGTCCGTCGCAGACCGTCAGCGTCTCGGTTACAACAGAGAACATCATTTACGACACGTATTACAATATCGAGACGCAGCATTATTACCAGTATGTTCCGGACACATCGAGCAGCTGGATTCAGGCCTATAACACGGCAAAGAGCATGACCTATATGGGCAGGAACGGCTATCTGGCTACCGTTATGAGCAAAGAAGAAGATATTTACATCAACAAGCTTTCCGACGGCAAAACCGGGTGGCTGGGCGGAACGATTCTGCTGAACTCCGGCAGCATGTTGGACGCTGCGGGAACGACGTCTGGAGCCCTGCAGTATTATTCCGACATAGATACCTCCAGCTTCGTGACCACAGGCTGGTATTGGGCCTGCGGTCCTGAGATCGGCACCACGTTCTACGGCAAAAACAGCCTCTTCCCCGATGCAGGCTCATCGAACGCCGCAACGACCGACGCGGCGAATTCATCGAGTTACTATAACTGGGCGCGTGGCACCGTATCCTATGAGCCCAACAATCAAACTGCCTACGTTCCCTATACCAATATCGATTACGAAACCTGCCTGACCACGCTGGTGATCAATAACAACAGTGGAAAATCGGGCACGAGTTTCTCCTGGAACGATAAGCAGTTCGAACAGGCCGGCACGGGTACTTGGCAAGCAAAGGGCTATTTCATTGAATACGGCAATCAGGCGTTTGGTGACAACAGCGCCATAAGCACCGCGTTTGCGTCCGACTCGGATTCGCTGCTCAGGCTCTACACCGCGACGGTCAATATCAAGCAAAATGGCCTGGCGGTGGACGCAACGGGCGCGGTAACGCTCCGGCAGAGCGGAAGCACTGTCGCAACCGCGACGAACAGCGGAACCGGCATCTATACGGCGGAGGTGTCAAGCGGCACTTACGACGTATATATCGGCAGTGAGAATACCGGAAACGCCGTTATCGTCAACAACGCTCCCGGCAGCGCAACGGTGAACTACTATACGGTAAGCTTCTCTGTATCCAATGCGGGCACGGCCTCGGGCAGCACGATTTCCGCGACGGTAAACAGCGCAGCCATTTCGAGCGGAACCGCGGTTCTTGCGGGAAAAACCGTTGAAATTACAGCCGTTGGCGCTGGCGCAACCAGCTACACGTATGCTTGGACAGGCAGCGGCACAAGCAGCGAAACAACTGCCGCGCTGACGAAATCTTCCTTAAGCGGAGCGGTGGACGCCACCTGCACCATAAACGGCACCACCGTTTTAGTTGAGCCGGAGATCACCATACCGCCATCCGGCAAAACCGCCGCCGTCGGCAAGACCGCAACGTTCTCCGCCACAGCCACCGGCAGCCCCCTGTTGGTTTACCAATGGCAGATCAATCGCGGCAGCGGCTGGAACGACATCTCCGGCGCGGACGAGGCAAGCTATACCACTGCGAAGGTTGAGCTCCTCAACGACGGCTACCAATACCGCGTCGTAGTCACAAACACGGTTGGCAGCGACACCAGCGATCCCGCCAGTCTGCACGTCGTCAAGGATGCGGAAGTCCCGACGACAGGCGACGCAGCGCACCCCGTACTTTGGGCGGCGTTCGGCCTGCTCTCGCTCGCAGGGCTCTGCGCGCTTGCATTCGCGGTCAAAAAGCGCCGCGCATAACCACGAAAAATCTGAAACAAACGAAGAACGCGTCCGTGTTCGGAACGCGCGTTCAGAAACGATGAATCAAAGCAAGCGCTATCGCGTAAACAAGCAAGTCCTCATCAAAAGAGCCGTATGGCTGGCGGCGATTCTGCTGTCGGCCATACTGCTTTTTTCCGTGTACTCTCTGATTCGCATCCTCAAGGGATACCGTGACAGCAAGCAAACTTACGACTCGCTCTCGAGCGCCGTGGTAGCGACGGTCTCCCCCGCGCCTTCCGCCGCACAAAAGGCGGCGGAAACGCCCGCCCCGCCGGAAGCACCCGTCTCCATCGACTGGGAAACGCTGAAACAGACCAATCCGGACGTCGTCGGCTGGCTCTACTGCGAAGGCACGCCCATCAACTACCCCATCGTGCTGACGGACGACAACGAGTATTATCTGACGCGCGGGTTCGACCGCAAGAAAAGCGCCGGGGGAGCGCTGTTTCTCGACTGCCGCAATAATATCGCCGCCCTTGACGAAAATCTGATCGTTTACGGCCACCGCATGAAGGACGACTCCATGTTCGGCACCATCCCGCAGTATGCCGAGGAGGCGTATCTTCTGCTGCATCCAACGATGTATCTGCTCACGCCGGAGCGGAACTACCGCGTGGAGCTCTTTGCCTGCCGGACGGTGCACAGCGAGGAAAAATACTTTGAAACGTCGTTTGCGGACAAAACCGCCTTTCAGCGCTACCTGAACAAGGCCGTCGATCAGTCCTACTGGCAGCCGGAAACAAAGCCCGGAACGGACAACCCGACGCTCACGCTCGCGACCTGCTCGACCTATGAAAACGCGGATAACCCGCGCCTTCTGCTGCACGGCGTTCTGATCCCGATTTCATAACCGAAACTTGCCACTTTCTTGATTTTCAGTAAAAAACAGACTCGCAAGCCGGTATGGTTTGCGAGCCTGTTTTCTTGTATTCTTGTGTTCTTTCTTCGTTTGCCCGGCTTCCGCCGTCAAGTGCCGAGCCGCTCGGCAAAGCACTCGCCGGGCACCAGCCCAACCAGAAACGCAAACGAAGCGTTCACGCTCCTGCGCGAAACGGCCAGCCCGTTTTCTTCGAGCCGGAAACAGTACTCCTGCTCAAAGCAAGTTTCAATCCAGCGCGCGCGGACGACCAGACAGTCCGGCTGCTCAAAACTTCCGCTGAGCAGTACCTTCGTCATCGGCGCAAACGCGTCGTCATACGGGTTTTCGCAGCGGGAACCGTCCAGCGGAATCCGGTACGACGCCTCCGCTCCGCCTTTGAGCCGCAGGCCGAGGCGGCAGGCCATGGGTTCAAACCGCAATGAAATCCGCTCGATCTCCGGCGGAAACGGGCTGCCGTTCATCATGCTGCCTGTCGCCTCGCCAAAGACGAGCCCGCCTTCTGTCACGCGGTACGTCCCCGCCATCCGCTCGCGCTCGCCTTGCGGCTGAAAGGGCGGCTTTGGCAGGCTCAGGCGCTTGAGACGCGCGTCCAGACGCGCCTCCGCCGCTGCGTCCGGCTCCACACTTTCCGATTCCAGGCGTTCGAAAAACCGCCAGACGCAGTCCAGCGTTTTCTGCGCCCAATGCGCGCTGCCCGCCGTTTCGTTAATAGAAACGATCAGATCCAGTTTGGGATGCACAATGGAATACTGCCCGAACGCGCCGTCCGCGCGGTAGCACCCCGGGTGGCGGCACATCCAAATCTGGAACCCGTAGCCGACAAAATTATCCAGCGCGGGCGGGTTGCCAATCGCCTCGCTCGCGGTGTCAATCCGTTTGGACGTTGCAAGAGAAACATACTCGCTTGAAAGGATGCGCTCGCCGTTCCAAACGCCTCCGTCGAGATACAGCTTCATCAGGCGGAGGTTATCCTCCGTTGTGGCAAACAGCCCGCCGCCGCCAACCTCGGTGCCGTCCGGCATGGTCGTCCAAAGCAGGTTCTCCGCGTCGATGCCGATCTTGTCGAACAACCGCTTTTTGAGATACTCCTGCAGCGTTTCGCCGGAGCGGGTACGCACCATGGCGGCTAAAAGCGTTGAACCGGTGCTGTTGTAGAAAAACGCGCTGCCCGGCTCGTGCAGAACGGGCGTTGCGAGAAAGTCAGCAATCCAGTCCGCGCCAGGCCTCGGCATCGTCTCCATGCCGATGCCCATGCAGAGCACATCCTTCACGGTCAGCTTTTGCAGCAGTTCGGAAGCAGAGGCGGGAGCGTACTGCGGGAAAAGATCGATCACCCGCTCGTCAAGCCGGAGGATCCCTTCCGTGCAGGCGACGCCTACCGCCGTTGCGGCGTCCGTTTTGGAGAGCGACTGCAGCCCGTGCCGGACGCCCGGCGCGTAAGGCGACCACCAGCCTTCGGCGCAGACTTTGCCGTGCCGCAGAATCATCAGCCCGTGCGGCTCGGTAAAGCCGGACTCCAGCTCGTCCAGTAACGATTCGATAGCGGCGGCGGAAATCCCGACCGCGCTTGGATAGACCCGTTCAAACTCCACCCGGTTCATCTGTTTCAGCTCCTCGTTTCATCTTCCCGCCCGGTCTGCCGCATGGCGAACACGGCGTTTCCTTCGGGATCCAGCCCCTCTAGGGTGAAGTCCGCGCTGCTAAAATCAGCGCGTAACCGCGCGGTATAACCGTTCTTTTTCCAAACAAACGTCAGAATGTGTTCCCGCTCCTGCGCTATCTTGAGCTCGGCTTCGAAACCGAACGCGGGAAACGCATTGCGAAAGCGCAGCAGCTCCAGCTGCCGCCGCACAACCGGATGCCGGAGACCTTCGCCGACCTGCTCGTTTGAAAGATTCGTGCGGTTGATCTCCTTGTGCCCGCCCGCACCCGCGCGCAATACCGCTTCGTGGTCGTTTTTGCCCGCGAACAGGTCGAGGTACCAGACCTGCGGAATGCCGGGCATAAACATCTGCACCGCGCGGCAGAATAAAAGCCTTTGCTCGCTTTCGCCCAGCGCGGAAAAATACGTCGCGTTCACCTGATAGTAGGCGTTTTTCTGGCCGTAGAGGTTCTTAACGTATCCACCGCGCGAAACCACCGTTTCGATCAGCGTTTCAATCCGCTCTTCCGGCACAAGCCCGCGCAGGTCCAGCAGCGGGATGCCGTCGTGACAGCCGAGCATGTTGACTGTGCGAATGCCGTTTTGGTGCAGCTCTTCCGCCCATCGGCAAATCAGGCTGCCGGAGCCTGTTTCCAACGCGTCCAGCAGCAGCCCCGGCAGAAAGAAATCGTACGTCATGTAGCCGCTTTGCGCGATTTTTTTATACGTCTGCTCGGCGTAGGAAGCGTGGATTTCCGGCAGAAGCGAAATTCCGCTTTCGTCCGCCAGCGCGCGCAGACGCTCGAGCAGTTGCCATGTTTCCGGTTCGTTGAAGAAGTTCCGCCTGCCCGCGATTTTGGAAGCGTAGGCAAACGCGTCCAGACGGACGATCTTCGCTCCGTAGCCTGCGAGTTTTTTGAGCGTCTCTTCATAAAACGCCCAGACAAGCGGAGAATTGACGTTCAAGTCCATTTGTCCAAGATACGTTCTGCGCGATTCCAGCGCCTGCGGCACTCGCTGTTTGGCGGGTTCAGTCAGGTCGAGCTCCTGCGGCTTTTTCCCGTGATCGAGCGCGGCGTTTATGGACTGCGCCAGCTTCTGCGCTTCCTGCGCCGTGCAGTTCAGCAGGGCCGCAAGCTCATCCGCCGTAAAGCGCGGATACCGAATCTCCTGATAAAACGTATTCCAGTAGGGGTGTTCGCTACCGTCCGGAAAGCGCACCATCAGGATGGGCAGTCCGGGTTTGCGGAAAAACATGTCCCGTATCAACGCTTCATCCGGCTGGAGAAACCCCTGCGCCGTCACTTCGCCTTTCCTCTGCCAGAACGCGTTCCAGTCGAGGAAGAAATCGCGGTACGGAGAATCCTCGCCGTGACGAACTAGATGCTGAAACTGCGACGACTGCACGGAAGCATGGTTGAGCACAAAATCGAGCTTGAGCGAAACGCCGCAGCGTTGAATCGCTTCCAGATCGGCGCGAGCGGCGAGCGTTTCCTCCAAATCGTAATCGATCACCGAAAAACCACGGTCGAGATCGCTGTGAAACAGGCTCGGCAGAAGGTAGAGCGCGGAAAACGCGCCTTTCACTTCGGAACGCGCGAGAAACGCCGCCGCCTGACTCAAACAGCCGCCCAGACTGTCCGGATACAAGTTCAGCATGACTCCGCCGGGCGTTCGCGCATCGTTTGCTTGGTGCTCCATACGCTTACTCCGCTTCTATAAAGCGGTACTGTTCCCATGAAAGCAGTTCGCCGCTTTTACTGACGATCATCTTAGCCTTGTGCGCCTGCGAGCGCAGTAAGCCCTGCTCGATTTCCAGCACCATGGCCGTAAACGGGCTGTCCGGCGCGCCGTCCCGTGCGCGGAGCCGCCGGTGCGCCAGCGTTTCCTCCGGCGTACTGTGTAAAAAGACGGGCAGATCCACGCCAACCAGCAGGTCGCTGTTGCCGTGCGTCCATTCCACAACCAAAACGTTCAAGCCGCGCACGTCCACGCGCTCGTACCAGAGCGCGGATTCCTCGCGCCCCATACGCTTGAGCCAGAGTTCGTCTGTGCCGTCGTGAAACCGCGCAAGAATTCCGCTGAGTTCCATAAAGTCGATTTCGTTCTGTGTGCCGAGATATCCGCCAAGCCCCGCCCTGCCCGCGCGCTGAAACGCCGCCAGCCAGGGACGGAACGCGCACTCCGCCGGGTCGGAGTCCTTGCTTAAGCGCATGAGCTCTTCGAGCGATTTTGCCTTATCCGCATCGTATTCTCCCCGCTTCAGCAGCCCGCTGATTCCGCCGACACGAAATACGCGGAGGCGTTCCGCGTCGTTATAGAGCGGAATCCGGTGCGGGTAATTATCGCCGGAGAGCGTGTAAGCGCCGACGCCGAGCCGGTTGAGGTAAAACGTTAAAAGCGACGCGATTTCGCTCTTACCTACGCCCGACCCGCCGCAAACGGAGACGACCGCGCGGCGCGCGGGGTTCTGCGCCAGCATTTCCTGTAACAGGGGCAGAAGCGCGGGAAAAATAGCGTTCGCTTTCTGAATATGGCTTTCGCGGATCGAAACCTTGTCGCCCGGCATATCGCCATGCGGAATTTCCGGCGGCAGTTCCGGCGGCGTCCAGTTTTGACGGAGAACGGATAGATCGATCATAGCTTTTTCTCCTGCAGAAGCGGTTCCAGAAACGCGGCAAGCTCGTTTCCCATGCGCGTCTGCGTTTTCCAATTCGGGTGATTCAGCCCGCCAAAGCCCTCGCCCCAGGGGTCGAGAGCGCCAAACTTCATGCAGCGGACTTTTTTGTCGCCCGTTTTCACTTGGTACGCTTCCGCCGCTTTTTCAATATTGTCGTAGAGATAATAATCCATGGAGCCGAGCGTGCAGACAATCCAGGCGTCGGGTCCGTTGAGCGCGCGCACCCGCTCTAAAAAAGCGGCATACCGCGCCTGAAAATGCGCCGCTTCCGCTGGATCGTTGCCCGAAACGCGGATGCGGAACGCGTCGTTCGTGCCAAGGTTGAGCACAACCGCGTCCGGCACGAAGCGGGAGAATTCCCAGAGCGTAAAGTTTTCGGTCTTCCCCTCCGCTTCCTCATGGTAGCGGTCGGCAAATTCGTAATACCCCTCCATCGTGCGGACGGAGGTTTCAAATTCCGGCACCCACGGCAGTACGATGCGGTAGTTTTCGTCCTTTGCCCAGCAAAGCGGAATGCCCGAAACGCAGACGCACTGGAACGCGGCGTTTAAAAGGCGAGAAGCGACAGCGCCGTATGCCAGCAGCCCGTTTTCGCGCTCCGAGGAAAACAGCGTTTCCTCCGGCGTCATCTCGTTGCCAAAGCCGCAGGTGATGGAGTCCCCGACGAATTCAATTTTGCGGCGCTTGTTCTCCTCCGGCAGCGGGAGCAGCTCGCCTTCCAGACGCAGAGAGCGCAGTCCCGCCCGCCCTTTGGAACCTTCCGAGAGCTTGACGATTTGGAGCGTATGTTCCTCCGGCACGCCGCTTTCGAACAACAAAATATCGTTCTCGCCTTCGCAAAGGGAGAACTTACGAAGCGGCTCTTCCGCCCCGTCCAGAAACGCCGCGAGCCAAGGCAGGTTGTCCCCTTCGCCGGGATAGTGCTCGGCAGTGGCGATCAGCTCCAGTTTAAGCCGCGTTCCGTAAAAGCGCACCGTAAAACCCGCGCAAGTCCAGTTGAAGAACACCGCCCCCCGATTTTCGTCAAGCAGCGTTCGCCCCGACCAGCGCAGGTAAGTTTTACATTGTTCCGCCGATAAAACCATTTCAGCGCGCCTCCCGGGTTTGATCCAGCCAGTCCAGCGAAGCGGGCAGCGACGCGTTCCAGAAGTCGAAATCGTGTACGCCGGGCTTAGTCCACCACTGATGCTCATATCTAATGCTTTCCAGATACGCGTGGAACGCCGCGTTGGGCGCATAAAGGAAATCCTCCGTCCCGCAGGCGAGAAACAGCTTCGGCAGATTGCCTTTTTCCATACAGGACTTGGCAAGGAACTTCGGGTCCTTATCGGAGCCAGGCAGATGCTTCGGTTCTCCGAACGTATGGCGGTAATAGGCGTACGGCGCCATAAAGTTGCCTTCGCCTTCCTTCATGCCCGCCACTTCGTCCGTAATCAGCGCGGCGGAATGGGAAAGGATTGCTCCAAACGTATCGGCGTACTTCAGCCCGTTTCGAACCGCGCCGTAGCCGCCCATGGAGATGCCGCTTATTGCGGTATCCTCGCGCTTTTGCGAAAGCGGAAACATCCTGCGCGTAACGTCTACCAGTTCGCTTCCGATAAACTCGCCGCAGTACTCCAGCGACTCCTCAATATCAAGGTAAAAGTTATTCCCAGCGTCCGGCATGATAACGGCGAGCCCGCGCCTTGCAGCAAGCTCCGCAATCCGCGTGTTCGTCAGCCAGTCGCTGCGGCTGCCGGAAAACCCGTGCAAAAGGTACAGCGTCGGGTACGGCCCGCTCGTATAACAGGGCGGCTGATCCGCCGTCGGCGGACGTTCGACAGGCAGCAAGGCGGTAAAGGAGACGAACTTCCTGCGCGCCAGCGAAAAATATTCACCATTGAAAACAGCCATTTTGCATCCTCCCGGTTCGTATCAAAGCCCGTTTTCGTTCAGCCAGCCAAGGCAGAGTTCCGGCCAGCGCGAGACGGTTTCGACCGAAGAATCGAGATCGTTCTCCCCGTCCGCCAGCGCAAGCCCGTGCGCACCCGCCTGGAAGATATGCAGTTCGTAGGGAACGCCCATCGCCTGCAGCGCGGAAGCAAGGTTCATGCCGTGCCGCCCGTCGTCACTCATGGTCTGCCAGAGAAACACGGGCGGCGTATCAAAGCGAATCTGCCGCTCGGCGGAAAGCGCGCAGCGCTCCTCCGGCGTTGCGCCAAAGAGCGCCGCGTCGGGAACCGTGCCAAACGGCAGCGGAAACGCCGTGGCGGACATCGCCCCGTAGCAGACCACCGCCGCGTCGGGGCGGCTGGACTCGCGCTGGGCAGGATCGGCGCTCGTTGCATCGCCTTGATCGAATAAGGTTGCGCAGTTGGCCGCGAGCATGCCGCCCGCGGAGAACCCCGCGACGATCACCTTGCCGTTATGGCCAATCTCGTCCTTGAGCTGTCGCAGCAGGCGCACCGCGCGCTGCAGATCCAGCAGAGATTCCCTTCTTGTATGCGGTTGTAGACGGTAGCTCAGCATCGCCGTCGGGTATCCGTATTGACGGAACCGCCAGGCGACGTTCACCGCCTCGCAGCCCGTGCGCCAGTGGAACCCGCCGCCGTGGGCAATCAGGATCACGGGGTTATCCCCGCCCTCCGCCAGTACGGGAATCAGGCAGGGTTCGCCCTGAAGCTCTCCCATACAGACAGGCTCGTTCCAGAGCGGAACTATCTCGAACGGTTCCATCACCTTGTTCCAGAGGCGCAGGTTGCCTTCCACGTCCAGCATGCCGTCCGGCAGGCGGTGCTGGGAAACAGGTCTAATCAGCAAACGGTCTTCAACCGCCCGTTTTAAGAAAGCTGCGTTTCGTTCAAACATAAATAAACGGCTCCTCCGCGTCCAAAAATATAACCGGCGTGCCGCAAACGATATCCTCCAGCCACTCGCCGAGATACTTCATGCCCGGTTCTTCGCTGCGCTCGTGGCCGAGCACCAGAATCGCGCGGCTGAGGCCGAGCTGGGCGGCGTCCCGCACATACGCAGGCAGCGTCCACTCGGTAATGTCCCCGCAGACGAGCACGTCCGCTTCCCGCATGCGCATGTAGCGCATCGGCATCTGCTCCGAACCGAGCCCCAGACTGCCGCCGCCCGGCAGAACGCCGACGCGGCGCACCGGCAGATCGGGGTTGCCGACGATCCGGATGACGGGCATGTTCAGCTTCTCTTGAAAGAACGCGCAAAGCTCCTTGAGCGTGGTCTGCGGCAGTTCGTAGCAGCCGTCGAACCGGTCGGAAACACCAAAGCCCATCGTGTCGGTTTGGGAAGGCGGCATACGGTACTTCCCCCAGCCGGTCTCGCGGTCGAACCCGCGGAAGATGCCGTCCTCGAAAGCAAAGTGCATATGGTCGTGAAACCGCCAAATGGATATTCCCGCCCGTTCGATGAGTTCCTTTTTCAGGCGATAGACTTCGTCGCCTTCCAGCCAGCCCGTTTGATCCGCGCCGGTAAACCAGGTCGGCTCATGCGTGATGATGAAGTTGACGCCCTCCCGCTCGGCGCGGCGGATGACGTCCACCGTCGCCATAAAGGTCGTGGCAATCTTTGTGACTTCCATCCCCCAGCGCCCCGCCATCAGCCGGTCGCAGGTATGCTCCTCCGGCAGGGGCGGTACGCCCGTTTTGCCGATGATGGCGCTGACAATCTCTCGAACGGTCATGCTGATCTTCCTTTCGTTCCGAAAAGACCCCGCATGCTGCGGGGCCGTTTGCGTGAGGACTCCGCGGCGCTGCCTTGGCGGGCTTCAGCCCTTGACCGCGCCGAGCACCACGCCCTTGATGAAGTGTTTCTGCACAAACGGGTAGATGATCACGATCGGCAGGATGCCGATCACCGCCATCGCCATGCGCACCGAGGTGCCCGGCAGGTCGATATTCATCGTGCCCAGCAGCGCCAGATTCGAGCTCATCTTGAGGAACTGGATGTTGTTCATGATGCGGATGAGCAGGTTCTGGATGCCGAAGAGCTTTGCGTCCGTGAGGTAATACAAGCCGTTGATCCAGTCGTTCCAATAGATCAACCCGGTAAAGAGGCTGATGGTCGCAACCGACGGAACCGCCAGCGGAACCATGATCTTGAAAAAGATGGTCAGTTCGCTCGCACCGTCAATCTGCGCGGATTCGATCACCGAGATGGGCACGGACGTTACAAAGTAGTTGCGAACGAGAAATACGTTAAACGCCGTCACCAGATAGTTCGGCACGATGAGCGCCCAGATCGTGTCCTTGATCTGGAAAATGCGCGACCACATGATGTAGGAAGCGACGATGCCGCCGTTAAAGAGCATGGTAAAGAACACAAAGAACGCCAGCGCGTTGCGGTAGCGGAAGTTCGGCCGGGACATGGGGTACGCCAGCATGGTGGTAATCAGCACGCTGATGATCGTGCCCACGCAGGTGACGGTAATCGTAACCCCGTACGCGCGCAGAATCATTGCGCTCTGCTTGACCATGTAGTAATACGAATCCAAACTCAGCTTGGACGGAAAGAACGTATACCCCGACGAGATCAGCGCGTTTTCATCCGTTACGGACGCAATGACCACGAGCAGGATCGGCAGGAGAATCAGAAACACCAGCACGCTCAGAATGATGGTGGAAACCAGGCGAAAGGTTTTCGCGTCGTCTCTGGACTGTCGTTTCATTGTAATCCCCCCCTTAGAACAGCGCGTTTTCGCGGTCTACTTTGCGCACCAGCGCGTTTGCGCCCATGACGAGCGCAAAGCCGATGACGGACTGATACAGCGCCGCCGCGGCCGACATGCCGATATCCTTGAGCTCCATCAAACCGTGGTACACGTAGGTATCGATGGTCTGCGTCACTTCAAAGAGCCTGCCGGAGTTCTGCGGCACCTGATAGAACAGGCCGAAGTCCGAATAGAAGATGCGCCCGATGGACATGAGCGTCAGGATAATGATCGTGGGTTTGAGCATTGGCAGCGTGATCTTGAAAATCTGCTGCATCTTGGTAGCGCCGTCGAGCTGCGCCGCTTCGAAGATGCCTTTATCGATGCCGGAGATGCTCGCCATATAGATAATCGAGCTGACCCCGACGTATTTCCAAAGATAGGTAACGATTAGAATAAACGGCCACGGTTTCGTTGTGCTGTACCAGGAAACCGGATCGATATGCAGCGCTTTGAGTACGGTGTTGTTGATAAAGCCGGTATCCGCGTTCAAAAACGCGTAGACCACAAAGCCGATGACCACCCAGCTTAACAGGTTTGGCAGAAGCATGATCGATTGGAAGATTTTAACGCGGAACCGCTGACCGAGCTCGTACATCAGCACCGCCACGAAGATTGCCGCGATCGTGCCGATGACGATAAACGCCAGATTGTAGAGAATCGTGTTCCGCGTCATGATGACCGCGTCGTGCGTCTTGAACAGGAACTTGAAGTTGTCGAAGCCGCACCAGTCGCTGCCAAAGATGCCTTTGATGTAGTTAAAATCCTTAAACGCCAGAAAGACCCCGAACATGGGGATGTAATTGTTGATAAAAAGATAGACAATGCCCGGCAGAGCGATCAGCAGAAGCGGCGCGCTCTTGGTCAGCTGCTGTTTCTTCTTTTTCTTTTTCGTCATTTCCAACGCCCCTCCGGTCGTAATTTGATCCGTACGGAATCGCTTTATGGATACACGGGAGTGGAAGGGGTTCTGCCCGCCTTCCACTCCCGGATGCAGGATGAATTAAGCTGTGTTATTTCGTGGCGGCCCAGGCGTCAAGCTGGGTCTGCTTTTCGGTAATGATCGTGCCCAAACCGGCTTCGTCCAGCCTCTGGAGGAAGACGGGGATTTCCGTCGCCGGATCGACGCTTCCGCAGATCAGGCCGGGCAGGTATTGGTCGATGACGTTCGTCACCGCCGTATACTCGGTTTTCACGTTACTGCTGTCAAACGTAAAGCCCATGGCAACGGAGGTCTTGGCGCTCTTGTTCTGCTCCAGCTCCCAGGCAAGGGAATCCACGTTCGTGCCCGCCATCGGATACATGATAAAGAAGTTGCCGAGCGTGCCGCAGGAGAGCTGCGCCGTGTAAGGAACGGTCGTGGCGTCCTGGCCTTCGGGATAGCTCATAAAGCCGTCCGCGCTCAGAGTGTAGTCGCGGTCTTTGACGCCGTAGATGAGCGTATTGACCACGTCGGGATCCGTGAACGTCAGGTTCAGGAACTTCAGCGCGGCTTCCGGCACGTCGCTCGTGGAGGCGACCATCCAGGTCAGCGCGTTGATCGAAGTGGTGTCGAGGAACGCCGAGCCAATGGTCTTTGCGCCGAGGTCAAAGCCGCCGCACTGCGCTTCCAGAGAAGCCGCGGTGTCCGCTTCCGGATAGCGGTAGGAAGCGATGTAGGCAAAGTAGCTGCCGCTCGCCATGAGTTCCGCGGCGGTGCTGGAGGTGGTTGCCGCGTCCTTCATCACGAGGTCCTTGGTGTACCAGTCGCGGGCAAGGCCGCAGATGTTCGCGAATTCCGGCGTGGCATAGTAGTCCACAACCGTCATCGAATCGTTCATCAGAACGCCCTTGGGCGAGTAGTAGTTATCCGTCAGGTAGTCCACGCCGCTGATGGTCAGCCCGAGGCCGATGTTGCCCTGGTTCACAGCCGCAAGAGGCGTCATTTCCGGATGCGCGGCTTTCACCTGCTCCAGAATCGGGGTGACGTCGGCAATGCTGCTCACAGCGCTCATGTCGATGCCCAGTTCGTCCGCAATATCCTGACGATAGACGATCATCGAGGTCAGCGCGATGGGCTTGTAGGTCGGAAGTCCGTAGAGCCTTCCGCCGGAAGTGCAGGCGGCCAGCCACGCTTCGCCAATGAGCGCTTTGCTCTCAGGCGCGCAGGTGTCGATGAGGTCGGTGATGTCAAGGCACATATCCGTGCTGATGGCCGTGTTCAAATCGCCAAGGCTCTGGAAGACGTCGACCTTCTCGCCGCCCTGGAGAGCCAGGCTGATGGTGCTGGCGTAGTCCCAGATCACAACGGGTTTGAGTTTCACTTCCACGCCGATCTTGTCGCGGGTGATGACGTTGATCGCCTCTTCCACCGTTGCAAGGGTTTCTTCGGAGGGGATGTTATTGAACGTCGCGTAAGCATAGACAACTTTGTCGTAGGTCTTGGGCTCGTTCGCGGCCGGAGCTGCCGCGGCGGGTTCCTCGGCGGTAGCAGTGTCGGTCGCGGCGGGCGCGGCGGCCTTGCAGGCAAACGCGCTGAACGCCAGGAGCACAACCATGGCGAGGACAAAAAGACGTTTGGTCAGTTTCATCACAAAAAACCTCCTTTTTTGATACTTCGAGTATATCAACCGCGAAAAAAGCGCTCTTTCAAATTCGGGTGGTCTTTTTTTGAAATCAAGAGCATGTTAAGTCCGTGTTCAATACTGAACAGTACGCCAAACAGCACTTCCGTTTCGCCCCGGTTTTTTAGATGTTTCAGGGGCGGGAAGCGCTTGGTTTTCGGGGTCTGTGCTGCTTCGTATGTTAACGCGTGCAGGCACGCGCGACAGGCGGAAGATTCGGTTTTGGAGGGTCGGCGGCGTTCGTTCAGCGCCGTTTTTAAGCTCAATCCCCGCGGCGGTATTCGTTTGGCGTCATGCCGACGTACTTGCGAAAGATCGTAGAAAAGTAACTGAAGTTGTCAAAGCCGACCGCGCCCGCCACGTCGCTGACGAGCACGTCCTTTTCCCGCAGCAAACGCTTTGCCTGCTCAACGCGGTATTCGCGGATATAGTCCTTGAGGTAGACTCCCGTCTTTTTTTTATAGAGCTTGGCGAGATATTCCGGCGCAAGGTGGAACGCGCTGGCGATTTCGTTGCGGTCGAGCTGCTCGCTGAAATGCTCGTGCACATAGGCGTTGATGCGCTCGATGAGCCCGCTGGCTTTTCGCACCTCTTCCTCGTAGTCGTAGGCGCGCTCCAGTAAATAGTTCACCCAGCGGATCATATCCACCGCGGACTGCGTGGCAAGGTCGGAGAGACGCATGGAGTTTTCGTCGTTAAACAGCAGCGTCGCCTGAATGCCGCACTCGGAAAGATACCCGTACACCGCCTGCAGTATCTCCTGCTTCATTAAAAACAAGCTGCGCTCGTTGAGCGTGCGGTTGTCGGTTCGAATTTTCAAAACGTCTCGAATATACGTCAGAATGGACATCTTATCCCGGTCGACCAGCCACTTATTGAGCCGCTCCAAATCGAGGATCATCGGTTCCCCGCAGGCGACGCCCAGTGCGCCGCGCTCGGTGAACACCATTCCGTAGAACGCCGCGCTGCACTGGATCATGCGGTGCAGCAGATCGTGTTTTTCGCGCAGTTCTTCAATGGCGCAGGCGCCGCCGACGCAGCAGGTTGCCTTTGCGCGCGCGTTTTCGGCGCAGGCTTCCGTAACGTGTTCGCAGCGTTGAATCAATTCCTCCTCCGGCAGATCCGCAACCGTGGTCATGAGCCAAAGGCCGGTTTCCCCCGTGCGCCGCACGACGCATTCGTTTTCGTCCGTGCCGCAGATCAGGCGCGTGTGGATGCTCTCCAACAGAAAGAAGAACAGATCGTTGCCGATATCCTCTATGGCGCGGTCAAAGTCCGTAATCTTTGTCAGCACGAGGCGAAATTTCTTTTCCGGGTCGATGGGGAGTTTCCGCGCTTCGATTTCCGCCTTGATGGCGGCGTGCCCGCTGCCGACAATCCCGTTGTAGAGCGAAAGCCAGAAGTAAAGCTGTTCCTGCCGCAGGTTCTTGGAGTGCCATTCGCCGTATTCGCTCTTTTCGCGGAGGCGCTGCGCTTCCGCAATTTTGGCCGCGGCGCGTTTGAGCGAGATTTCCATAATCTTGGCGTCGAAGGGCTTAACGAGGTACTCCGCCGCTTCCAGCTTGATGGCGTGCGCGGCGTAATCGAAGCGTTCGTGGCAGGTGAGCAAAATAAACTCCGTCTCCTCCCCGCGCTGGCGAATCCAGGAGAGCAAGTCGAGGCCGGAACCCTGCGGCATTTCGATATCGCTGATGACGATATCCACATGCTTGCGCTCGATGACCGCTTTGGCCTGCGAAACGCTGTAGGCAATCTCGACTTCCTCGATGCCGATTTCCGGCCAGGCGATGGAATCCCAGACCGTTTCCACGGTTGGCACGTCGTCGTCCACGATCAACAGCCGCATCGTTCTCCCCCTCCCTTCCGCCGGAATGCGTTTCTTACAGTTCCTCTTCCCCGCCGCCGGAGAACTCGTGCACCGGTTCGGCCGGAATCCAAATCTTGTTGAGGCAGCCGTGCGGCTCAACGTTTTTAAGTTCCAGCAGGTCGCCGCGCTCGTACATCAGCTCCAGCATGCGCTTAACGCTCCAGAGGCCAACGCGCGTTCCGTCGGTTGTGCGCGGCCTGCCCTGACCGTTCATATAGCGCAGCACGTCGCGCGGGTAGCCCTTGCCGTCGTCCTCGATTTCGAGCAGCAGCATCGTTTGCCCGTTGTGCTCGTCCAAGCTGACCTTGATGAGCACCGTGAGCACCGCGTCCACGGACACGGCGTATTTGAACTCGTTTTCCACAAACGTCTGAATCAGCATCTGCGGGATCCGCCAGCTTTCCAGCGCGGGCGGCAGGTCGATAAAGTAAAACGCGCAGTTGGGATACTTGAACTCCTGCATGTCGAAGTAGTTTTCGATATGCCGTATCTCTTCTTTAACGGGCACGGTGTGCAGGCCGGACTTGAACATATACCGGATGTTTTTGGAAAGCGCTTCGACATACCCTTTGATCTGCTGGCCGCGCCCCTGGCTGTTCATGCTCGAAAGGGTGCTGATGGCGTTGAGGAAAAAATGCGGCTTGATCTGCAGGCGAATACTCCTGAGTTCCATGTCCTTAAGAGCGATGATCTTTTCGTAGCTCTGAATCTTGAGGTGGACAATCTCGTCCATGAGCTTGTTGAAGGTTTCCTTGAGATGTGTGAATTCGGTGGTTGCGTATTCGCCTTCGATGCGGAGTTCGTATTCCCCCTGGTCGATGCGCTTCATGCCTTCGGTCATGGTGTTCATCGGCTGAATCATCTGTTTTGTGACATACCGAATCAGGAGAAAGCCAAAGAATATCGTAAACAGAATCGCCGCCAGCACGAGCGCCGTGCCGCTGCGCACGGATTTCCACACGCTGAGATTCTGCACAACGCTGTGCAGCAGCACCTGCCCGGGCACGACTGTGTAGCTCACTAAAAGCGTGCGCGGCGAATCGCCTACGCTGAGCGGCTCGCCCTCTTTGAGCTCCGGCAAGGGTTCGCCGATGCTGTCGGTAACCAAGTCCGCTTCGTCCGTCAGCACAAACGTCTGCTCGCCGTAGTCGCCCGAAGGAATGGTGGCCAGCACGTCCGCCGTGTTGGTAAACGCCGTAACCGAGCGCCCGTCGTAAACATACGACTTGGCCAGATACGTTTGGCCGTTGAGGGAAACAAAGTTCCATCCGGCGGGGGAATCGTTTTCTCCGGCGCGGGTTTTCGTGTACTCCCGCACGGCGGTTCGATCCCAATAGTTCAGCGAGCTTGACGAAGCGTCCACGCAGACGTCGTAGTGCTGATCCGCAACCACGATGCAGCCAATCGTATCGTCGCTGAGCAGCAAGTCGGTGATATAGCTTTTAATGCTCAGTGCGGCGTACACGCGCTTGGACTCTTCCGCGCCTTTGATAATTGCAAGGTCGCTGTAGTTCTGCACGAGCAGGTTCTGCAGCACGCGGTCCATCTGCTGGACGCGGCTCTTGAGTTCTCCGCCGTACACCTGCAAAAAATTCTCCGCGCTCTGCTCGATTTCGGCGCGCAGGGTAAAATAGGAAGACGAAGCGTAAGCCGCCAGCACCAGCGTCAGCAGCAAGACGAGAATTCCCATATAGACGATAATTTGCCTGACGAACGCCCGTTTTTTCAACCGATCATCTCCTGAGAACTTGGTTGGATCGGAACAGAAGAAAGGTAGAACATTTCGAGATTAGCATATCGGCTTTGCCTTAGCGGCGCAAGCCGGGCAGGCGGAGTTGTACCGTTTTCAAAAGAGATCGTCCCGTTTTCAAAAACAATGCGCCTGTTCAGTCGGCGTTTGACATAACCGCCGGTTCGAGCGGCGCATACTTGCCAAACACGCGCAGGAAAAGCCCACTTGCCAGATACGCGGGCAGCGAAACCCCGATAAACAGCCAGACGAGCACGATATACGCCGTCCAAGAAGGAACGAGCAGCAGGCAGGCAACCGGCACAAAGTTCATCAGCAGGACCAGCAGCGTCACAAA
Organism: Clostridiaceae bacterium; assembly: GCA_039680365.1. Lineage (GTDB taxonomy): Bacteria > Bacillota > Clostridia > Christensenellales > CAG-138 > UBA7703. Next base: position 25,766 of record JBDKTD010000242.1, read on the forward strand.
GATATGCTTAACGCTCATGAGGAACGCGTTGACAACGGTTAGCCGAACCGAATTCTGAAACTTTGCGTACAGGGGAAAAACAAACGACATTGGAAAGAAAAACAGCGCGCCGAGCGCGGAAACCGCAACCCAAGCCCATCCCGCTTCCGCCGAAAGCGCGGGGTACAGCAAGTAGAGATACGCGCCGTACGCAATCAGCGCCAGAACGCACAGAAACCCCAGCGGAAGCGCGGGCTTGAACTCCTTTTTGAACGCCTGTAAATACCCCTTGACGGCGCGCCCTTTCTGCTGGCGCATGTCAAAGAGCGTTGCATGCAGCGCCGTCATTGCGCCGCCCGCCGTAAATAGCGGCACGCAGAGCAGCAGCGTCAGCAGATTGAGCACGATCAATTCAAATACGCGCTCAAAAAAGCGAATCAGCGGAGAGTTATAGGAAAGAAGATTCATTCTTTGCCGACGCCGTTCGGCGCCGCCTCCCGGACGGTTACTTTGGTTGCATCACGCACTGTCCGCAGCCGAACGAAAAAACGTTTCATTAAGAACACCCGCTGCGATACAAGATGATTATATCATGCCGCGCCGCGTTTTGCCTCCGCCTCCGCAAAGCCGGCACAAGCGGCGTGCCCGCCCGCTATCCGAGCGCCGCAGAACGCGCCTGATAAACGACATATGAAAATATTGGGAATCCAACGCCGCAACGCGCGGTAATCGTGTCTCACAAGTCCGTCTTTTCCGCCGGGTTCAAAGCGCGCGCCATCCGGGCGTTTTTTCGCTGTTGACGCGGCGGCGACGTGCGTGGTATGATACTTGTGCGCAAGCGGTTGCGCAATCGAAGCTGCCGCCGTTCGGCGGTTCAGGACAGAATGAAGTTCAACAAACAAAATTTAGTGCTCAACGACCTGGCGTCGGAACTTGGGCTTTCGAAATCGACCGTGTCGCGCGCCATCTCCGGAAACGGCCGCGTCAGTGACGAAACGAGAAAGCGCGTACTCGAATACGCGGAATCGCACGGATTTACACCAAACAGCATCGCCAGCAGCCTCGCGCGATCGCGCACGAACAACATAGGGGTTGTCATTCCGTCCGAAGCGTTTTACAATGAAATCCCATTCTTTCAAGAGTGTCTCATGGGCGTCTGCGAAGCGGCGTCCAAGCGAAACTACGACGTGCTGATCGCCACCATTGCGGAAGGCGATATCTCGGTTCTCAAGCGGATCGTCTCCAACCGCAAGGTGGACGGAATCCTTTTGACACGTTCGCTGGTTGTCGATTATCCCGCGGATTTTCTCAAGGCCGCGCATGTGCCTTTCGTCACGGTAGGCACTTCGAGCGACCCCGGCATCGTCCAGGTGGACACGGACACCGTTGCCGCCTGCCGTACGCTGACAAAGCAAATCCTCGTTTCCTGCACCACCAATATCGCGCTGATTCTCGGCTCGCTCGACTACATTGTCAACAAAGACCGGCTGGAAGGCTTTTCACAAGTGCTTCGGGAAGCCGGGCGCGAACTAGATCCTTCCCTCGTGTTTTGCAACGTCACCGGCGGCAAGAGCGTAAAGGAAGCCACCATTCAGGCCGCGGTAAACGGAGCCAGGTGCATCCTTTGCGGAGACGACTATATCTGCGCAAAAGTCGTAGAGCAGCTTGTTGCTTCCGGCAAGACGGACATCAATGTTTCCTCGTTCTACAACAGCGATATCCTCCGTAACCTCCCCTTGGTGAGTTCCGTCGTCAGCGTGGACGTCCGCAGTTACGGCATTGCCGCGGGCGAAGCCCTCATCCGCCTGCTCGAACACGAACCCGTAGAGCAAAAAACATTCGTACCGTATTCAATTCTCAACTACCGGTCCTGAAACATACGTTCCCCTCGTTTCTATCCCTCATCCCGTTTCGTTTTCCCCCGCAGACCCGGCACCCTGTTCATGGCGCAGCATGCGCAACCGTTTGCGCATAAACCAGACAGTAAAACCCGGCTGCGGAAACAGCCAGCATTCGTGCCGCCGATGCGCAATCGGTTGCGCAGTAAACTTACTACTTCCGGAAGGAATGAAACCGCAATGCAAGCCAGCCCACTGATCCTCAACGTTGTCCACCGCCCCGAAATGCTGCCGGAATATGCCGAAACCATCATGGAGGCAAAATCCGGCGGCCTCGAAGAGCGCGGCGAACTCCTGCGCGAGTCGCTGGATATCTTCCGCCTCCAGCAGGAAATCGCACATAAAAACGGTATCAAGACCACGATTCAAATGACCTATGCCTCGCTCTTTTCGGATGAGACGGTGGCGCTGGCCAAGGAGCACCATAATCGCTTTGGCGACGAAATCTCCCTGACTCTTCTGGGTCTTCCCTGCGAGCAGTTCGAGGAAAAATACCACACCAAGGATTTCTGCATCTGGATGT
>JBDKTD010000004.1:0-12204 GCA_039680365.1 Clostridiaceae bacterium
GCGAACGCCGCTTTTCAATAGCTGGAAGGCGCGCCTCGCTCGGCGGGATGCGCGCGGTATGCCGTCGGGGACTGCCCCGCGTGCTTTTGGAATACGCGGCTGAACTGCGAAAAGCTGAAGAATCCGCAGCTCAGCGCAATATCGAGTATCTGGCGGCTGGTGTTTTCAAGCAGCTTTTGCGCCATGCGTACGCGCGTCATCTGGATGTAGTCCGTCAGAGAAAAGCCGGTTATCTTTTTAAACTGATGCGAAAGATAGTACTCGCTGAGAAAGAATTTTCGCGCCAGTCCGGTGAGCGACAGCGGCTCCTGATAATTCGTGTGGATATATGCCGTAATATCGTATATCTTGGATGTGATGGAATCGAGTCCCGATTTGTTCTTGTAGACGCTGCGGGACTGGCTGACGTGGATCAGGCTCAGAAAATCGATGAACTTTTGATGGACATACAGTTCTTTGAGCGGGGATTTCCCCATAGCGGCGCTTAACACCTCGTTCAGGCGAAGAAAAATCTCCTGCCGCTCCGCGCTCTCAAAACGAAAGATGCAGGGCTCGTGCTCGAACATCTGCAACAGATGCGCATACATCCCGCCCAAAGCGGTGCTTTCGGTCGGAAGCGCAAAGTTGATGATGATCCGCTTTTGCGCGCTGCCTTTAAGGTACTGCGTTTTGTGGAGCAGGAAGGGCTTGATGAGCACGATATCGCCAAACTTGATGTCAAACCAGTTGCCTTCGATGATATGCCCCGCTGCGGTATCCAGAAAAACGCAGATTTCGTAGAAATTGTGCTGGTGCTGAAACTCCATGTTTACGACCGAGGAACGCTCGTCGTAATCGAACAAGTAAAAAAAACCATCGGCGGCATTGCCCTGCTGATAGTTGAAGCCGGGTTCGTATTTTACGAGGTTGTTCAACAGCATAGAGCCTCCTTGGCCGGAAAGCGGGGCAAAAAGCAATATCTGCAATGTTTTTTCAATATTATAGCATATGTTGAGTGGTTTATGTTCACACGAGCCAATATAATAGCGGTAGAGACCGGCGCTGCCAATGATTGCGAGGAAGCCAGATGAACCTGAGCAGAGAGTGGGATGAACGGCTCAATCTTTGGATTGAGAAGATTCAAAAGGACTTTTTCATTCTGATTGGCGAAGCAGCCTGCGCGGGGTTTACCACCTACGATATGCTTACGCCGGAGGAAGCGAAAAAGGGAGCTTTCCAGCCGACGCCGCCCGGCGCCGCCTGGGGCGAAAAATGGCAGTACGGCTGGTTTCGCACCGAGATAACGCTGCCGGATTTTGCAAAGGGCAAGCGGATTATCTTTTCGCCGGATGTCGGCGGAGAAATGCTGATTTGGGTGAACGGAACCCTCGCTGGCTCAAAGGATTTGGAGCACAGCTACATCACCCTGACGAAATGCGCGGAAGGCGGAGAGCACTACGATATCCTGATAGAAAGCTACGCGGGTCACGGGCCGCGTCTTGAGAACGGAGGCCCGTATTTTCCGGGCGAGACGCCGGTGCCGGAGCCGCCGCTGCACCAGGTTACGGTTGGCCACGCGGTGACAGCCATTTGGAACGAACCGGCCTATCAAGTGGGGTTGGACGCTTACACGCTGCATAAGCTCTTGCGCGTACTGGACGGCAAGTCCCTGCGCGCGCAGAAGGTACTCGAAGCACTCAAGCAATTTACCTATCTTGTCGATTTTGAACTTCCTCTGGAACAACGAATGGAAGGGTATTACAGAGCGCGGGAACTCCTGCGGCCGCTTTTGGCGTGCGCAAACGGCTCGACCGCGCCGGAGTTCACCATATTCGGGCAGTCGCATCTCGACCTTGCGTGGAAATGGACGTTTGAAGAGACGAAGCGCAAATGCGCAAGAACGCTCTCCTCTCAGCTTGCGCTGATGGACGAATACCCGGAATACCGGTTTATGGTTTGCCAGGTTCCGATTCTGGAAACCGTCAAGCGCTGTTATCCCGAACTGTACGCGCGGATTTTGGAGAAGGTTCGCAACGGCCAAATGATGCCAGAAGGCGGCGTGTATGTGGAAAACGACACCAACATACCGAACGGCGAAAGCCTGATCCGCCAGTTTCTCTATGGTAAGCAGTGGTACCGCGAGGAGTATGGCTGCGACTCCAAAATGGCTTGGATGCCGGATACGTTCGGCTTTTCCGCGGCGCTGCCGCAGATTATGAAGGGCTGCGGCATTTCGTATTTTGCAACGCAAAAACTGCTGCGCAGCCACCCGGAAACGGACCGTTTTCCGTATAACATTTTTTACTGGGAAGGTATAGACGGAACATCGGTGCTTTCGCATATGCTCATGGAAAACAACTCGGGCATCGATCCGGAGCTGCTCGCGCGCCGGTGGAACGAAGACCGTAACCAGCAGGAGAACATTGAAACCTTTCTGTTTCCGTTTGGCTATGGCGACGGCGGCGGCGGGCCGACGAGGGATATCTACGAACTCGCCAAACGCGTTAGCAACCTTGAAGGCGCGCCGAAAACGGTTCTGCAGAGCCCGATCGATTTCTTTCTAGACGCGGATGCGCGCGGGCTGCCCATCGAGCGGTACGTCGGTGAGCTGTACCTGCAATGGCACAGGGGGACGTATACCTCCGTTGCCGCGCTCAAACGCGGAAACCGCGCCGCGGAAACCGCGCTGCACGACATGGAGTTCTGGTCTGCCACGGCAAGCCGGCTCTTTGGCCTTGCCTACCCCAAGACGGAGATTACGGCGCTCTGGAAGAAACTTTTGTTCAACCAGTTCCACGATATCCTCGCGGGCACTTCCATTACGCGGGTCAATGAACAGGCGATCGCGGCTTTTGGCGAGATTCTGGACGCCGCGGGGCAAATTGAAGCGAGTGCGCACCGCGCGCTGGCCGGAGAAGCGGAAGCGGAAAGCCTTACGGTGTTCAACACGCTGTCCTGGCCGAGAGAGGAACTCGTACCGCTGCCGGAGGGATATCGCGCGGCGCGAGACGGAAACGGAAACGATCTTTTTGTGCAGACGACCGGCGATTCCGCGATTGCCTGCGTCCATTTGCCGCCGATGGGGTACGCCAGCTTTACCCTGATGCGCGGCGAGGGACGGCGCGTGGATCTGGGAGGCAGCTTTGCTTATCGTGAAGGGGATTTAACGCATCTGGAGAACGAAAAGCTGAAGATCACCTTCCTCCCGACAGGACAGATCATCGGCATCTTGGACAAAGAAAGCGGCAGAAATCTGGCGCGCGGGCTTTGCAACGATTTTCGGATGTATAAGGACGTCAACATCGAGTACGACGCCTGGGAGCTCGGCACGATGTATCGCTCTCTGCCGGTCGAACTCGGCGCGTCCGGCGAGGTGCAAATCCTCTGTGGGGCGGACGAAAAGGGCTTGCTGGCCTCCATTGAAATCCGGCGCGACATCCATCATTCAAGCGTGCGTCAGATCGTTTCTCTGCGCCGGGGCAGCAGCCGGGTCGACTTTTTTACGCATATCGTCTGGAAGGAAATGCACAAGATTCTGAAGGTGGAGTTCCCCGTGGAGATCCACGCGGACGAGGGCATTTCGGAGATTCAGTTTGGCTACGTGAAGCGCCCGACCCATAGAACGCGGCAGTACGACAAGGATCGCTTTGAGGTGCCGCAGCAGAAGTATACCTGCCTGGCGGAAGCCGGGCGCGGCGTTGCCATTCTCAACGACTGTAAATACGGCGTGAGTCTGGACGGAAGCAGCATCAACCTCACGCTGCTCAAAGCGCCGGTGATTCCGGATATGTACGCGGATCAGGGTGAGCACACGATAACCTATTCGCTCTATGTGTATCATGGCGCGTTCGCGGATTCCGGCGTGGTGCAGAACGCATACGAGCTCAATTATCCGGCGAAGACGCTGCCGGGCGGACGGGGGGAACGGAGCTTTCTTCGCCTTGCGCCGTCGGAGGACAGCCCCGCGCGGTTTTTGCGCGAGAACGTCATCATCGAATCCGTCAAGGAAGCGGAGGATGCGTCCGGCGATTGGATCGTCCGTCTCTACGAATCGCAAAACACGGCTTCCGGCTGCGTTCTGCAGGCGGATGTTCCGGTTGCACAGGCATTCGAGAGCGATATGATCGAGCTGAGCGCCGGGGAAATCCCGGTCGGCAACGACGGAGTTAAACTCTGGTTCCGGCCTTTCGAAATTAAAACCATTCGTCTGAAATTTGACCGGCGGGAGGTAGAAAAATGAACACGGAGACTGCGGAACGTTACCTGCCAAGAATCATGATGGATCGGGCGGAACCGTTCGAGATTAAGGGGATTGGATACACGGTGTTTCACGCGCCGGCCCGGAGCCGCTCGTTCCGGCGGGACGTCTATTTTGACCCGCAGCGCGTCGCCTTTGCGGTGGAATACGCGGTGTACTTTGACTTCGACATTCAGCATCTCTACGATCTGGAGCATATTTGGATCTATGTCGGCCACGACGGCGCGGTTGTGGACGCCGAAGCGAGCTTCCATGGTTTTTATCTCAAGGCGATGGCGCTGGAAGGCTATGAGATTGTCGATCAGACGCATTTGAAAATCTTCTGTCAGCCCGGTAAGCACGCCTTTATGCAGGAGGGAAGCCTCTTTAAAATTCTGCCGGACTGGCAGCTGTGCTGCAATCTTCTTGCCGGGAGCGAAGGCTTACTCGTGATGGACCTGTTCGAGGGGCGGATTGCGACGAACGACGAAACGCAAGCTGTGGTGGAAGCCTACATCAAAGCGAATTACTCGTTCAATCCCACGCTCGAATTTGAGTACAGACCTCTGGATACCAAGCTCCTCCTTCCCTGGGAGTCGCTTTTCGAAGCGATTCCGCCGCGGATCACCGCCATTCTTGCGACAATAAAGCAAAAAGAAGGAGACCACAAATGACAGCGGAAGAAAAGAAGTACCTGAAATTTGGCGACTACGCTTCCTACTCGCTTGCGAACTTCTGCCAGAGTATTCTGTTCGGCCTGGTGCAGGGGTATTTGTTCATCTTTTACACCTCCGTGTTCATGATTCATCCGGCAATCGTCGGCACGGCGTTCCTTGTGGTCAAAATCTGGGATGGCGTCAACGACCCCATTATGGGCACCATCATCGACCGCACCAGAACCAAGTGGGGCAAGATGCGGCCGTATCTGATCTTTGGCTCGATTCCGTTCTCGCTGATCACCATCAGCCTGTTTATTCCGTGGAACATCAGCGAAGGGTTCAAAATCGCCTACATGTTCATTACGTTTCTGACTTGGGAAGCGTTTTCAACGGTCGTGGACGTGCCTATGGCAGGCATCAGCGCGGTTGCTTCGCCCAACACGAACGAGAGAACGAAGATCATCTCGGTCGGCAGAATCGCCGGTTCCGCGGGCGGCGAAATCGCCACGGCGCTGGTTGCGCTGGGATTCCTTCTCACAAAGTCGGCTGCGGCGGTCTATATCGGCACGGCGGTTGTCGCGGGTATTGTAACGCCGATCTTCGTAATTTCAGGCGGTCTGAAACTCAAGGAACGCATTCCGCCGAGCATTGAGAAACCCCGCGTCAAGGACGCGTTTGTCTACCTCTTCCAGAATAAACCGCTGCTTCTGCTCATCGGCGGACATTTCCTCTCGTTTTTCAGAAACATCGTCTCAGCAAGCGTCGTGTACTTTGTAAGCTATGTCTATCTCAAGCCGTCGATGCAGATTTTCTTTGCGCTGCCCGGTTCGCTTTCCTCACTGGTGGGCATGATTCTCTCGCCTTACCTCAAACGCAAGTTCGAGGCAAAGACGCTCTATATTGCGGCAACACTGTTTCACTCCTTTTGGCTGATGGTCATGTTCGTCGCGGGGCAGTTTACGATGAACCCCGTCGTACTGGCGACGATTCTCTGCATCGCGATGACGCCGGTCGGCATTTTAAACGTCATACCGTCTCTGATGCTGACGGATACGATCGATTATATGGAGTGGAAGACCGGACAGCGGCAGGAAGGCATTTCGTTTTCTCTGATGTCGCTGCGCGGAAAGATTGCCAGCGGGTTCAAGGACTTTGTGATGTCCCTCATTCTGGTAGCGATCGGGTTTTCCGCCATGGGTACGGGCAATCTGCTCCCGGGCAGAACGGACTTATACATGCAGGCCGAAACAACGCAGGCGGGAATCTTTGCAATGATGACGATCATTCCCGCGCTGACCAATTTAGTCAGCATCATTCCGTTTCTGTTTTACAAACTCTCCGGCAGCAGACTGCGCACCATCCGCGAGGAGCTGGAAGTGCGCAGAGCGGCGCAAGCGCCAACGGAGAACGCGTAGGCGGTGGGTATGGCGAAAAAACTGGTTGTGCTGCTCGACAGCGGGGATACGCTGATCGACGAATCCACGCAGGTGCTGGACGATCGCGGCATTGTGCAGAGCGCAGGCTGGATCGACGGCGCGCGCGAGCTTATGGATTTTTTACAGGCGGAGCAATACCGCGTGTGTCTGGTTGCTGACGGGGAAACGGAATCGTTTGACAACATCTTCGGCGCGCTGGGTAAAAGGGACGTCTTTGAAGGCTGGGTCACCTCGGAACAGGTCGGCGTCCAGAAGCCGGACGGGGCAATGTATGACGCGGCGTTTCGCGCAATGCGGCTTTCGAGCCGGGATAAGCGACGCGTGGTCATGATTGGGAACAACCTGAAAAAGGACATTGCCGGCGCAAACGCGTTTGGCATATCGAGCATATGGATGCGCTGGTCGCCGCGCTATGAGCAAACCGTTGCGCAGCCGGACTGGCAGCCAACCTATACGGCGGAACATCCGTGCGCAGTCATTGCGCTGCTACAAAAAATGGAGGCCGGTTTATAAAGGGATGGATATGACAACGCCAACGCGAACCGCTGTTTTGGAAAAACTGGCTTTGCTGACGCGCCGCTTGCCGGACGATTTGTACATGGACGACGCGGCGTTCATGGAGAATATGAAGTCCTGCAATCTCGGCTGCGACGACATCGAGCGTTATAAATGCTGGGAGTGGCCGCAGGGAATCGGGCTGTTCTGCCTTTGGAAACTGTTTGTCAGCGGAGAAAACCCGGAAACCCTGACGCTGCTGAAATCGTATTTTGACCGGCAGCTGCAAATCGGGCTGCCTACGCTGAACGTTAACACGCTCTCGCCCATGCTTGCGCTGTCCTTTCTGGCGGAGTTTACAAGGGAGGAGCGGTATCTCGCGCCCTGCAGGCTGAGCGCGGATTGGATGCTGGAGCACTTTCCCAGAACGCAGCAGGGCGGTTTTCAGCACACGACGTCCGACGCGGTCAACCGCGAGGAGCTCTGGACGGACACGGTGTTTATGAGCGTTCTGTTTCTGGCGAACATGGGCAGAATTCTGAACGACGAGCGATATAAGCAGGAAGCGGAATACCAGTTTCTGCTGCACGTCAAGTACCTTCAAAACAGCGAAACCGGGCTGTTCTATCACGGCTGGACGTTTGAAGGCAACCATAACTTCACGCGAGCGCTGTGGGCGCGCGGGAACTGCTGGCTGACGATTGCCATACCGGAGTATCTTACAATCTCCTCGTGCGATGCGGCGGTAAGGCGCTTTCTTGTCAGCGCGCTCAATCGCCAGGTGGACGCGCTTTTAGCGTGCCAGGATGAAACGGGCATGTGGCATACCCTGCTCAACGACCCGACCTCTTATTTGGAGGCGAGCGCGACGGCTGGCTTTGGCTACGGTATCTTGCTGGCGGCGGAAGCGGGGCTGATTCCGGCTGACCGGAGGCGGCTTGCACAGCGCGCGCTGGCGCCGATTCTGGACAATATAGACTTATGTGGAATCGTCAACCGCGTTTCCTACGGAACGTCGATGGGCCGGACTTCACTGGAATTCTACAAGACGATCGAATTCAGCCCGATGCTGTACGGGCAGGCGCTCGCGACCCTCTTTTTGCACGCGTTTTTACAGCAGGAGGAAGCATGGAATCGCACTACGGACTGATTTTGCACGAGACCGACCGGAGGATTGAGGAAGCGCTGCTCGAGCAGGAGCGCGACCGCACTTGCCGGTTCTTTGGCGCGTTTTCCAATGCGGACGGCATTGTGATGGCCAAGCACGCGGTCTACCGCCTGATGACAATGCTCTCCGGCCTGATGAACGAAGATTCCGCCTGGTATGCCAGCGATACGCTCAAAGAGCGCATCGACCAGGGGCTTTCCTTTGTGGAAAAAAGGCAGCGCGCGAACGGGCTGTTCGACTACGAAATCTGCAACTTCGACTCTCCGCCCGACACCGCTTTTATCCTGAAAAAGATCCTACCAACCTACGCTTTCCTCAAGAAGACCGGTAAATACGAGGCGTTTGAGGCAAGACTGGAAGCCATCCTGAAAAAGGGCGCGCAAGGTTTGATGCAGGGCGGTTTTCATACGCCTAACCACCGCTGGGCGATCGCTTCCGTTTTGGCCAACTGCGGAGCGCTCTGGGGGGAAGAAACGTATCTGCGTGAAGCGGAGCGGTATCTTGCCGAAGGGATCGATATCAATGGCGACGGCGAGTACGCCGAACGCTCGTCCGGCAACTACAACCGCGTCAACAACGACAGCATGCTGATGCTGGCGCAGGCGCTGAGCGACGACCGGTATGAGGCGTATGCCGCGAGAAACCTCACGATGATGCTTTCGTATATCGAGCCGGACGGGAGTATTTTTACCGAAAACTCCACCCGTTTCGATAAAGACCTGCGCGTTTTTCCGCGCTACTATTACTGGCAATATCTCTTGCTGGGGCACAAACACCAGCGCGAGGACTTTTTGCAGGCGGCGCGCGCCATCATGGAGCGGGTTGTACGGGATAACCTGCGCGCACCCGATCTCCTGATTCAGTTTATGAACCAGCCGGAACTGATTCCGGTTGCCGATACGCCGCGCGGGGCAATGCCGCATCCCAGCCGCTTCTTTGAAGATTCCGGCGTCGTACGCGACAACACGGCGGATCGTTCCGTTACGGTGCTGGCGCATCATCCTGCGTTTTTGCATGTGCAGTACGGAGGAATCGGGCTTGCGGTCGAGCTGCAGGGCGGTTTTTTTGAGCATCGCGGGTTTGTCGGCGATGCAATGACGCAGTCCGGAGAGCGGGAATACACGCTGAATCAAACCATGCGGGGGTGGTATTATCTTCCGTTTGCATCCAAACCGGAAACAGCCGATTGGTGGGCGATGGATCACAGCAAACGCCCGATGCGGCCAGGGCCGACGCTGAGCCTGGAGGTCAAAACGGCGATTTCGAACGACAAAATCGCGCTCTATCTCCGTGCCGACGGCGTAGAGAACGCCCCGTTCCGGCTCGTCTTTACGGCGTTGGGCGCGCCAATCCACGTTGGGGAACAGGGCGAGCTGGAGATATGCCGCGGACGCGCGCGCATCAATATTGGCCCGGCGTTTCACGAGTTCGGGCGGCGGGAATCGGATTTGAACGCGGCGGAAACGAATATGCGCTGCTTTACCTGCTATACGCCGTTTGAAAAAGAGATTGAAATTCGCTTCTCTGTGCTGTAACGGCCGGGGCGACGCCCTGCGCTTACAGCCATTACCGCATTTTTTGAAAAAGAGGAAAAACGAAATGAACTGGAGTATTCGATACGCGAGCCATCCCGAGGATGCGGAAGACTGCAACACGCAGCAATTGCGAAGCCGCTTTTTGATACCGACCGTGTTTCAGCCGGGCGAGGCTTGCTTGACCTATTCGCACGAGGATCGCATAATCGCCGGGGGTATTCTGCCGATAGCGGGCGAGCTGACGCTCGGCGCGGATAAGGAGCTTGGAACGGCGTACTTTCTGGAGCGCCGCGAGATGGGAATCATCAATATCGGCGGCGCGGGCGAGGTGATTCTGGATCAAACTGCATATACCTTACAAAACCGGGACGGTCTTTACGTCGGTATGGGCGTAAAGAACGTCATTTTTCGCTCGCTTCATCCCGAAAACCCGGCAAAGTTCTATCTCAACTCGACGCCGGCGCACCAAGGCTATCCAACCGTGAAAATCGAGTTTGAAAAAGCAAAACCCGTCTGCCTCGGCAGCGAGCAAACGCTGAACAAACGAACCATCTGCCAATATGTGCATCCGGCGGTTTGCAAAAGCTGCCAGCTTGTGATGGGTCTAACCGTACTGGAGCCGGGCAGCGTTTGGAACACCATGCCGACGCATACGCATGCGCGGCGCATGGAGGTGTATTTTTACTTTGACATGGCCGCGGAAACGCGCGTGTTTCATCTGATGGGGGAACCGGAGGAAACGCGGCATATCGTCGTTGCCAACGAGCAGGCGGTCATTTCGCCTTCCTGGTCGATTCACTCCGGCGTCGGCACGGCCGGATACACCTTTATCTGGGGGATGGCGGGCGAAAATCAAACGTTTGACGACATGGACGCCGTGCCGATGGCAATGCTGAAATAGGAGCGTGAGACGATGAACACATTATTCAGTCTGGAAAACAAAGTTGCAATTGTTACCGGCGGAAACGCGGGGCTTGGGCGCGCCGTTGCAAAGGCGCTTGCCGAGGCGGGCGCGGACATTGCGGTTGTTTCGCGCGGAGAAGCGGACGCGGTTGCGCGTGAAGTCGCCGAGGCGGGGCGCAGGTTTCTGCATGTTCGCGCGGATCTTGCGCAAATGGACGCTGTTCCGATCATTGTTGAGCGCGTGCTGGCCGCGTTTGGGGAAATCGATATCCTCGTCAACAACGCAGGCATCATCCGCCGGGAGGACTCGCTTGCGTTTACCGAGCAGGACTGGGACGACGTTATGGGTGTAAACGCGAAAGCTCTGTTCTTTCTTTCGCAGGCTGTGGCGAACCAGATGGTCAAGCAGGGCACGGGAGGCAAGATCATCAACACCGCGTCGCTGCTTTCGTTTCAGGGCGGCATCCGCGTGCCAGCCTATACCGCAAGCAAGAGCGCTGTAAAGGGGATGACCATGCTGATGGCCAACGAATGGGCGAAATATAACATTCAGGTAAACGCGGTTGCGCCGGGCTATATGGAAACGGACAATACGGCAGCGCTGCGCGCCGACGAAAGCCGTTACCGGGAGATTCTCAGCCGAATCCCGGCGGGTCGCTGGGGAAAACCGGAAGATCTGGCCGGAACGTATGTGTATCTGGCGAGCGACGCTTCCAACTACGTAACCGGGTTCACCATTGCGGTTGACGGCGGGTGGCTCGCCCGTTAAGCCGTGTTTGAATGAGAAAACCTCTATCGTTTCCGCAACCGGAGCCGGAGATGTTGCCATTGCGGGATTCCTTGCCGCGTTTCTCACGGGCAAAGAGCTGGAGCAGGCGCTGAACGCATCGAGCGCTGCCGCCGCGCTCTGCCTGCAGTCCGCGGATACGTCGGGTAAACTCCTTCCGCTGGAAGAGATGATGAACAGCTGTCGGGATGCAGCTATGCATTAAGCCTTGTTTGATGAAGCCCGGCCGTTCTCCCCAAACGGGAATGGCCGGGTACTTTCCGCAAATGAAGCCATGACCCCGCATCCGCGCATAAGATGATAAGAGAGCCCTAATAGAGGGGCTTTTTTTTGTTGAGGACGACGCAAACCGTCTCGCTGCGGAAACGCGTTAGCGCGCAACAACGCGCTCAAGCCGGCTGCCCAGGCGGCTCAGAATCTCGTTGGAGATGGTTCCCGCCTGTTCGGCGAGCTCGCAGGCGGTGATCTCCTCGCCGCCCGATTTGCCAATCAGCACGGCGGCGTCGCCTGATTGAACGCCGGGGATTGCGGTGATATCGACCATTGTTTGATCCATGCAGATTTGCCCGACGATGGGAGCAGGGCAGCCGTTGATCAACACCCTGCCAACGCCACGGGACAGCGCGCGGGGAAGCCCGTCCGCATACCCGACCGAGAGCACGGCAATTTTGGAATCCCGCTTGGCGATGTGCGCCAGTCCGTAACCCGCCGCTTCCCCGGCAAACAGGTCTTTGACCAGCACCACGCGAGCCTTCAGCGAAAGAATTGGCTGGAGGGGGAGAGCGCAGCGCTCCGTATCCTCGCGCGTGCTCAGCATGCCGTAGAGCGCGATGCCAGCGCGGACGACACTGCCGCCCAACGCGGGGTAGTTCAGCAGCCCGTAGCTCGCCTGCAGATGGACGTTCTTGATTGCGCATCCCGCTTCCCGTAAACGGGCGACGGTCGCCTCCAGCGCCTCCGCCTGCATCAGCGTAAAGGCGCGCGCTTCCGGTGCGTCGGAATCGT
>JBDKTD010000207.1:0-3675 GCA_039680365.1 Clostridiaceae bacterium
CGGTTCTGCTGGTTCTGGGCGACTGCGTGGAGCAGGCGGGGGAGTTTCGCGACCGCGCGGATCTTTCGCTTTCCGGCAGGCAGGAAGAGCTGTTTTTTCGCTTGAAAACGCTGAATATTCCCATCCTGACGATTCTGGTTTCGACTAAACCGCTCTGCTTTCCCCGCGTGGCGGAAGGCTCCAACGCGGTGATGATCGCCTTCAACGGCGGCATGTTCGGCGGCGAGGTCGTTGCCAAAGCTGTGTTTGGTAAGCTGAACCCTTCCGGCAAACTGCCGATTTCGTTTCCACACCATACGGGGCAGATTCCGGTGTACTACAACAGCCTGCCGGGTTGGCACGGCGGGAAATACGTCGATCAGCCGCCGGAGCCGCTGTTTTCGTTTGGAGAAGGCTTTGGCTATGCGCGCTTTGTTTATCAGAACCTGCGTTTTGACGAACGCTCGCTGACGCTATCCGTTGCCCTGAGCAACGCCGGAGCGGTGCGTGGCGCGGAGACGGCGCAGGTGTATGTTCGAGATTTGGTCAGCAGTGTGCTTACGCCCGTCAAGCGGCTCGTCGCGTTCCAAAAGGTGACGCTTGAGCCCGGTGAAACGCGCGAGCTTTCCTTTCCGCTGACGCGCGGGGACTTTTCGCTGGTGAAAGCGGACGAGCGGCGCGTCGTAGAAAACGGCGATTTTGTGCTGATGGCCGGGTCAAGCTCGAAGGACGCGGACTTGCTTACGCTGACGTTCCGGTTGACTATGCCAAACGAAAACAATGCTTAAAAAACCTGTAATTTCTGTAAAACTTCGCCAAAACAAGACCGTAAAACGCGCTTTTACGGAAATGACCGTTGACGCGCAGTCCAGACTGCCTCTACAATAATATTAGTCACAGTGACACAACTCACGTTCAGACCAGGCTTGCGGTTTCATCAAGTGCGCTTCCTGACTTTTTCTCTAGTCACGTTTACTTGGAAATAGGATTGCTCCTTTCAGAGTTCCGTCATGCTTTGCAGCCATGTTGTCTCCATCAAGCAAGGAGGGGTAGAGCGGGATGAAAAAGAAAAACAAAATCATTCTATTCTCCGCGCTCTGCGTGGTTGCCTTTGCCGTTACGGCGGTGGTGCTTGTTTTGCTGGGGCGGCAGAGAGCGGACTCTCGCTCCGACGGAGTGCGGGAAATCAGCGTCGTAATGGACAACAACTACCCGCCTTACGTATTCTATGACGAAGCGGGGAATCTGCAGGGCATTCTAATCGATCAATGGAAGCTCTGGGAGGAGAAGACGGGCATTCACGTGAAACTCTCCGCCATGGACTGGGCGACCGCGCAGGATGTCATGAAGAGCGGCAAGTTCGATGTAATTGACACCGCGTTTTATAATGAAGAGCGGGATGCCTGGCTCGATTTTTCCAAACCGTACGTCACCATAAACGTCCCGGTGTTTCACGATAACCGCATCGGCGGTATTACGGACGTCAAGTCCCTTCACGGCTTTCTGGTTGCGGTCAAGGAAGGCGACGCCTGCATCGACGTGCTGAAAAAAGCGGGCGTAACGGATGTTGCGGAGTATTCCAGTTACGAAGCGATCATCGACGCGGTTCGCGGCGGCAAGGTGCGTGTGTTTGTCATGGACGAGCCGCCCGCGCTGTATTACCTTTACAAAACGGGGCTCGCCAACCGTTTCAGCGGCGGGCTTACGATTTATTCGGGAGAATTCCACCGCGCCGTGGCGCAGGGGGATACCGAAACGCTCCAACTGGTGGAAGACGGTTTTTCACGGATTACGGATAAGGAACTGGAAGCCATTCAGGACAAATGGTTCGGCCAGGAGAGCGCACAGCTGTATCTTTCCTATTTTCTCAAGTACCTTTTAGCCGGGCTTGCCGTGGTGGCGTTTGTGATTCTGATGATCACGATCTGGAACCGCAAGCTCCGCAGAGAAGTGAGAAAGAAAACCGCCGAACTGCTGCGCGAAAAGGAGATGCTCGATATTACGCTGCAGTCCATTGGCGACGGTGTGGTGGCAACCGATATCGCGGGCGCAATCACGCTGATTAACCCGACCGCGCAGGCACTCACCGGCTGGGGGGACGACGCCGTTGGCAAGCCGTTTTCCGAAGTGCTCCATTTGGTCAGCGAGGAAACGGGGCTGAGCGCGGAGTCTCCAATACTGAAAGCGCTCATCACTGGCGAAACCGTCGCGCTGGCGAACCATACCGCGCTGATTACCCGCTCCGGCGGCAAAGTGCCCATTGCCGACCGCGCCGCGCCAATCCGCGACGAGGAAGGCCGCGTTTACGGCGTCGTGATGGTGTTCCGCGATATTACACAGGAAAAGGCACAGCGCGAGCGCATCGACTATATCGTTTCCCACGATTCCATGACCGGCCTGTACAATCGCTATTTCATGGAGGATCGGGTTTTGAGCCTCGAGCGCGCGGGCGATGCGCCGTTTGCCGTAATCATGGGCGACCTCAACGGGTTAAAACTGGTCAACGACGCGTTCGGGCACAACGCGGGAGATATCTTTATTATCAAGGTTGCGGAGATTCTCCGGGAATGCTGCCGCGAAGGCGATCTGGTCGGTCGCTGGGGCGGGGACGAGTTCCTGGTGTTGATGCCGGGCGGCACGGCGCAGGACGCGGAGCAGTTTATCGACCGGGTACTGCTGCGCTGCGCGGAGGAAAGCGACGAGCGTATTCAGCTGAGCATCGCAATGGGGTACGCAGTTAAAACGTCGGGCGACCGCGATTTTCAGGAGGTTCTGCGGCAGGCGGAGCAGTGGACCTACCGCCGCAAGCTCATGATTGAAAAGAGTTTCCGCAGCAGCGTAATCAACGCGCTGCTCTCCACGCTCTCGGCGAGGAGCGAGGAAACGGAGGAGCACGCCGAACGGCTGCAGCAGTACTGTCTGCAGGTTGCCAGAATTCTCGGCGTTTCGGCAAAGGAGCTCGACGAAATGACGCTCTTTGCCATGCTGCACGATATCGGCAAAGTCGGCGTCAACGACAGCGTTCTGCAAAAGCCCGGCCCGTTGACGGACGAAGAGTGGAACGAGATGAAGAAGCATCCGGAGATCGGCTTCCGCATTGCGCAGAACAACCTCGATCTGGCTCCGGTTGCGGAGTATATCCTATGCCACCACGAGCGCTGGGACGGAAACGGCTACCCGCGCGGGATGTCGGGCGAGGAAATCCCGCTGCTCTCGCGCATTCTTGCGGTCGTGGACGCGTTTGACGCCATGACCAGCGAGCGCGTCTACCGAAAAGCCATCTCGCGGGAGGAAGCGGCGGCGGAGCTCGTGCGGTGCGCGGGCAAACAGTTTGATCCCGCCATCGTGCGCGTGTTCGTAGAGCAGGTGCTCAAGCTCGGCTAACGACCTGAGCCGAACAAGAGAAGCAATAAAACAGCAGGACCTGAACGGTTCTGCCTGCTCTGTGTATCGACAAACCCGCTTAGGGGGTTTGGGGGATTCGACCCGCCCATTTTACATCAAATTTGGCGATTCATTCGCCGAATTTGCAGAAAACACCGCTGTAGCGGTGTTTTTTCCCACAGTAAAAATCCATCGGCAAAGTTCAAAGGACTTTGTCGATGGACTGAGCAGGCAGACCTGAACGGTTCTGCCTGCTTTTTTTCTTACTGTATGAGGCTGAAACGGTTGCTTTTATTTGAGCAGCATCACGGC
>JBDKTD010000244.1:0-11504 GCA_039680365.1 Clostridiaceae bacterium
CGACTTCCCCGAGGCCGCCGAACGTCACGAGCGTACAGAGCAACGCGGCTTCCCGCCCGCCGGGGGCGAGGACGCCCATATCGACGACGGTTGCGCCGTTGTTCAGCGTATGCCGTTCGCAATTCAGTTCCCAGAGACGCGGAAGAATCCGTTCCTCGATTAAATTGACGGTTCGTTCACTCAGAGTTTGCATGGAATCCCTCCAACTTTGATGCTTGTTTGATTACTTGCACAGCGCCTGTATTTCGTTAAAAGACGATGCAGAACGCCGTAAAAAACTTCTATTTGGACAGCACCTGTATTTCGTTCAGAAGACGATGCAAAATACCGTAAAATTCCTGCGTGACGGCGGATTCGTCAAACCCAGTGACCATGCCGTTTTTAAGCGCTGGCTTACCGCCGACGTAAACGTCCCGAACATCTCCGCTCTCGGCGCAGTAGACGATGGTGGAGATCAGATCGGCTGTTCCGAACGCAAGACCCGGACGGTCAAGCGGGAGAATGGAAAAGTCCGCAAGTTTGCCTTCCTTCAGTTCGCCCGCGTCGAGCAGGAGCATATTCGCGCCGCCAGCAGTCGCCATGGTAAACACGTCCGAGGCGGTGACGGCTTCCGGATTCGAAAGCGCGGCTTTCTGGAGCATCGCGCCAAAACGCATCTCCTCGAACATGTCGAGACGGTCGTTGCTGGCGGGGCCGTCCGTGGCAAGGGAGAGGTTAACGCCCGCCTGCCGGAGCGCGGGGATGGGGCAGACGGCGCTGCCGAGTTTTGCGTTGCTCTTGGGGTTATACACAACCGTTACGCCGCGCAGAGCCGCAAGCTCGATTTCCCGCCGGGTCAAGTGCACGCCATGGACAGCGGAGAACCGGGGTGAGAGGAATCCAAGGGAATCGAGGTATTCCAGCTCGGTTTTGCCGCGTTCGGAGACGCACTGCGCGGCTTCCCGCGCGGTTTCGTCCACATGCACCTGCACAAGCGCGCCGTACTGCAAAGCGAGCGCGGAGAGTGCGGAAAGCGCGGTTTCGCTGCAGAGGTTTGGTTCGGACGGGGTGATCACGCAGTTTCCGGGGTAGGTTTTCAGCAGACGCTCGACTTCCGCAAGGTCGCGCTTCAAGCCTTTTTCGTCGCTCAAAAACAGGTCGGCAAGCTCCAGCCCGATAAAGCTGCGAACGTTCGCTTCCCTTGCCGCGCGGAACATGCCGTCCTGCGCGTAGTTGATATCCATGTTAAAAAACGCGGTCACGCCGGAACGCAGCATCTGGCAGATGCCGACCGCCGTCCAGAGATAGGAGAAGCGCTCGCGCTCCTTTGGCGGGATCCTGCCGTACAGCGCGGTGATGGGCGGGGTCAGCACCTGGTCGCACCAACCAGCGAGCGAAAGATCGTCCCTTTGCCCGACCAGAAGGGTTTGATACAGGTGCGTATGCGCGTTGACAAAGCCTGGCAGAACGGCGCAGCGGCGGCAGTCGATCGTTTCCGCGCCGTCCGGCACGGAAAGGTTCGCCCCGATTTTCGCAATCCGGTTGCCTTCTGTGATGAGATCGACGTCGTGAAGGATCGTGTTGGCATTGACTACCAGATGCGCGATGTTTTTAAGTATCAGCATGCGGTTACCCCTTTGAAAAACGAGTCAGGCGCGGCCTGAGAGAAAGTTACTCAAGAAAACGACTGTTTGCTCAGCTTCATGCGGCGATAAGAATAAATGCTTGCAGCGACGAGCGCGCCAAGAAACGGCAGCATCTGCACAAGCCTTGCCGGGAAGCCCACCGCCGCCTGCAGGATATCTCCCGCGGCGGAAAGCGCGCCGAGCGCCCAAGCGGAGAAGAGCACGATGTAAGGGTTGCTCTGCGCGAGGATGACAACCGCCATGGCAAGCCAGCCGCGTCCGTTCGTCATGCCAACAAAACCGCCGACAAAGATGCCCTGCGTCAGCGACAGCGATGCGCCCGCGAGTCCGCAGAGCGCGCCGCAGACGGCGTACGAAACATAGATCATTCCGTCAACGGAGATGCCGCGCGCGGAAGCGACCCATTCGCTCATGCCGACCGCGCGGAGCCTGCGCCCGAACGCGGTCTTGAAGATTACAGCGTAGAGAACGACCACGAGCACGATAGCCAGATAGTCCAGCCAGGTATGGTTACTGAGCACCTGGTTGAGGTAGGGAATCTTTTCAATCAGCGGCGTGGCCAGCTTTGCAAGCCTTGGCGCGTTGGGGTAGATAATCGACCCCTGGGAACCCGTGAGCACGTAGATGAGGAATGTGGTCAGCCCCGTGCCGAGGATGTTGATTCCCATGCCGACGATGTAGATATCCACGCCGAGTCTAAGCGTCATCAGCGCCATGAACAGCCCGATGAGAACCGTAATGCCGACGCCCATCAAAAGCCCGAGCAGCAGGCTGTCCCAAAGATTGGCAAAGTAGAGCGAAAAGAACGCGGCAAAGAGCATCATGCCCTCCATGCCGAGGTTGAACCTGCCGGAAAGCCCGGTCATCATGCCGCCGAGCGAACAGAGGATGAGCGGAGTTCCGTAGGCGATAATCGTATAGAGGAAGCCGGAGACGAACTGGTTCATGCGTTAACCGCCTCCTTCTGATTGGATTTCTGTTCGGACTGCTTTTTTTCCTTATGCTGTCCAACTAAAAACTCAATCAGCTTTTCGCTGGTGACCAGCAGCAGAATCGCGCCCTGAATGATTTGAGAAACGTCCGGCGTAATATCCGCAAACAGCGCGGCGCACTCCGCGCCCTTGGTGAGGTAGGCAAAGAACAGCGCAACCGGTACGACTAAAAGCGGATTGTTGCGGCTGATCATGGCGATGGAAAGCCCGCTCCAGCCGATGCCGCAGAGCTGGTTGCGCACGCGGAACGACGTGCTGAGCACATACGTCATGCCGCCGATGCCGGAGAGCCCGCCGGAGAAGATCATCGCAAGGCTGGCCACCGCCGCCGTGCTGACGCCGCCGTACCGCGCGAACGCGGGGCTCTGCCCGGTCATGCGGATTTCGTAGCCGACGCGGGAGCGCTTGAGCGCAAAGTAGACGATCACAGCGAGAGCGAGAGCGAGAAACAGCGTGGTGTTCAGGTCGGAAGGCTCCAGAATGCGGCCAAAGCGGAACGCCTCCGGAATGGCCTTCGTGGTGACGCCCTGACCGGATTCCATGTCGCGCAGCGGCCCTTCCACCAGCATGAAGATGAGGTAAAAGACCACGTTGGCGAGCATGAGCGAGGACATCATCACGTCCAGATCAAACTTGCGCTTTAAGAAGTTGCAGACGGCGGCTAACAATGCTCCGCCCGCGAACGCGGCGATGAACATCAGAGGAATCGCAACCGCGGCGGGCCAGCCTTCCATGGCGACGGCGGAAAGCGTGCCCGTGAGCATACCAAAGTATACCATGCCTTCCAAACCGAGGTTCCAGACGGAAGCGGTAAACGAAACGCTCGCCGCCAGCCCGCAGATGATCAATGGCACGGCGGTGTTGAGCATGTCCCCAAAGAAATATGCGCTCGAAAACGGGCCGGTAAAGAAGAACTTGAGCGCAACGGCGGGTTCGTCGCTGCAGAGCAGGATGACCACCAGCGCCATTATAAGGCCGGAGAGGATGACAAGCAGCTCAAAGAACGTACGTTTGCCCTGTTTCATGCCATTGCCCCCTCTGCTTTGCCGGGTTCGGAATCCATTCGTTTGACGCCAAGCATATATTCGCCAATCTCTTCGCGCGTCAGCGCGGCGTTGTTGATGAGGCTTGCGGTGATTTCACCGCCGCGCAGCACGAGCACGCGGTCGCTGAGTTCGAGAATTTCATTAATATTGCTCGAAACGAGCAGGATGGCAAGCCCTCTTTCCCTAAGGGCGAGCATTTCGTCGTGGATATACCGCGCGGAAAGAACGTCCAACCCCATGGTGACTTCCGCCGCGAGCAGGAGTTTTGGCTCGGCGGTGAGCTCGCGCGCGAGGATCGTCCGCTGGATATGCCCACCGGACAGGCCGCCTACGATATGTCGCCCATCCGCGGCTTTGATGCTGTAGCGCGCGATGAGTTCGTTCGAAAGCTGCTCCAGCGGGCGCGGGCTGAGCCAGCCGCCGCGGCAGTAGGGCTTTTGGTTCCTGCGGTCGATCAGGAGGTTTTCCGAAATGGAGGCCGTGGCGCAGGAGCCAACATGAATGCGATCCTCCGGGATATACCCCATGCCGGCCTTGCGGCGCGCGCAAGGGGTGAGGCGCGAAATATCCTTACCGAGCAGCGCAATCGAGCCGCTCGCGGTATCCCTCAACCCAAACAGCGCTTCCAGCAGTTCCTGCTGGCCGTTGCCGTTGACGCCCGCAACGCCTACGATTTCCCCCGCGCAAACGGAGAAACTCGCGTTTTTGACCATAAAGAGCGGGCCGTTTTTGACAAACAGGTTCGAAACGTCCAGCACGCGCTCGCCGGGGCGGCAGGGGGTGCGGCCAAGCTCGGGAGAGAGCGTTTTGCCGACCATCAGGCGCACGGTTTCCTGTGCGTCGAGCGCGCTCGTGCTGCCGGTAAAGACGGCCTCGCCGTCGCGAAGCACGGTGACTTCATCGGTAATGGCAAGCACTTCCTCCACCTTGTGGCTGATGTAGACGATGGTCTTGCCGGAGGCTTTCAGCATGCGGATAGTTTCCAGCAATCCCTTGACTTCCTGCTCGACAAGCACGCTGGTCGGCTCGTCAAACACGAGCAGGTCGGCCTTGCCGAATAACGCGCGCATGATTTCGACCTTCTGCTTTTCGCCCATAGAGAGCGTCGCCACCTTGCGGTCAAGCTCAATGGCAAAGCCGCATTGCTTCGCCGCTTCTTCGGCGGCCTTACGGGCGGCTTTTTCGTCGAGAAAACCGAGCGCTTTAACAGGCTCCATGCCGAGGACGACGTTTTCCACCACGGTGTAGTCGTCCAAAAGCGAAAAGTGCTGGTGCACCATGCCGACGCCGCAGCGCGAAGCCGCGATTGCGTTTTTCACGCGAACCGGGGTTCCGCTGATGCGGATTTCGCCCTCGTCCATGCGTTCCACGCCGGAGAGGATTTTCATGAGCGTGGATTTGCCCGCGCCGTTTTCGCCAAGCAGGCCGTGAACCGTGCCTTTTTGCACGGAGAAATCAACGCCCTTGAGCGCGCGGACTTCCCGGCCAAAGGAACGGTAGGTTTTTTTGATGCCCCGCATCTCCAGATAAGCCGACATAGAACACAGTTCCTTCCGAAAATCGTTCAATATCAGGGGTCGTATCCGCAAGCTTGGGAAAGTTCAGGCAATCGGCGCGCGCGGGTCGATGGTTCCGTCGATCAGACCCTGATAGGCGGTCTGCATCTTTTCCAGGATGTCCGCGGGGACGGCGGCCTTCGTGACCGGGTCGTCAAACGTAAAGGAGATGACGTCTTCCGCAGCGCCGACTGTGCGGCCTGTGCCGTATTCCAAAGTGCCGGAAATCGCGCCGTAAGCCGCGTCGTACGCCGCCTGATAGCCCTGCACGAGCGTGCAGCCAACGATGGTTTCCGGCGAGAGCGAAATGGCGTTGTTGTCGTCCGGTACGGCGTACTTCTTCTGCGCTTCGGCTTCGGTAACGCAGCCGTAAGCGGAAGCGCCGGTGGTGTAGTAGATGATATCGGCGCCCTGCGCGAACAGCGCGCGGGATACGTCCGCACCCTTCTGCGGATCGACCCAGTCGCCAATGATGGAGTTGATAATCGTAATATCGGGGTTTGCGGCCTTGACGCCGTTGGTAAAGCCTGTTTTCACGTCCACTTCCCAGGCGTCATATACATCCGTAAACACGAGGCCGACCACGAGATCAGGGTTCGCGCGCGGCATATCGCTCTGGGTTACAAGGCCGCAGTAGTAGCCGCCGAGGTAGCCGAGCTGGTAGAGGTCGAAGGAAACGCCCCAGACCGTGTCCGGAATTTTTCCGCCGTCAAACCGGTCGGCATAGGCGTTGAGGTCGGAATCGATTAAAACGAACTTCTGCTCGGGGTAGAGCTTATGCGTTTCGTTGACGCAGTAGCGCATTACGTCCGTGGTTGTAAAGATTACGTCGTAAATGCCCGCTTCCGCGAGGCTTGTCAGGTACTTGCCGTAAGCCGTCCACTGGTCGCCGCCTTCCACCACTTTGGGTTCCGGCGCGCCAAGGTCCTTGCAGGCGGTGCGGATGCCGTCCGCAATCATCTTGAAGATGGCATTTTCGCCTTCGATGCCGGGCAGCATAATGGCGGTTTTAAAGTCGGCGTAGGGGCTTGCCGTCGCATTCGCTGCAGCGGAATCCTGCGAATCCGCGGCGGCGCCGGTAGACTTGCACGCGGCGGTAAAGAGCAGTGCCATACAGAGGAACAGGGCGAGAATCGCTTTGCGTTTCATGGTTGAATCCTCCTTGAAATTTTGGCGGCGCCACGCTGGTAAGGCAAAGTACAGAAACCTGATTGGCTGAGTTTATACGAGAAGATCCGGCCTCAGTTCGCCCGCGCGGCAGGTTCTGCCGCTTTCGGGGTCGAGCACTTCGACAAGCGCGAGCTTGTTGATATGCAAGAGGTTCGGTATTTTAAAGAAGTTGCCGCCCGCTTGATCGAGCAGGTCGATAAACAGCGTGCCGAAGATGGAAAGCGAGCGAAAAGCGAGCTCGTCCGCCAGCTTTTGCGCGTCTATGCCCGAATCGGGGCGGAGCGTGAGTCGCGAGAACGCGCCGTAATGCAGGTAGTCGTCCGGCAGGAGCAGCTTCTTTCGTTTTGTCTTCGCTCCCGGCGGGCAGACAGGCGCGTACCCTTCGATGGAAGCGACGCAGGCGGGATCGAGCCCCAGAGAGCGTTCCATCGTAAAAATCATGTTTTCGTTCATTCGCCCTGCAATCTGCGCCGCGCCCAGCAAGCGCGACTGCGGAGCTACGAGCAGCGTGAGCTGCTCTGGTTTGCAGCCCGCTCGGCGGGCAAGCGAGATCATCCAGTCGTCGGACGGCACGAAATCCGCCTGAACGAGCAGGGAATAGCTGCCGCAGGAGGGATCGTCGTTATACGTCACGTCCGAAGACGAGTCGAGATGCAGCTTGATCGGCCCGGAGAGCATGACGCCCTCGAAGCAGTCCGCCGACTGAAGCGTCAGCGTGGCAAGGCGGGGAAACGACGTTTTAGAGCGGACAAAGGGCAGCGTTTTGCCGCCGAACTCGGCCGTGTAGTCGCTTACGTCCGCAAGCCCGCCCTGACAGAGCGCCGCCGCCAGCGCGCCGCCGGACGAAGCGCCAACGCCGTCCCGGTCGGCAAACAGCACCTCCGCGCCGCAGGCGGAACGAGAGTAGGTAAGGCCGAAGACGTCCTTGCCCGACGAAAGCGTTTTTATTATGGCGGAGCAGTAGCTTCCGACTTTGCTCAGAGGCATGGTTTCCAGCATATCGCAATGTACTCCCGGCAAGTTACTCGATTATTTAATATATTATATATCAAAATTCGATTATAGCAGCGAAATCTTCTCGTCCAGCGCGGCAAGTTCCGCTTCCCGTTCGAGATCGTCATTCGACTGCGGAAGGATTTCCGCAAACAACGCGCCGGTGGGGCAGACGTCCGCGCAGGCGCCGCAGTCCCGGCAGAGCGAGGGATCGACGTGCATTTCGGGGTAGTCGAGCGAGCGCGCGCCATATGCGCAAACGGTGACGCAGCGGCGGCAGTTCGAGCAGCCGCGCGCGCCGGTGTGCTCGTTGGCGAACGGCTCGAACGAAAACTTGAGTTTGGAAACGACGTCCCGATCCGGAATATACGGCAGAGCGGCTCCGCGAACGGCTGTGACGGACGGGTAACCGAGCTTTTGCAGCAGCGCCGAAAGGTCGCGGCACATGCGCTCGACCGAGTCGATGCCACGGAGGATGCCAATGGAGCAGACGCCCACGCAGGAGCAGCCCGCCATGAAGTATTCCACCGCGTCGTGTGCGCTCATACAGCCGCCGGAACCGTAGAGACTGTGGAAGTCCGGAGCGGCTTTTGCGATGGCGGCGTTGACATGCAGGCTCAGCGGACGCAGCGCTTCGCCACTCATCCAGCCGCGGCCTTCCGCGCCCGCCAGCGCGGGGCGTGCGTGCTCAACGTCTATCTTGAGCACGGGGCCTATGGAGTCGATGGCGCAGATGCCGTCCGCGCCGCGTTCGAGGCACCGTAGCCCCGTTGCCGCAGCATCCGGCCAGTTGGCGGAGAGC
Source organism: Clostridiaceae bacterium (assembly GCA_039680365.1). Classification (GTDB taxonomy): domain Bacteria; phylum Bacillota; class Clostridia; order Christensenellales; family CAG-138; genus UBA7703. Next base: position 8,185 of record JBDKTD010000244.1, read on the forward strand.
TTGCAAATCACGGGGATATCGGCGAGGTCCTTGGCAATTTCCAGCATCGGCAGGAGCGATTCCTCGGTATAGGAAACCAGCTCGATCATATCCGCGCCCGCTCGTTGAGCGTCCTTGACGATAACCCGCGCCTCTTCCGGCGTATGCCCGATGGAGGCGATGACCACGGCGCCCGCGGCTTTCGTCTCGGGAATCTCTTTTTCATACCACTGATCGCGCTCCAGATCCGACCACTTTTCGCAGTTGACTAGCGAAGTGTTGCCAAACGCCGCGATATGCCTTACGGGGTTGATGGCGCGGCCGATGCGGATGGTCTTGGTAACCACCGCGCCGCAGCCCGCTTGATGCGCGCGAATCAGCCCTTTTGCGCCGTAACCCAGCGGGCCGGAGCTCAGGATATACGGCGAGCGCAGTTTGATACCGCAGAATTCGGTGGAGATATCGGCTCCTGTGAGCGTTTTTGGGTCAAACATGGGTCCGCCTCCTTAATTTCCTGCCCAGAAGCGCGCCGCGCGTTCGCGCAGGGCTTGTTTTACGGCGCTCGCATCGACGGTGAGCAAACGGTGATCCTTTTTCAGGAATTTTCCGTTAACCAGTACGTCGCACACGTTCTGGGGATTTCGAAACAGCACAAGCTGATCGTAAACGTTGTGTTCGTTGATGGGGGTCGGGGTGTCGAGGTCGATGGCGATCAAATCCGCAAGGCAGCCCGCTTCGATTCTCCCCGCGTCAGGAATGCCGATAGCGCTTGCTCCCAGCGAGGTTGCCATACGGTAAACATCCTTTGCGGGCATGATAGTCGTGCTCTGAAAATGCGCTTTGGGGATTAAAAACGCACCGCGCATGATCTCGAAAAAGTTGTTGACGTAGCCATCCGAACCGAGACCTACGGGAATGCCCCGCGCGAGCATGTCCGAAACCGGAGCGACCCCGCCGCCGACTTCGCAGTTGGAGAGCGGCATGTGTACGGCGCGTACGCCGCGTTTTGCCAGCAGGTCGAGCTCGAACGGTTCCATCTGCACGCATTGGGAAGCGACCACGCGGGAATCGAGAAAACCCCATTCGCCGTAGACTTCCGCAGGGCGCTTGCCGTAGCGGCTATGGCACCAGTCCGGCTCGAACACGCTTTCAGAGAGGTGCATATGGATATCGCAGTCCAGCTCGCCCGCCTGCGCTTTTGCGGCCTTGACGAACCGCTCGTCGCAGGTAAAAAGCGTGTGGATGCTCATCATGCCGGTAATCAGCGAACCGGGCCGGTTATGCGCGCGTACGAACTCCGCGTTCTCGCGCAGTCCCTGTGAGCCGTTTTGCTCGCTGACGCGCTGGCAGGCTTCAAAGGTTAAAATTCCGCGGAGGCCGGCTTGTTCCGCGACTTCCCGCTCGGCTTCCAGCGCAAAGGGGATGGCGTTCGGCGCCTCCAGCACGTCCAGAAACGTGGTGACTCCGCTGTCGATCAGTTCCGCCATGCTCATTGCGGCGGTGATGCGGACAAGGTCGCGATCGACGCGGTTTTCCACGTACGGCCACCAGAATTCTTCCAGAAAGCTCGAAAATTCGGTGACCAGCGCTTCCGCCGTGATGCCGTGGGAGAGCATCCCGTAACAATGCGTATGCCCGTTGACAAACCCAGGCGCAAGCAGGCGGTCTGGCGCTTCGATCAGCTCGTCGCCCGGCGCGGGGAGCAGCTCGGCATTCGGCGCGACGCGTTCAATGCGTCCGCCGCTGAGAACGACGCCCGCGTTCCAAAGGAGTCCCTCGGGGGAGAGCAGGCAGCCTGCGCGGATGATGGTGCGGGGCATGGGGCGTACCTCCGGCTCAACAGTTTGTCAAATAAAACCAGCTTACAGCTTCTTCTTCGGCGGAACGTGAATCGCTTCACCTAAAAAGCGTTGTGTGCATTCCATAAGCGCTTCACTCAGGGTTGGATGCGCGCGCATGGTATTTGCGGCTTCCTCCACCGTGAGCATGGACTTCTTGGCCATGGCGGCTTCCGCGATTAAATCGCTGGCATGCGCGCCCGCGATATGCACGCCGAGAATCTCCGAACAGTCGCTCTTTGCGAGCATCTTAACGAAGCCTTCCGTCTCTCCGAGCGAGAGCGCCTTGCCGTTGCCCGCGAATTGAAACCGCGATACGGCATAGTCAATTCCCTCGGCTTTGAGCTGCTCCTCGGTCTTGCCGATGGAAGCCATCTCCGGATAGGCGAATACGCAGCTCGGCACGAGCGTGTAGTCCACGCGCGAATGATGACCGCAGATTCGCTCGACGCAGACACGCCCTTCTTCGGAAGCGACGTGCGCAAGCATCATCCTGCCGGTCACATCCCCGATGGCGTAAACGCCGGGGACGTTCGTTTGATAATTCTCGTCTACCTTGATTCCCTTGCGGTCGAACAGTACACCCGCGGTTTCGAGCTTGAGCCCGTCCGTGTTCGGAACGCGCCCGGCACAGGAGAGGATATGCGAACACTTTAGCTCCAGCGTGCCTTTCGCGCTCTCGGCAAACACGGTCAGATTTTCGCGCGCGCCTTGAATTTTTGTTACTTTCGTCGCGGTCAGGATGCGGATACCTTGCGCCGCCAGCCGTTTTGCGGCAAACTTTGCCAGTTCGCCGTCGAGCGTGGAGAGGATGGCTGGCAGGAACTCGACAATCGTAACTTCCGCGCCAAACGCGCGGTAGATGCCCGCGAGTTCCACGCCGATAACCCCGCCGCCGATGATAACGAGGCTTTTCGGGATTTCGTCGAGCCGGAGCGCGGCTGTGCTGTCCAGCACGCCGTCGAGGCCGATGCCTTCGATGGGGAGAGCGGCGGTCTTGCTGCCGGTGGCAAGCAGGATTGCGCCCGCTGTGTAGGATTCGTTGCCCACGACAAGCGTTTTGGCGTCGGCAAACGACGCTTCGCCGGAGATCACGTCCACGCCGTTGGCCTTGAGCAGACTCTGCACGCCGCCAACCAGCGTATCCACGACCGACTGCTTGCGAGAGCGCGCGGCGGCAAGGTCGAGGGACGCGTTTTCCGCATGCACGCCATAGCTTGCGGCGCAAGAGGCTTCTTTGAGCACTTCGGCGGTGCGGTAGAGCGTCTTGGTCGGGATGCAGCCGTGGTTGAGGCAGACGCCGCCGACGCGCTCGCGCTCGATCAGCGCGGTTTTTTTACCGAGCTGAGCCGCGCGAATGGCCGCGACGTAGCCGCCCGGCCCGCCGCCGACGACGATAAGGTCATACTGTATCATGATGCAAGTTCACCTCCGGGAAAAACAGATGGATCGTTGAACAAAATACGAAAAACGGAAGTTGGGAACAGGATTATCTTATTTCCA
>JBDKTD010000118.1:0-5792 GCA_039680365.1 Clostridiaceae bacterium
ATATCGACCCCGTTGCCGAGCACGTTGCGCTGGAAAACGCGAAGATGAACGGGCTGGACGAGACGCGCTACCATGTTTTGATTGGCGACGTGCTCACGGACGAACCCCTGCGGCAAACCATCCGGCGCGGATACGACGTCGTGGTTGCCAATATCGTAGCGGGCGTCATCATTGCGCTCGCGCCGTTAGCCAGGACCTGCTGCAAAAGTGGCGCGCCGTTTATCGTCTCCGGCATCATAGACGAGCGGGAGGACGAAGTCCGCCAGGCCATCGAGCGCGAAGGGTTCACCGTAACGGAGATTCTGAGAAGCGAAGGCTGGGTGGCCATGCGTTCCAAAGCGAACTGACGCCGTCCGGGGAGCAAACGATAGACAAATGAGAAGATTTTTCTGCGGCAACATACAGGATCATACCGCCGTTATAACGGGCGACGACGCGCACCATCTTACGCGCGTGCTGCGCATGCGTATTGGCGACGCGCTCTCGCTCTGCGACGGCGCGGGGCGCGAGTTCGACGCGGTCATTGCGTCTGTTACGCAGTCGGAAGTCGTCTGCGTCATCGAAGGCGCGCATGAATCCAGCGCGGAAAGCCCCTGCAGAGTAACGCTGTTTCAATGCCTGCCAAAGACGGGCAAGTTTGAAACCATCGTGCAAAAGTGCACGGAACTCGGCGTGTTTGCCGTTGTTCCGGTGTTTTCCGCGCGCTGCGTCGTGATTCCGGACAAGGATTTCGATAAAAAACGAGAGCGCTACCAGCGCGTGGCTCTCGAGGCAGCCAAGCAGTCCCGCCGGGCGGCGGTGCCGGACGTACTGCCACTCGTGAAGATTGGCTCCATCGACCCGAAACAGTTCGACCTGTTTTTGATTGCTTACGAGGAAGAGGAAACGCGTTCTCTCAAAGCCGCGCTCCGGCAGAGCGGCGCACTTTCGTCCGTAGGCCTGCTGATCGGTCCCGAAGGCGGGCTGACGCAGGACGAAGTGGATCGGCTGACGAAAGGTGGCGCGGTTTCCGTTTCGCTCGGCAAGAGGATTTTGCGCACGGAGACGGCGGGCATGGCCATGCTCGCGCAGACGCTCTACGAGGTGGAGCCATGATCGCGAAAAAAGCCGCGCTCACCACGTTGGGCTGCAAGGTAAACCACTACGAAACGGAAGCCATGCGGGAGCTGTTTGTGCGGGCGGGCTGGGAGATCGTCGATTTTTCCGAACCGGCAGACGTCTACATTGTCAACACCTGCACCGTCACGCAGACCAGCGATTCCAAGTCCCGCCAGATGATCGCTCGCGCGCACCGGAGCAATCCAAACGCGCTGGTCGTCGCCGTCGGGTGCTACGCGCAGGTTTCGCCGGAGATTGTCTCCGCGCTGGAAGGCGTAGGCCTCGTGCTCGGCACGAGCGGGCGAACGGAAATCGTCTCCCGCGTGGAGCAGGCGCTCCAAAGCCGCGCGGTGGAGCCGGAAGTTCTGCCGCTGAGCGAACTACGAGAGTTTGAACCGCTCTCCGCCGTGCGCGATTCGCGCACACGCGCCACGCTCAAAATTCAGGACGGGTGCGTCAACTACTGCTCCTACTGCGTCATACCCTACGCGCGCGGACCGCTTCGTTCGCGCCCGCTGGACGAAATCGCTTCGGAAGTTCAGGCGCTGGCAGAAGAGGGTTACAAGGAGATCGTGCTCACGGGCATCCATCTGGCGAGCTACGGACAGGATCTCGACGGCGAAACGCTGCTGGACGCCATTGCCCGCGCAAGCGAGGCGGACGGCATATCGCGCATTCGGCTGGGGTCGCTCGAACCGCTGTTTATCACCCGCGAAACGGCAAAAGCGCTCGCGGAAAACCCCAAAATCTGCAGGCAATTTCACCTATCGCTCCAAAGCGGGTCGGACACGGTGCTTGGGCGCATGAACCGGCGCTATACGAGCGCGGAATACCTCCGCGCGGTGGAGTTTTTGCGGGAAGTGATGCCGGATTGCGCCGTCACCACGGACGTAATCGCAGGCTTTTGCGGCGAAACAGACGAAGAACACCGCGAAACCCTCGCGTTCTGCGAACGGGCGGCGTTTGCGCGGATGCACGTGTTCCCCTTTTCCGTGCGGGAAGGCACTAAGGCGGCCTCCATGCCGGGGCAGCTGCCCAAGGCGGTCAAGGACGCGCGCGCCAAGGAGTTCATCGCGCTCGGCAAGCGTTTGACGGAGCAATACCTCGCTTCGCGCATCGGCAGCGTCGTGGAAGTACTGGCGGAAAGCGATGGCGGCGGCTACAGCGGCGACTACATCCGCGTTTTAACAGACGCGCCGGAAGGTGAAATCGTCCGCATCCGCCTCGACGGATGCAAGGGCGAAACGGCGTTCGGCACGCGCGTTGAATAAAAAGACCGGAACTCAACATTCAGCCGGTTACGGCATAGTTATACAAAAGGACGAAAGGAGTGAAACGAACATGGACGACTGCATCTTCTGCAAAATCGCGTCCGGCGCGATTCCGTCCAAGAAAATCTACGAGGACGATCTCTTGATCGCCTTCCACGACATTGCGCCGCAGGCGCCGGTGCATGTGCTCGTGGTGCCGAAGAAGCATATTCCCGGCGTCAACGAGCTCTCCGCCGAGGACGCGGCTCTCATCGGACACGTGTACTCCGTGATTCAGCAGCTTGTGCGCGAGCTCAAGATTGACGAATCCGGCTACCGCGTCGTGGTCAACAGCGGTAAGGACGGTTCGCAGAGCGTTCCGCACCTGCATTTTCACGTGCTGGGCGGTCGCTCGCTCGCCTGGCCTCCGGGCTGAGCGGGTATTTCGCACTGGAAGCGCAATTTTTCACCCGAACGGGCAAACGCAAACGAGGGAAAGCGATTGTTATGGCTCTCCCCCGTTTTCTTTTGTATAATGATTGCATCAAACAGTTCCAATTCCGCGCCAAGCACTTTTCTTTACGTATCGCTTTCAACACCAATAACTTCATTTTCCTTCACAAAGCGCACTCCTGCTGTTGAACAAGATTTGACGTAACACCCTCATAATACAGTTTGAAAAAGCGAGGCGGCTGATATGGAAACCGGAACGAGAAATCCCGGCGTTGACGACTTTCTCCTCGGTGAAACGACGTGGCTCAAAGAACTGCTCTCGCTTCGCGCCATCGCGCTGGAAAGCGGCCTGACCGAAGCGCTCAAATGGGGCAAACCCTGCTACATGCTGGATAAGGCGAACGTCGCCATCCTGTTTTCCTTCAAGGACGCCTGCGCGATCGGCTTTTTAAAAGGCGCGCTGCTCCGCGATGAGCATAAGCTGCTTACCGCCCCAGGCGAGCATTCGCAGGCCATGCGGATGCTCAAGTTTACCAGCTTGCAGCAGATTGCCGAGCGGGAAGCGGTGATTCGCGCGTACCTCAGCGAAGCCGTCGAGCTGGAGCGTTCCGGCGCGGAGATCGTCTTTGCCGAGCATGAGACCATGGAACCGCCCGAGGAGCTGAAAGCGAAGTTCCGCTCGATGCCCGAACTGGAGGCCGCGTTCCTGCAGCTCACGCCCGGACGCCAGCGCGCGTACCTGATGTATTTTTCGCAGGCAAAGCAGAGCGAAACGCGCGTTTCCCGCATCGAAAAATACGTCCCCCTCATCCTCAGCGGCAAAGGGCTGAACGACAGGTAGAGGGAGAACGATTCTTTTTCTTGAAAGAAAAGGAAACAAAAAGAACGGTTATGTCATGAGTAATCCAACCGTGAAAAGATACGCAAAGCAGAATGCGGGAAATACAGGCAAAGTATGCTAGAATAGAGTATCGTTTCACGAAAGGAACTTGACCAATTGCCAAGTTTAAGCGCGCAGATACTCAAACTCCAGCTCCGGCTGGCCAAGCCGCTCGCGCGGTTTACTACCATTGAAGCGGCACGGCTTGCGCAGGATCAGCTGGGCAGGGTGACATCGGGAATCCTGAAAACCAAAGTCACCTATGAAGACGTATCGTTTGAACGCTTTCAAGCCTGTTTTGCCGTGTCCCATGAATGCATCGCCCCCTGCGACAGAGTAATTCTCTATCTCCACGGCGGCGGATATACGGCGGGACAGCTCGACTACGCAAAAGGCTTTGGCGGCGTGCTCGCGGCGGCAACGCGCATCAGCGTATTCTGCGTGGCGTATCGGCTCGCGCCGGAGAACAAGTTTCCCGCCGCGCTGGACGACGCGCTGGAAGCTTACCGCTACCTGCTGGATCAGGGGTTCCAGCCGCAGAATATCGCGTTTGTCGGCGAAAGCGCCGGCGGCGGGCTGGAATACTGCCTGCTGCTGCGCTGTAAGGACGAAGGCCTGCCGATGCCCAAGTGCGCGGTTGCCATTTCGCCCTGGACGGATTTGACGTTTTCGGGCGCTTCGTACTTTAACAATATTTTACGCGACCCAACGCTGATTCGCGAATCGCTGGCGTATTACGTGCTGGCCTATGCCGCCGGGCACGAGGGCGAAGCGTATGTTTCCCCGGTGTTCGGGGATATGGAGGGTCTTCCCAAGTCGCTGATCTTTGTAGGCAGCGACGAAATCCTGTTTGACGACGCAAAGACGCTGGCAAAGAAGCTCAGTGCAGGCGGCGTGCCGGTCGAGCTGGTCATCGGCAACGGGCTTTGGCACGTTTATCCGCTTTACGGCACGCCGGAGAGCAGGAAAGCGGTGGCGCAGATGTCCGAATTCGTGCTCACCGAGCTTGGGCTGAGCACGGCGGCTTTGGCCAAATAGCGGTCGGCGGCAGATTTGACGGCGCAAACAAACGCGCGGTCGGTAAAAGTGCAAAAAAGGAGCGCGCCTTCCCAAACGCAAGCGCAACAGGGAAGCGCGATCGAACAACAGATGCAGAAGAAACAAAAAACAAGCCATTGGATGAAGCTGGATAACGCCGCGTTGATTTACCCGGCGACGATGAACCGCAGCTGGACGGCGCTGTTTCGCCTTTCGGCAACGCTGACGGAACCCATTGACGAAGATATTCTGGAAGTGGCGCAAAAGCGGACGCTCCGGCGGCTGCCGTGGTTTTCGTACCAACTCAAGCGGGGTTTATTCTGGTTTTACCTCGACCATACCGAACACGACCCAAAGATTCAGCCGGATGTGGGTAACCCCTGCGTGCGGATGCGCCTCAGCGAAACCGGCGGGTTCTGCATGCGCGTACGCCATTACCAGAACCGCATCGCGGTGGAATTCTTTCATGTGCTCACCGATGGAACGGGCGGGCTGGTCTTTCTGCAGACGCTGGTTGCCGAATATCTCCGCCTGCGCTACGGCGCAAAGATTCCGCGCAGCGAAAAGATTCTCGACTGCTCGCAAGAGCCCAAGCCGCAGGAAGCTGAGGACAGTTTTGCCGCCTACTCCGGAACGGTCACGCAGTCCCGCAGCGAACCTAAGGCCTATCACATCAGCGGTACGGACGAGCGCGGCGGGTTTGTGCATATCATCACCGGCTCGATGGACGCGGACGTCGTTTTGCAGAAGGCGCGCGAAAAAAGCATTACCATAACGGAATACCTCACTGCGGTGATGATCCTTTCCGTGGACGCTATCCAGCGGCGGCAGGTTGCGCGTGTCCACCGGTTCCTGCCGGTCAAGGTCAGCGTTCCGATCAACTTAAGAAACGTCTTTCCTTCCAGCACGCTGCGAAACTTTGCCAACTATGTCAACCCGGGTATCGATCCCCGGCTTGGCACGTATACATTCGACGAGGTGCTCAATCTCGTGCATCACTTTATGGCGATGGAAGTCACCAAGAAGCTGCTCAACGTCAAGATTACAACCAACGTTCGCACCGAGCAGAACCG
>JBDKTD010000178.1:0-17936 GCA_039680365.1 Clostridiaceae bacterium
GCGAGCGTAGAGTTCGACTTCTACACGGGTGAAATCCGCGAGGACCGCTACGATACGCCCCAGACCGTGAACCATGTCTTCCGCGCGGACGCGCACTCGCATTTCGGCGGGGACGAAGCGCTGGCGCTGGAGTTTCTCGGCCTGATGGACGGGAAAAAGCCGGAGTCCGATCTAGAAGCGGGACTCAGGAGCGCGGCGGTCTGCCTTGCGGCAAAGCGCAGCGCCGCGAGCGGCCGAATCGAAGCGGTTCGGCTATAGGAAAAGAGGGAACGTTTCTTTTCTTAAAAGAAAAGAAACAAAAGAACTCTTTATTTAAGAACTTATCTTTTCTTAAATAAGAAAAGAAACAAAAGAACTCTCCACATTAATTAAGACAATTGGGCTGCGCGCGTTTGCGCAAGGCCGCAGAATACACGGAGGACACGATTCATGCTGAAAAACTTTCGACGCTCCCTGACCGACCTCGTCGGCGAGGACTACATTAAACACGTCTGCGCCGCGAGCAGCGCGCTCACCGGCGAAAGCGAAGCCGCGCTTCGCGCCATTGCCGACACCGAAGTGGATTGCTGCCCTGCCTGGTACATCGACCGTCAGGAAACGCTCATGCAGCGCATCGGCGAAGTCATAGCGCCCGCGTATGAGTCCAAGCTTGCCGGCGCGCCGACGGCGGCGTTCCGCGCGGCGCAGGTCAACGCTATCGCTCCGCAGGCCGGGTTCGGCTGCTTCCGCGTCGGCGAGGACGGGCGGCTCTACTTTGCGGGCAAGAGCGAACACTATCATATTCCGCTGGGGCACTATTTCCCCGGTTTTCGCCTGATTGAGCACGCCAAGCAGATTGGCGTTGCCAACGCTACTCATAACAACGCGCGCGGCTATATCACCCGCCTGACCGAGGCGAGCCTGATTGCCGCCGCAAACGGCCTCGCCGCGCCCGACGCGCCGGAGATGGAAGAACTGCTTAAGCAGTGTGAGCCGGGCGTTCTCAACCGCGTGATCAATATTGAAACGGGGTCTCTCGCGGTGGAAGCGGCGCTCAAGATGATGCTCGCGCGCTTTTACCCGTTCGATAAGAACGACGCGCCCTACGCGGGCAGAATTCCCGTATTCCTCGTGATGGCGGATAACGCGGGCGGCATTACGGCGGGCTATCACGGCACTACCATATGGGCGCAGTCCATGCGCGGGCTCTGGCCGACGCTGCTGGAAAAAGCGGGGGAAGGCGGGCTCTACCGCGTGGAAGGCGTGCCCATCAACGACGAGGCGGGCTTTGCCGAAGCGCTGGCGCGCTGGAACACGCCGCCGTATAAGGTTGCGGGGTTCTGCCACGAGATCATCCTCATGAACTACGGCGGCATCCTGCTTACGGAGTCGTTCCTCAAGAGCGCTTACAAGCTCTGCCGCGAAACGGATACGCCCGTGCTCTGCGACGAAATTCAGTCCTGCGCGTGGTACGAAGGCCTCTTTCTGTTCCGCCGCTACGGCATCAAGCCGGATTTCGTCTCCGTTGGCAAGGGGTTCCCGGACGGAAACTACCCGGCGAGCCGCCTGATGTTCTCCAGCGCGTTCGATTGTCTGAGCCAGTTCGGCGCGCTCGTGACCAACGGTCAGGAGGAGCTGGCGAGCCTGACATACCTGATCTCCATGGAGTTCATGCGCGTCAACGGCGCGCACGTGACCGAGGTTGGTAACTACTATCATCAGGGCGAACTGGCGCTGGCAAAGAAGTATCCCCGGCTGATTCACAGCGTGGAAGGCGACGCGCATATGAGCACGCTGAATTTCGTGACCGTGGACGAAGCGGTGGATTTTTGCCACCGGCTGCAGAAGGAGTCCTGCATCGATATCAGCGCGCAGACCTACAAGCCCAACTGCCCGCCCGCGGTGCTGACCAAGCTGCCCATTATCGCGACAAAAGAGATGCTGCGCATCCTGCTGGATAAATACGATAAGTGCCTTGAGAAAATGGAGGAAGAAACCCATGCCTGAACAAACCGTTCGTTTCGGCGTCATCGGCTGCGGGCTGATGGGGCGCGAATTCGCGAGCGCGTCTCTGCGCTGGCTGCACCTGGCGCAGGATCTGCCAAGACCTGTGATTATCGCCGCCTGCGACACGAGCGAGGAGAACCTCAACTGGTTCCGGCGCGACCCTGACACGAAGTATTTTTACCACGACTACCACGAACTGCTGCAGAATCCCGAAGTGGAAGCGGTCTACGCCGCCGTTCCGCACCATCTGCACGCAAAAGTGTATGGCGATGTTATCCGCGCCGGCAAACACCTGATCGGCGAAAAGCCGTTCGGGCTGGATTTGGAAGCGTTCGGCGAGATTCAAAAGGCTATGGACGAGCACCCGGAGGTCATGGTTCGCTGTTCGAGCGAGTTTCCGTTCTATCCCGCCGTACAAAAGATGGTCGAGTGGTACCGCGCGGGGGCGTTCGGCCAGATTATCGAGGCGAAGTTTGCCATGAAGCATTCTTCGGACATGGATTTAACCAAGCCCATCAACTGGAAACGCACCCTTTCGGCCAACGGCGAATACGGCTGCATGGGCGACCTTGGCATCCATACGCACCATCTGCCGTTCCGCCTCGGCATGCTGCCAACGAGCGTTTCGGCGCAGCTGGCGAACATTGCCAAGATGCGGCCGGATAAGGAAGGCAACCTCGTGCCCTGCGAAACCTGGGACAACGCCATTTTGCTCTGCGACGGCGTAAACGAAGCGGGCGACGCGTTCCCGCTTACGTTTGAAATGAAGCGTATGGCGCCGGGCTGCACCAACACCGTGGAATACGAAATTTACGGCATGAAGCTCTCCGCCAGGTTTACGACCGACGACCCCAACGCGGTGTACTTTACCAGAAACGAAGGGCGCGAGCAGGCGTGGAGCCGTCTCGGCGTCGGCACGAAACCCGCGTATCCCGTGATTACGGGCGGCATTTTTGAATTCGGCTTTTCAGATTCGCTGCTGCAGATGTTCGCGGCGTTCGTCAGCGAGCTGAAACAACTGCCGTGCCCGTTCGGCTGCTTCCGCCCGGACGAAGCGGCGCTGAGCCATAAGGTGCTCACCGCGGCGCTGCGCTCCCAGAAGGAGCGCAGAAGCGTCGCCATATCGGAGATTCGCTAACGGCAAGCGAATCGTTTACCCCCTACAGCAAGAGGAGGAACCTGCATGGAACAACAGTTTGGCCATGGTTTGAGCGCCGACGGCGCCGAGCGGCTGACGATTTACACGCCCAAGGTTCGGCCGGGCTTTACCGCCTGGACGACCTGCTTTGACTATGGCGACGGCAGAATTGGGTTATCTTTTAAAGAAACGGTTCGCGAGCGCGATCCCTACTACCAGCCGCCGCTGCTGGAGATGGGCGAGGCGGTCGGCGCGCCTGTTTCCTATTGCTCCGTGGAGTGCGGCAGCGAGCTGGAGCGGTCGTTTCGCGTATACATGGTTTCTTGCGACAACGGCAGAACGTTCTCGGAGACCGGCCGCTGTCCGCTGGAGGAAGGCGCATTTTGCAACGTTGGCTTCCCGGACGGACGCATCATCGGCTACGACGTGCCGCGCATCAACGACGAGCGCACCGGCTGGTTCGACGGAATCATGATGCGGGAGAGCCTCGACGGCGGAACCACCTGGCAAAAGCTTGGCGTACTGCTGGAAGGCTCGGCGCCGTATCTCTGGCGCGCGCGCAAGCTCAAAGACGGCACTCTGCTGCTGCTGCTGAGTCTGTACGGCACGCCCTGGGGGCTGGGCAAACCGCGTGCCACGCGCAACACCATGCTGCCGGGCGAAACCTACATCAATAAAATTCAAACCTGCTTTCTTGCGAGTAAAGACGGCGTGCACTTTACAGGCCCGCATTACGTTCTGCTGGGCATCGGCGCGCATGAGTACGACGTCTGCGAATGCCCGGACGGACGGCTTTTGTTTCTCGCGGGGGACGTGCAGGCAACGCCCGTTGGCAGGCAGTTTGTCGAGCGCAGGGGAGAGAGCTTTCTCAACGGCACGCTCTGCGGCGTCCGCCGCGGCGCGCCTGCCGACCCGAAGCGCGACCCAATGGGGGGATTCATGCCGGAGAGCCTGATGATGCGCGCCGACGGTCTGATCGTCGGCAGCCGCCGCAACAAGCCGTATTCCTGCAGCGCGGACATCGGCGAAAACTGGTACGAGGTGGACGGTCTGCCCAACAGCCTCTACCAGCCGTTTTTACTGGAAGCGCCGGACGGAACGATTTTGAACTTTGGCCACAAGGGCGGGGATATGGCGCTGGGGCAGGAGGATATGTTCGTCGGCGTTGACCGCTTCCGCGTGCAAAACGGCATGCCGGCGAGCTGTGTTCTCACGCTCAAGCGCGAGATGGATGCCGAACGCACGCATTATATCAACGCGTTTTCGGCGCTTTTGACTGCGGGCGGCAAACCCGTTTGCCATCAGGCGGTGCTGTTCCGCGCGCATCCGGTCTGGAACGCGGACGGCAGCTACAGCACGATTCCGCAGAGCGAGGCGAGCATTCAGGTGGAAGCCGTTACGGATGAAACAGGCTTGGCGAAGATTGCGTTTCCGATGTTCGACAACAGGCCGGATATCCATTTTTATTACAACATCGACGTGGTGTTCCGTCCACGCGAAGGCACGGGCTATTCGCCCTGCGACGGGCCGATGATGTGCGTTTCCGGTATGACGCCGCACCGCGAAAACCGCTGGCCGTACGACGCGTACCTGGCCGAAGGCAAGCTCTTCCTCTCGCCCGCGCTGATAAAAGCCGTGCCGGATGCAATAAAACAGATCAACGCGCTGGGCAGCCGCAAGCCGGTGCAGCAGGGCGATCTCAGCTGCGAACTGCTGGAGCGTCTCATAAAGGCGCATCTGCTGCAAGAAACGCAGAGCGGGTACGAATGGTACGCCTGCGTGCACCCGAAAGACCCGTTCGAAGCGCTCGACATGGGCAGCGGGGACTGGTATATTTGACGCGAAAAGAGCAAATAAAAAAAGGCCGCGAGGCCTTTTTTGTTTGCTGTATGCCAGTTGAGCGGTTATTTTCCCGCGTCCCGCAGGGCGGGCAGACCCGCCGCCGCGCCGAGGGACATCAACCCGATGTCGCTGGACCACATGTTGAGCTGCATACCGCGTTTGATCCAGGGGAGCAGCGGCGCGGAAGCGCCGAAGTGCGCGCCGGAGAACTTTCCGTGCGCTTTGGCGGAATCCACCACGCGGCCGATGGCTTCCACAATCTCGGGATCGTCAAAGTGGTCGAGCTTGCCGTAGTCCTGCGTCATGTCGTTGGGACCGATCAGCGCCGCGTCGATTCCCTCCACGGCCATGATATCGTCGATATGCGTGACTCCCGCGCGGCTCTCGATTTGGCAGAGCAGGATGTTTTCATCGTTTGCGCGCGCCATGTACGCGCGTCCGTCCACCTTGGCAAAGTCCGTATGCGGACGGGAGAGCGAAACGCCGCGGTGGCCGAGAGGCGCGTATTTCGTGCAGTCCACCAGCATCTGCGCCTGCTCGGCGCTCTCGGTGTTGGGCAGAAGGATGCCGTTTGCGCCCATCTCGGTGAACTTGAGCGCGTGCTCGCGCCGCATTTCGGGAATCCGCACCATCGCGGGCAGGCCGACGGCGCGCGCAACGGAGATCATATCCGCCGCTTCGCGCGTTGTAAACGAGCCGTGCTCGCAGTCGATGATGAAAAAGTCGAAGCCGTACTGCTTGAGCAGTTTTGCCATATCGGCGGAGGCAAACGTGGTCACCATCGTGCCCAGCAGATGCTCGCCGCTGTTCAGGCGCTGTTTGAGATTCATGGTTGTATCCTCCAGATAAAGGTCGATTCAGCCCGTTCAGTTTCACGAGGCGAATCTGACAGGGATTTGTTTCTAAATAAATGCGGTCGATCCAGCTCGTCCGGTTTCACGAGGCGAATCTGACAGGGATTTGTTTCTAAATAAATGCGGTCAGTCCAGCTCGTCCAGTTTCACAAGGCGAACCTGACAGGGATTTGTTTTTAACAACTCGTTCACTTCGTCCAGCGTCGGGATTGCCTGCCCGATTGCGCCGCGCTTGGTGACCACGAGGGTGCCCGCGCAGTTGCAGAACAGCGCCGTTTCGCTCAGCGTCATGCCGCGCTGGAGAGATACGATCAGCGCCGCGGCGAATGTATCTCCCGCGCCGGTCGGATCGATAACGGGAACGTCGATGCCGTCGCAGAGCGCGACCATGCCGCCGGAACTCACCGCCGCGCCGTCCTTGTCCCGCGTGAGGGCAACGACCTTCGGCCCCATGGCGTGCAGCGCGCGCAGCACGTCGCCAACGGATGTTTTACCCGTGATGATGCGGCCTTCCTGCAAGGTTGGCGCAATGACGTCCGCCATTTGAATCACGCCGACGAGGCGGCCAAGCGATTCCGCGCTGCTGAGTTCAAAGCGAATGTTGGGATCGAAGCTCAGTAGTACGCCGTGTTCTTTCGCGGCGCGCGCGGCAAACAGGCTCGTTTCGCGCAGTTCTGGGCTGAGTTCGAGCAGCATGCCCGGAAAATGGAGCGCATAAGCGCTCTTGAAGTCATCCGCGTTCAGCTCGCCGGCGCGGTACAAGCTGCCAACCGAGTGGGAGCGGTAATATTCGTAGTTGCGGGAACCGTTCGGCAGGTACTCGATAAACGCAAGGCCGATCTGGCCTTCGCTCGAAACGACCACGCGGCTCATATCCACGCCCGCTTCCTCGACGGTATGGTAGACCATGCGGCTCAGCGCATCCGTACCAACCTTTCCGAGAAAGGCGCTCTCGGCTCCGAGCGCGGCGACGGCGCAAGCAAAAATACCAGCGCTTCCGCTGGCCGTTTTCCATACGGCGCCCGCCTGATCGATACGTCCGCCGGTTTCCGTTGGAATCAGGTCGATTAAGAGTTCGCCAAGCGAGAGAATTCGTCCGCTCTTGCGGGGCAGTGCTTGCGCGTCGCATGCGTTTGTCATAATGCTTTCCCCTTGGGCGCAGAGAACAGCGCCGGGTTTTCATTTTTGATTTTCGACTGCAACGCGACGGGAAACGGAATTACTAATACTCACATCTAATAAAATAGCAAATATCAGAAAAAAAGTCAAGGAGCGGACAAAAAAACCATGTTCTTTTTTCGAGCTGAACATCGTTCCGGCACGTAAAAGCATTGTTTACAGCCAAAAATAGGCCTCGCTTACCAAAAAAGCATTTGACAGCAACGGCGCGGTAAGGTAGAATTTATTAGAAATTATTAGCAGATTTCAGCCTGAAAACGGGGGTTGGACGCATGAAAAAAGTCACTTCTCAGGACGTCGCCGCGCGGGCGGGGGTTTCGCAGTCCGCCGTGTCGCTCATACTCAACGAAAGCGAAAAGGTGCTCTTTAACGAGGAAACCAAGGCGCGCGTCCTGACCGCCGCCAAGGAGCTGGGCTACGAGCTCCCCAAGCGCAAAAAACGGTTGTCCGCATCGCGCACCGGCATACTGCTGCTCTTTACGCCAACGTTGAACAACCCCTTTTACGCCGAGCTCGTGCAGACCGTCGAAAGCTATGCCGACGCCTGCGGGTACTGCGTCATCGTTTGCAACACGCTCCGCAAGCCCGAACTGGAGCGGTATTATCTCGAAACGTTTCTCAAAATGCGCGTTGATGGCATGATCTTTACCTTTCTGCCGAGTTTTCCGGAGATTGTGGAAAGCGTTGCGGACAGCGTGCCTTCCGTGCTGATTGGCGAAAAGCGCATCGAACAGCCCATCTGCTCCATCGAGCTGAGCAACGAGCGCGCGGGCAACATCCTCGCCGAGCACCTCTACGCGCTGGGGCACCGCAAGTTCCTGTTCGTCTCCACGCCGTTCAACCAGCTGACCCTCGCGCGACAGCAGCGCCTGGAGGGAATCCGCGCGTTTCTGCGCGCCCAGCGGCTGGACGAAAGCAGCCTCGAACTGCTCGCTTCCGAAGCGCAAACGGAAACCGACGCCCTGCCGGACGCCATGCCGTATGAATACGCCGTCGGCAGAAAGCTCATCGGTCAGGCGATGGAGCGCGGGCTGAGCGCTACCGCGATTATTGGCGTAAACGACATGACGGCTATCGGGCTGATGGACGAAATCAAGGCGCGCGGCTACAGCGTGCCGGGGGACTTCTCGGTCTGCGGGTTCGACAACATCTTCACGTCCGCCATCTCCTCGCCGCAGCTGACCACGATTGACCACCACCTGCAGGTGCGCTGCAAGGCCGCCGTGGATCAAATCAGCGCGCGCAGGCGCGAACTCAGCGAAGCCGCGCTGCCGCCGGTCATCAACAAAGTCGAATACGCGCCGCGCCTTGTGGTGCGGGCTTCCACCGGCCCCGCGCGCGAAGGCGCGCCCGCCAGAAAGCGCGACAGCCATGTTTAAGCAACTGTTTTTCCCCAAACCCGCCCCGGAAGACCTGCCCCCGCAGGAACGTCCCAAGTCGCGAAAAGCGCTGTTTAAACAAACGCTCGGCAATTACTGGAGCTGGTTTTTTGCCGTCAACCTCGTCTGTTTCCTCTTTTACCTGCCCGCGAGCGTTTGGACGGAGATGTCGCTGAGCTCGCTCATTGCCGAGGAGAGCGCAACGTTTCAAACGAGCGCGTTCATGGGCGCGTACCTGCTGGGGTTCGCGCTTTGTCTTTTCATTACGGGGCCGATGCTCGCGGGGCTGACGCTTTTAATGCGAACTTGGTCGCGCGCGGAACCCTGCATGCGCTGGCAGACACTCTTTGGCGGCATGAAGCGCAACTGGAAGCAGGCGCTGGGACTTTCGCTGATCGAAGCGCTGATGCCGCTCGCGGCATACAGCACGCTGCGTTATTACGGCGGGTTGGGCGACAGCGCGGGGATCGGGTTTTACCTGCTCTTCGGCTTTTGTGCGCTGGTCATTCTCTTTGCGCTTATGATGCGTCAGCTCGTGTATACGCTGGCGGTGACTTACGAGCTCAAATTCGGGCAGATCGTCAAAAACGCGCTGCTGCTGACTGTGATTGAACTGCCCAAGAGCCTGTGGACGCTGCTGAAAAACCTCCTGCCCGTGGCGTTTTTTGCATTGCTGCTCTGGCTGCTGCCCGGGTATACGGGGCTCATCGTCATCCTCGCGCTGGCGTATTACGCGCTGTTCGGTCTGGCGCTGGAGCGGTTTATCTCCGCTTCGTTTGCCAATTACGTTGTGGAAAAGCACATGAATCCGCAGCTGCCCGGCGCGTGTGTGGATATCGGCATGGCGAGCGAGCGGGTGGTTTCGGCTGAGCCGCCGCAGGAAAGTGAGAATGAATAATAGATACTGTAAAGGCCATCCGAAACCGGATGGCCTTTACCGACATAACAGCTTTTATTTACATGCAATTATGAGTCGCATTGCAGCCTATCTTCACATGAAGCAGGTTCCGGCGGTGCGGAGCGCTCCCGCTGGCGGTACTGCGTAGGCGTTAGCCCCGTATGCTGCTTAAAGAAGAGCGAGAGCTTGTTGTCCTCGATAAACCCGGTTTTCTCCGCGACCACGCGGATGGGCAGGTCGGTATACTTTAGATAATACTTGATATAGGCCAGCCGGGATTCGATAAGCTTTTGCTTAAACGAGGTGCCGTAGAGCTCGCGAACCACGCGGTTGAGGCTGCTCTGGCTCAAATGTACCTGCGCACAGAGGTCTTCAATGCGCGCCGAGCCGTCGAACATCTGCCCGAAAAAGCTGTCTATGATGAGCCGCCGCGCGGAGTCGCGCTCCGAGAGGAGCTTTGGCGCGGGAGTCTCCCTGCCGCTCGAAACGCCTGCAAGTTCGGCAAAGACGCTCGAAAACAACGCCGAAAGCAGCCCGCCGAGGACGAGCAGCGCGGAGGATTCCGGCGCGCAGACCGCCTCGGTCAGCAGATTGGCAAGCGCGATGATCTGATCGTTTGCGGGAAAGAACGCGTAGGTTTCGCGCCGGAGCCGCTCAAGAGCCGCGGAAAGCGCGGGTTCGCATCTGCCGGAGAGCGCCGCGCCTTCCGGCAGGATAAAGCGAATCGAGCAGCGCAGTTCCGGGGCGTCGGGGTTGCCGATATGCGCGTGCGTCACAAAGGGCGCGAGAACGAACACCGATTCGTCCGCGTACGCGTGCGCCGTGCCGCCGATGAACTGGTAGCCGCCGCCTTTTCTGCAGAGCAGAAGCTCGTAGCAGGCGTGGACATGGTCTTCCGAAAAAGCGGGGCGGAGCTGGCTAAGGTCTGCCTGAAACACGCGCGCGGAAAGAACGCATTCAACGGGCAGTTCGCCCGCGAACGCGCGCACGGTAAAAATCTGTTCCGCCGGAACGTGCTCCATTGCAGCTCCTCCTATCGCCTCCATTATAGCGCGTTTCATTGGGCAAGCGTCAAGCGTACGGGGTGTGAAAACCGCGCAAGGAACGCAAAACACGCGCGGTTTCGGCATGGCGCTCCCATTCACCGGTCGATATGATACAGGTAAACGATGCGGGAACACCCGCACTAGACAGTTCGCAACGAGTAAACGGAGGAGAAACACCATGTCCAACAAAGCTATTTCGGGCGACGCTTCCGGCCGCGGCGCGGTCGCGGGGTATCGCGTATCCATTCCGGCGCGGCAGCGCCCCTATACGGAAGAAGAGATTGCCGAAGTCGTCCGCGTCATGCGGGACGTGCCGGGGCAGACGCAGGGCGCGATGCAGGAGCAGTTCCAGGCAGACTTCAAGGCCTTTACCGGCGCAAACCACGCGTTCGCCGTCGGCAACGCGACCCAGGCGCTGAGCCTTGCGGCAACGCTCTGCGGCGTAAAGCCAGGCGATGAGGTCATCATTCCCGCTTACACCTTCTGCGCTTCCGCCATCCCGTTCGGCAAGGAAGGCGCAACGATCATTTGGGCGGATATCGACCCGGATACCTGGGTGGTCAGCGTCAGCGATATCGAGCGCAAGATCACAAAAAAGACCAAGGCTATCGTCTGCGTCCACCTGCTCGGCATGCCCTGCGATATGCCCGCCATCGTGGCGCTGGCAAAGAAACACGGCGTCCGCGTGGTGGAAGACTGCGCCCAGGCGCTGGATTCCCGCATCAACGGTCAGCATGTCGGCACGTTCGGCGATTTCGGCTGCTTCAGCTTCCACGGCGCAAAGACCATGACCACCCTCGGCGAAGGCGGCATGCTCACCGTTAAGAGCGACGCGGACGCAAAGCTTGTCCCCGGCATCCGCCACAACGGCGTCTGCGGTTTCCCCGGCGTGCGCGAGCGGTACTGGGTGCCCGCTATGAGCAACGTGGATCTGGATATCGAAGGCTTTTGGCCGAACAACTTCTGCATCGGCGAAGCGCAGTGCGCCCTCGGCAGCGTGGAACTCAAAAACCTCACAAAGTTTTCGGATCTCATCATCGCGCAGAACGACCGCCTCCGCGAACTTCTCAAGGACGTTCCGGAGATTACGTTCAACAAGATTCCCAAGGGCTACCGCCATGTGCGCCACCAGTATATTCAGCACTTCGACGGCAGCGCGTTCGGCAAGAACCGCAACGACCTTCTCGACCTTTTGACCACGAAGTACGGCATCCGCAGCATCGTGCAGTACTATCCGCTCTACCGTTACCCGCTCTTCCAGAAGCTTAGTCAGGGCAAACACGACTGCCCGGTGCTCGAAGGCTGGTGGGACAACAGCTTCTCCGTGCCCATGTGGTGCGGCATGGAGGACGAGGTGCTCGTCACCATTGCGGACTCGATCAAGGGCGCGATTGCCGACTTAAAAGCGACGGCCAAATAAGACAGCGAAATAAAACGCAAGGGCGCGATAGCCGATTGAAAAAGCGGCGGCCAAATAACGAGCGAAATTCAAATAATAGAAACCGGAGCGTAAACAATGTCGATCAAGCCGATCACCGGCGGCGTATTGGTGCCCGCATGTTCTCCCTGCGACGCGCGGGACCGCTTTTTGGAAACGGAGTTTGCCGTCCTGCTCAAACAGGCGCTCAAAGAACCGCTCGACGGCGCGTATCTCTGCGGCGGCACGGGCGACGGCATGAAGATGCGGCTTGAGGAGCGAAAGGCCGCGTCGGAAATCGGCATTGCGCTCTGCCACGAGCAAAACAAGGCCGCTTTGGTACAGGTTGGCGCGTTTACGATGCGCGATTCTCTGGAGCTGGCGGAGCACGCCGCGGCGAGCGGGGCGGACGGGGTATCATCCGTCCCGCTGCCGGGCGCTTCCCATGCCCAGCAGATGCAGTATTACCGCGCGCTGGCAAAGACAGCGGGCATCCCCGTGATTCTCTACTATATGCCGCAGCCGGGCGTGAACTTTTCGCTTGACAACGTGCTCGAAACGCTCACGGTTCCGGGCGTAACGGGCGTCAAGTCCTCCACAAACGACTTTTTCTTTACCCAGCAGCTCATCGCGGAGAAACCCGCGGGGTGCGCCGTGTTCAACGGCAAGGACGAATACCTGGCGCCCGCCGTGCTCCACGGCGCGGACGGCGGCATAGGCATGTGGGCAACCGTGTTTCCGGGGGCTTACGCCGGAATTTACCATGCCGCAAAAGCGGGGGATTACGCGCGCGCGTTCGATCTGCAGAAAACGCTCAACGCGCTCTGCGTCATCGTGATGCGCAAAGGCCTTTTACAGAGCTTTGCCTGCATTCTGCACGAACTGGGCATGCACGATCGGGTATTCCGCGCGCCCGCGCCGCAGTATGACGCGGCGTTTGCAAAGGACTTGTTTGCCGAAGCGAGGCCGCTTGTTGAAAAGCTGGTTTCGGTTTCATAAGCACCGTACTGGACGAAATGAGAGAGAATTGACGAATGAACCGTATACCGAAAACCGAAATTATGAAGAATGGGATTTGCTGAGGCTATGAACCGTATACCGAAAACCGAAATTTCCGTGTCCCCGGTCACGCTGGGCACGATGACTTACGGCTCGCCGGTCGCCTTTGACGACGCGGTAAAGCTCACGCGCTATGCGCTTTCACAAGGGATTAACCATATCGACACCGCAAACATGTACGAAGGCTACAATCGTTTCGCGGGCAGCGCGGGCGGCGTTGCCGAGGAAATCGTGGGCTGCGCCATCAAGGGCATGCCGCGCGGGAGCGTAATCGTCTCCACCAAGGTTGGCATGAAGGTCGGCGAAGCGCCCGAGGACGAAGGCACGAGCGCGAATGCAATTACAAAGCAGCTCGACGCGAGCCTCAAACGCATGAAGACCGATTACATCGACCTGTATTATTTGCACCGCTACGACGCCAGCGCGCCGCTGCCGGAAATCCTGTCCGCGCTGCAAAAAGCGGTGTTCGCGGGAAAAATCCGCTATTACGGGGTCAGCAACTACTCCGCAGAACAGCTCTCCGCGCTGTTAAAAGCGGCGGACGAGCTGCATCTTCCGCGTCCGGTTGTCTGCCAGCCGCCGCTGAGTTTGCTCAAGCAGGACGCGCTTTCCGCGCTGATTCCGCTCTGCGCGGCGGAAGACCTAGCGGTAATCCCTTACCAAATCTATCAGGGCGGCCTGCTCACGGGCAAGTACAGACGCGGCGCTGAACCGCCAAAGGGCTCCCGCGCGGAGGAAAAACCCGCATGGCTTGCCGCGCCGGACGACGCGGTTTATGATAAACTGGAAGCGATTGAACAAAACGCAAAGGCGTGCGGCATTTCGATGAGCGCTTACGCCCTGCGCTGGACGCTGGAGCAGCCCGCCGTGGTCTCCGCCATCGTGGGGGTCAAGAGCGTTCGCCAGGTGGACGACGCGCTCGCCGCGCTCCGCTGAGGAGCAAACCAAATCAACAGGGAGACATCTGTTTATGACAGTGACATATAAAGACGCATTGAAAGGCTTCCGCGCGGTTGGGATTGTGCCGGGGGATACCGTGCTGCTGCAGTCCGCCATGCGCCCGTTCGGCTTTGTGGAAGGCGCGGGCAAAACCATTGGCGAAGCGCTGAAGGAAGCGCTGGGAAACGACGCTGGCACGCTCGTTGCGCCTGCGTTCTGCTTTATCCACGAAGTGCAGGACCACCCCGTAATCGACCCGGAGAACGACAAGTCCGAGATGGGCGCCATCAGCGAAGCCGTCCGGCATTTTCCGGGGGCGTACAGAAGCGTTGCCTATCGCCACAGCTTTTCCGCGGTGGGAAAACACGCAAAGTGGATTACAGACGTCGATCCCGCCATCTCCGTGTTCGACCTTCGCAGCGCGTTTGGCAGAATGCTCGCGCTGGATACCAAAGTCGTGCTCGCGGGCGTGACCTACGTTAACTCCACGAGCCATCATTTCGGCCAGTATTTGGCGCAGGTGCCCGACCGCCATACCATCGAACGGCAGGTGACGCTCCGGCATCCGGACGGCACGCTCGAAGAACGCATGATGATGGACTACCAGCCGCGCCCGACCACTTCGGGAGACTACTATGAATTTCCGTACGACTTCAATAAGCTCGGCCTCTGGCTGGAGCAGGCGGGCAAGGTTCAGATTTCGACCATCGGCAACGCGGTCATCCGCAGTTTCCGTATGCGTGATCTGATCGAACTCGTTTTAACGCGTTATCCCGCCGACCAGTGGATTTTCTTTCAGGACGAAGAGCCCGCCGAGCTTCCGTTCGGCAAAAACGCTACGCGGGAATACGTGGACGAAGCGGGGCGCGAGGATATCGCCATCTGGGCGGTTGTCGATCCGGAGCAGATCTGCGACCGGAGCAAACGCTGAGCGCGCCGAACTATAAAAATTTCTCAGTCAGGAGTAAACGAAACACTATGAAGATTGTCGTTCTGGACGGATACACCCTCAACCCCGGGGACTTGAACTGGGACGCGCTATCCGCGCTCGGCGAAACGGCGGTGTACGACCGCACGCCTGCGGGCGAAATCCTCGCTCGCATCGGAAACGCGGAAGCGGTGTATACCAACAAGACGCCGCTGACGCGCGAAACAATTCTGGCCTGCCCGAATCTCAAGTTTATCGGCGTACTCGCCACGGGCTATAACGTCGTGGACGTCTCCGCCGCAAAAGAGCGCGGCATTCCGGTCTGCAACGTTCCCACTTACGGCACCGCGGCGGTGGGGCAGTTCGCCTTTGCCATGCTGCTGGAAATCTGCCATCATGTTGCGCATCACAGCGAAGCCGTGCACGAGGGTCGCTGGAGCAACAATCTCGACTGGTGCTTCTGGGACTATCCGCTCATTGAGCTGGAAGGCAAGACCATGGGCGTTGTCGGCTTCGGCCGCATCGGCCAACGCACGGGTGAGATCGCCAAGGCGCTGGGAATGCGCGTTCTGGCTTACGATTCTTACCCGAACGACGCGGGCAGAGGTATCGGAACGTATGTCGATTTGGATACGCTGCTGAGGGAGTCCGACGTAATCAGCCTGCACTGCCCGCTCTTTCCGGAGACGAAGGGCATGATTAACGCTGTTTCGATTGCCAAGATGAAAAACGGCGTCATCCTGCTCAACAACAGCCGTGGGCCGCTGATCGTGGAACAGGATCTTGCCGACGCGCTCAACAGCGGAAAAGTCTACGCCGCCGGTCTCGACGTGGTTTCCGAAGAGCCGATTTCGCCGGAAAACCCGCTGCTTTCGGCTAAGAACTGCCTGCTTACGCCGCATATCAGCTGGGCGCCCAAGGAAAGCCGCGCGCGCCTGATGAAAACCGCCGTGGATAACCTGTCCAACTGGCAAAGCGGCAAGCCGACCAACGTCGTCAACGCCTGAACCGTATATGAAGTTAAAGGGCGTTCTTTACGCGGTGCTCTCGGCGGTGATCTTCGGCACGTCGCCGATCTTTTTTAAGACCATTGCCGCTACCGGCATCAACACCACCACGCAGGTTGTGGTGCGCTCCATCATCACCATGGCGCTGGCGGCGGCGCTTGCGCTGGCAAAAAAGCAGCCGATTCTGCTCAAAGGCCGGATGCTGATCGACGCGCTGCTCGCGTTCGTCGCGGGGCAGGGGTTAACGGCCATACTGCTCAACTCGTCGTATGCTTACCTGCCCGCCGGGATGTCTACCTCGCTGCACTTTGTTTACCCTTCGGTCGTGATGCTGGTGAGCGTGCTGTTCTTCCGCGAGCGGGTCAACATACTCAAACTCGCGGCGCTGCTGCTGAGCATTGGGGCCATTGCGCTGATGACCGACCTCAGCGCGCACGGCCAGTTCACCGGCATGCTGCTGGCGCTCGCTTCGGGATGCAGCTACGCGTTTTACATTCTGTATCTCGACCGCACGGCGCTCAAGGATATCCCCGTATGGACGTTCGCGTTCTGGTCGTCGCTGGGGTGCTTAATCGCCTCCGCGGGGCTTGGCGTTTCCACCAACACGCTGGATCTTTCCGGCGCGACCGTCAAGGGAATTTCGCTGCTGCTTCTCATGGTGCCGCTGCAGAGCGTGCTGGCGGTACGGCTGTTTCAGCTTGGGGTGCGGTACACCGGCTCGACGGCGGCTTCGCTTTTGAGCACCATGGAACCCGTTACGAGCACGATTCTCGGCATTTTGCTGCTGCACGAAGAAACGGACGTTGCCAAGCTCTTTGGCTGCGCCGCCATTGTGCTCTCCGTCGTGCTCGTCGTGCTCGGCACAAAACGCGCGGAGAAAAAAGCGGTGGCCGTTGTTCTGCAGCAAAGCACGGAGCAGATTCACTGAACCGGGCGTTCCCGCCGGCGGAGCCTAAGGCAATCCCCGTTGGAACAGCGGAGGAGGATTTTGAATGATCGATCTCACGAAATGGGAGCGCATCGCTTCCGAACAGATTCATAATCGAAAGAAGACACCGGGACGTCTATGCGGTAAAATCGCGGTCGTGACCGGCAGCGCGCAGGGATTCGGCAAGGGCATTGCCGAGGAACTGTACCGCGAAGGCGCGAACGTGCTCGTTGCCGACCTCAACGAACCGCTGGCAAAGGCCGTTGCGAAATCGCTGGGCGAGCGCGCGGCGGCGGTGCGCGTGGACGTGACCGACGAAGCGAGCGTTGCGGGCATGATCGCCGCCTGCGTCGAGACGTTCGGCGGGCTGGACTTATTCATCAGCAACGCGGGCGTACTCAAGGCGGGTTCGCTGGATGAGCTGGAAAAAGCAGATTTTGAGTTTGTAACGAGCGTCAACTACACCGCGTTTTTTACCTGCGTGAAATACGCGCAGCGTATATTGCGCGCCGAGTTTGCCGCCGACCCGAACTGGATGGGCGATATCATTGAAATCAACAGCAAATCCGGCCTCGAAGGCAGCAGTAAAAACTTTGCCTACGCGGGCGGAAAGTTCGGCGGAATCGGGCTGATGCAGAGCTTTGCGCTGGAGCTTGCGCCGTATCACATCAAGGTCAACGCCGTCTGCCCCGGAAACTACTACGACGGCCCGCTCTGGAGCGATCCGGAGCGCGGCCTGTTCGTGCAGTACCTGCGCGCGGGCAAGGTGCCGGGAGCTAAGACGGTTGAAGACGTAAAAAACTACTATCTGAGCAAACCCCTGATCAAGCGCGGGTGCCTGCCTTCGGATGTTGCAAAGGCGATCTTTTACGCCGTGGAACAGACCTATGAAACGGGTCAGGCAATCCCCGTGACCGGCGGGCAGGTGATGTTGCGGTGATTGGGAATGCGCTTCTCACCAAACTGAACGCGGGGAGCGAACGGGAACGCCTGCTCACGCTGGAACGCGCGGCGCAAACGGCTTCGTTTCCGCCCGCCGATGCACGTTTGGTCAACAACCACATTCATACGACCTATTCCTTTTCGCCCTATTCGCCGTCCGCCGCGGTCTATGCCGCGCGAAACGAAGGGCTTTCCGCCTGCGGCATCGTGGATCACGACAGCATGGGCGGAGCGAGGGAATTCCTCAAAGCGGCGGAAATCGTTGGCATTGCCGCGACGGTTGGAGTAGAAGCGCGCGTGTCGTTTGCCGAGACGCCGTTTCTGAACCGGCGGCTGAACAATCCCGACCAGCCGGGCAACGGCTATGTGGTGCTCCATGCTGTGCCGCACGAAA
>JBDKTD010000049.1:0-7819 GCA_039680365.1 Clostridiaceae bacterium
TCCGTAATTTCCGCATCCGTATTCTCTGCACAACGAACGTTTAAGGGAGCTGTTCGCTCTCGCTCTCAGCTCCCTTTGTTTCTCTTAGTCTACTGCTCTACCCCAACTATTGACGGAGAGCCTAAAGTTTCGGCATTCAGATTAGTCTGTTTCTCAACTCGGGCCGATCCCTCGCACCAGGCACACGCCGATTTCGCGTTTAATCCGTTCCGCCGTCTCGCGGACAACATCGGGCGAATGCGCGGACGGGTCTGAATCGTTCCTCGGCCGGTATTGCTGCAGGTAGAAGCGTTCGCAACCCTCGACGAGCCTTGAAGCTTCCACGGCGTCGTCCGGCGACAGCTGCGGCGCAAACGTCAGCCGGAACTCGTGTTTGACAGCGCCGTTTTTCAGCAGCGAAATACTCCTCAAAATGGTCGCGCCGTCCACGGGTGAGCGCGCAATCAGCGCGTACTGATCGAGCGGCGCTTTGATATCCATAGCCACATAGTCGAGCAGGTTCTTTGACAACAGCGACTGCAGCACCTGCGGCTTGGAGCCGTTGGTATCCAGTTTGACAAGATACCCCAACGAGCGGACGCGTTCGATGAACGGTTCCAGGTTCTGCTGCAGCGTGGGTTCCCCGCCGGAAACAACGACGGCGCGCAGAAGCCCTTTTCGCTTTTCCAAAAATTCGAAGATAGCCTCTTCGTCCAGCAGCGGCGCATCGTTTTTCAGAATATGCGCGTGGTGGCCGTAGGAGCAGTTGAAGTTGCAGAACGGCGTAAAGACCACCGCGCAGATTTCCCCTGGATAATCGACAAACGAGTTTTTTTGAAAGCCCGCAATGAGCATTACGCATCCTTCCCCGCCGCTTTGGCGAATGCCCGCTGGTTGACAAATGCTGGAGACATGTCGCGCGGGCATATCTCCAGCAAAGTTACGCTATTTTTCCGGTACGGCTGAAGCAAGGCTCAGATGACAAACTTCTTGCGCATCATGTATTCTTCCTTCTTGCCGGGGTTGTAGTTTTGAACCGGCCGCAGGTAGCCGACTACGCGGCTCCAGACTTCCGCATTCTTTCCGCAGGTCGGGCAGGTGAAGTGCTCGCCCGCGATATAGCCGTGTTCCTTGCAGATGGAGAACGTAGGCGTAATTGAAATATACGGCATCTTATACTTTTCAAACAGCGTGCGTATCACGGTTTTACAGGTTTCGATATCCTCGATGCGCTCACCGATGTAGAGGTGCTGTACCGTACCGCCCGTATAGAGCGACTGGAGCTCGTCCTGCAGGTCGCAGCATTCGAAGATATCGTCCGTGTAGCCGACGGGCAGTTGCGTCGAGTTGGTATACATCGGCTCTTCTTCGCCGGATTGAATGATGCCGGGATACCGTTCACGGTCGAGTTTGGCGAGACGGTAACTCGTGCCTTCCGCAGGCGTCGCTTCCAGATTGTAGCTGTGCCCCGTCTCCTCCTGAAACTCAATCATCAGCGCCCGCAAAAAGTGCATGACTTCCAGCGAGAACGCAAGCCCTTCGGGACTGCCGATATCTTTGCCGACAAAGTTGAGGCAGCACTCGTTCATGCCAACCAGCCCGATGGTGTTGAAGTGGTTCGACCAATACTCGCCGCTGTGCGACTTGACATTTCTGAGGTAGTGCATGGAATAGGGATACAGTCCCTGCTCCGTTTGCTGCTCAATGATTTTGCGCTTGATTTCCAGACTTGCCTTGCCGAGCACGGCGATATTTCTCAGGCGCTCAAAGAAGTCTTCCTTAGAAGTGGCCAGGTAACCGATGCGAGGCAGGTTGATGCTGTAAACGCCAATGCTTCCCGTCATCGGGTTGCTGCCAAAGAGGCCGCCGCCGCGCTTTCTGAGCTCGCGCTTGTCCAGACGGAGTCTGCAGCACATGGAAACCGCGTCCTCCGGCGAAAGGTCGGAGTTGACGTAGTTTGCAAAGTACGGAATGCCGTATTTGCAGGTAATGCGCATAAAGTCGTCCACAACCGGGCTCGACCAGTCGAAATCTTTCGTGATGTTGATCGTGGGAATCGGAAAGGTGAACACTCTGCCCGTGGCGTAGCCTTCCAGCATGACGGCGCAGAACGCGCGGTTGAACATGTCCATCTGTTCCTGGAATTCGCCGTAAGTGCGATCCGTCATCTGCCCGCCGATGATAACCGGCTCGTCCTTGAGGGTGGACGGCACGCGGATATCGAACGTCAGGTTGGAAAACGGGCACTGGAAGCCAACGCGCGTCGGCACGTTGATATTGAACACAAATTCCTGCAGGCACTGGCAGACCTGCTTAAAGGTCATTTCATCGTAGAAGAGGAACGGCGCGCAATAGGTATCGAACGAACTCCAAGCCTGCGCACCGGCGGTTTCGCCCTGTGTGGTGAACGTGGAGTTGACAATTTGACCCAAAAACGAACGCAGGTGCTTTGCGGGCTTGCTTTCCACTTTCCCTTCCACGCCGCCGAACCCGTCCGTCAGCAACTGGCGGAGGTCCCACCCCGCGCAGTACGGGCCAAAGAAGCCGAGGTCATGAATATGTGCGTCCCCGCTTTCGTGCGCCTTGCAGATGTCGATGGGATAGATTTCATAGAGCCAATACTTCTTGGTAAACGCTTCGCGAACATAGTTGTTAAGGCCGTTGACGCTGCGCTGCATGTTTGCGTTTTCTTTCACACCCCAGTCGCGGTCGTCCAGATAATCTCCGAACATATCAATGGTGGCGCCGATCAGCGCGTTGATCTCACGCGTGCCCCGCCGCTTCTCACGGTAGAGGATATATGCTTTCGCGGTCTTGGCGTGCCCGGCCTCGATTAAGACCTTTTCCACGAGATCCTGTATGCCTTCCACGTCCGGCGTCGTTCCGGCGTAACGCAGTTCGGCGAGGCGTACGACTTCGTCCGTTAACCGTTCGGAGAGCTGTTCATCCGTTCCGTTGACAGCTTGTGCCGCTTTCCAGATCGCGCTCTTAATCTTATTTTTATTAAACGGCTCCCGATGACCGTCGCGCTTGATAATCTCTGTAAACATATGCTTGCCCCCCGCTTCGTTGTGTCGTACATTCAGTTTAGCTACGCGTATATCTAGTGTCAAGAGTGCGCTCTGCATACCAGATATTGATATATTCGGTGGACAATCTGTGGATAATTCTGCAGACATGCCGCAAAAAGATCAAATCCGCGTAAATTTTGCGCTTTTCCGGTTCTTTTGCAAGAGTGTCGGTGTAACGCATAATGCATACCTTCTGCATGACGTGTATTTTCATGTATTTTGTTTATAAAGATTTCATATTTCAAATTAAAATCAGACACAATATTTTGTATGATACAAACTGTTTTCTTACTAGATATTGTATAATGCGCAACGAAAAAGCACCGCAGAAGTCTAGCCTCCGCGGTGCTGATTTGTAAAACGATCTTTGTTTTTTACAGGTTGAAATACTTCACGAGGATATCGACGATCTCGGCGCCGATGCGTTTTTGCGCTTCTTCGGTGGAAGCGCCGATATGCGGCGTGCTGCTCACGCGCGGATGCGTATAAAGCGCCGCGTTCTTGGCGGGTTCTTCTGCGAATACGTCGAGACCCGCGCCGTACACCTTGCCGCTGTTGAGCGCGTCAAGAAGCGCCGCTTCGTCCACGTTGGTGCCGCGGGACGTGTTGATGATGATGACCCCGTCCTTCATCTTGGCGAGCGTTTCGGCGTTGATCAGGGGCTGACCGGGCAGCGACGGAACATGCAGGGAAACGAAGTCCGACTTGGAAAGCAGCTCGTCCATTTCGACATAGCGCATGGTTTCGCATTCCAGCTCGGGAACCTTATAGATATCATACGCCAGCACGTTCATGCCAAGCGCCTGGCAGCTCTTGCCGAGCGTCTGGCCGATGCGGCCGTAACCCACGATGCCGACGGTCTTGCCGGCAAGCTCAATGCCTTCGTAGGCTTTCTTTTCCCACTTGCCTTCGCGCATGGTGTGCCCCGCCGCGGAGATGAAGCGCGCAACGGAGAGCATGTGTGCCAGCGCGAGTTCGGCAACCGCGTTGGAGCTTGCGCGCGGCGTGTTGCAAACGGAGATGCCGTGGCCTTCGGCGCAGACTTTGTCGATGTTGTCGATGCCGACGCCCGCGCGGATGACGATCTTGAGTTTGCCTGTCGCGCAGGCGGCGTCGATCTGCGGCTCGCGCACCTTGGTGGCGCTGCGGACGATGAGCGCGTCGTAGTTCTTGACCGCTTCGCAGAGCGCGTCCGGATCGTAAAACTGAACGTCCACCTGACAGCCTTTGGCTTCCAGCGCGGCAATCGCGCTCTTTTCCATGCCGTCGCTGGCGAGAATTTTAATCATAGCAGTACTCCTTTTCCGCCGCGCTTACGCGTGCTCCGCTTCGAACTTCTTGAGGAACGCTACCAGCGCTTCTACGCCTTCCTTGGGCATGGCGTTGTAGATGGAAGCGCGCAGGCCGCCGACGCTCTTGTGCCCCTTGAGGTTGTCGTATCCAGCCGCTTTTGTGGCGGCGACGACTTCCGCGTCCAGCTCCTTTGTTGCGGTGACGAACGGAACGTTCATCAGCGAGCGGCATTCCGGTACGACCGTGCCGCGGAACATTTTGCTCGAATCGAGATAGTCGTACAGCACTTTCGCCTTTTCCTCGTTGATCTTCTGCATGGCGGAAAGACCGCCGATCTTCTTGAGGAACTTGAACACCTTGCCGCAGACGTAGATGGCCCAGCAGTTCGGCGTGTTGTACATGGAGCCATTCTCCGCGTGGGTATCGTAGCGCATGTAGATCGGCGTATAGGCGGGCAGGTCGGAGCGGATTAAATCCTCGCGGATGATAACCACAACCATGCCTGCGGGGCCGACGTTCTTCTGAACGCCCGCGTAGATCATGCCGTAATCGCTCACGTTGCAGGGCTTAGAGAGGAACATGGAAGACTGGTCGGAGACCAGAATCTTTCCCTTGGTGTTCGGCAGCTTGGGGTACGTCGTGCCGTGGATCGTTTCGTTTTCGCAGATATAGACATAGTCCGCGTCGTCGTCGATCGCCAGATCGCTTCCGTCCGGAACGTAGGTGTAGTTCTTGTCCTTGCTCGAGGCAATCACATTGACCTTGCCGTACTTGGCGGCTTCTTCCGCCGCCTTCTGCGACCAGGAACCGGTGACGATGTAGTCCGCAACTCCGTTTTTCATGAGGTTCATCGGGATCATTGCAAACTGCAGCGTCGCGCCGCCTTGAATAAAGAGCACCTTGTAGTTGTCCGGAATGTGCATCAGTTCCCGAAGATCCGCTTCCGCTTCTTCGATGATGGTTTCGTAAACCTTTGAACGATGCGACATCTCCATGACGCACATGCCGCTGCCCTGATAGTTCAGCATTTCCGCGGCCACTTCCTCCAGCACCTCAACGGGCATCGTTGCGGGGCCTGCCGAAAAATTGTAGATCCGATCGTACTTCATAACACACGCTCCTGATGAATTTTTTATCAAACGAACTATGATTTCAGAACTTTCGCATCCATTATATCGTTGAACGCTAAGCAATACAACCTGCAATTGCTGAAAAAACACGAAATTTCATAATATATTTCTGTTTTGCTAAATATTATTTTATCGCTATAGAATACTCTCAAGATTCGATAAAAAAGGCTTGCGTGTTGAAAACGCAAGCCTTCGAAGAACAGATAAAATGAGCGAAACCCTTACCGCTCTTCACGGAAATAAGCGTTGCCAAGGCTGGCCGGAGGCTGATCTTCACGTTTTTTCCTGAGTGCGGACATGACAAGCACGAGAACCGTAACGAGGTACGGGAGCATTTTAAAAATTTCCTGCGAGCTTCTGGTCAGTCCCGGAATGTAGAAGAACAACCAGAACAGCGCGCCAAAGAGATAAGCGCCCCAAATGCTGCGTCTGGGCTTCCACGTTGCGAAGATAACCAAAGCAACCGCCAACCAACCGAGCTTTTCAATGCTGCCGTCCGTCGACCAAGTGCCCTTGATGTAGTCAATCGTATAATACAGTCCGCCAAGGCCGGAAATACCAGCGCCGATGCAGGTTGCCAGATATTTATACTTGGTAACGCTGATGCCCGCCGCGTCCGCCGTTGCCGGATTTTCGCCGACCGCGCGGAGGTTTAGGCCGACGCTCGTTTTGTTCAGCACCCAGCTGACAAGGAACGCCAACGCAATTGCCAGATACACTAAAAATCCGTACGAGAAAAAGATTCTTCCTACCGCACCGGTATGATCCGAGAGGAATGGGATGTTTGTGCGGAACGCACCGCTGGCCAGCGCAACGGAGATCTGCCCCGCGCCGCCCTGCATCTTGTTAAGTGAGCCGCCGAAGAGGTTTGCTATGCCGCCGCCAAAGATGGTCAGCGTTAATCCTGTGACGTTTTGATTGGCACGGAGCGTAATGGTAAGCACCGAGTAAATCAGGCCGCCCAGCATGGCCGCAACGAACGAGGCAAGAAGCGTAAGAACGACCGCTACGCCGGCAGTGGGGTTCGGCGCAAGGTTTTCATAGAAGAACGCGGTGGCAAGCCCCGCGATGCCGCCAAGGTACATAATACCCGGAACGCCGAGGTTGAGGTTGCCGGATTTCTCCGCAAGGATCTCGCCGACGGCTCCGAACAGAATCACCGTACCAAACACGACCGCCGCCTGAATCAAAGAGATGAGCTGCGTCATTTGACGGCCTCCTTTCTTCCACCGCGGAAACGGATTTTGTAATTGATGAAGAATTCGCTGCCAAGCACGAAGAACAGGATGATGCCCGTAATCATTTCGGCCACGAAATCGTTCAAGTCGAACTTGCTGGCAATTTCAATCGCGCCCTTTTCAAGGAAAACGAGAAGCAGGGCAACGCCGATCATTACGAACGTGTTAAACTTGGAAAGCCACGCCACGATAATCGCGGTAAAACCTCTGCCGCCGGCGGTGTTGGTTGAAATCGTATGGCTCGCGCCCGCAACGGCGACAAACCCCGCGATGCCACAGATTGCGCCGGAGAGCGCCATGGTGCGGACGATGACCTTTTTGACGTTGATTGCGGCATAGCGCGCAGTGTTTTCGCTCTCGCCGACGACCGCAATTTCATACCCGTGCTTGGAATAGCGAAGGTAGAGAAACATCAGCACCGTCAGAGCCAGCACAATGATGATATTGAGCATATACATCTGTCCGAACACCGTCGGGAACCAGCCCGCTTTTGTCTGCTGATTGATAATGCCGACCGTGTTTGAACCGAATGGATGCTCCCATTTTGCCACAAAGTAAGACGTAAGCTGAATGGCAATGTAGTTCATCATCAGTGTAAAGAGCGTCTCGTTCGCGTTCCAGCGGGCTTTGAAGATTGCCGGGATGGTGCCCCAAACACCGCCTGCTACGACGCTGCCAAAGAACATTACAACAAGCAGCGCCATCGAGGGCAACGATTTGCCGAGGTAGATCATGCAGGCCGCCGCCGCGATGCCGCCGATCAGAACCTGACCTTCCGCGCCTATGTTCCAAAATCGCATTTTGAATGCGGGCGCAAGGCCAACGGCGATGCAGAGCAGCATCATGAGCTCGCGAACCGTGACCCAGATGCGCTTTTCCGTACCGAACGCGCCCTGGAACATCGCTCCGTACACCTTGAGCGGGTTGAGCTTTGTCAGGGAGTAGATGATGATGGCGCAGATCACCAGCGACAGAGTTAAACCGATCAGACGAACCCCAAAAGACTTCCAGAGGGGCATGTGATCCCTTTTGGACATGCGGATGAACGGCTCGCGGGTTTTTAACTCAGCCTTTTTACTCACGGTTCACCCTCCCTTCCTTTAAGTAA
>JBDKTD010000145.1:0-22951 GCA_039680365.1 Clostridiaceae bacterium
AGACTGGCTTTGCGGTGCAGCCCGCGGCTGGCCCCCATGACGAAGTGATCGTACAGGGCAGTTTGGCGCTTGCCACCAGCGGTACGTTCAAAGCGGGCAACTATTCGCTGAGCTTCGTCAAGGGCGATCTGAACGTGCTGAAAGGCACCTTCAGTGTTTCGCTGACGGATGCGAGCGCAGTGTACAACGGCTCCACGCATTACGCAACGCTCAACGGCGCGCTGGTTGGCGACGATATCCAGTACTTCGTCAATCAAGGCGGTTTGTGGTGGGTGATCAGCTACACGCCTGGCGTGACGAACGTCACCGACGGCCCGAAGGAGATCAAGGTTCTCGTTTCCCGCGAGGGCTATAATGATGCGGAAGCGACCGCAACCCTGACCATTACCCCCGTTGAAGTCACGGTTACCGCGAAAGACCGCAGCATGACCTTTGGCAACACCGCGACGCTGACTCCGGCGGAAGGCGTGACCTATGCCGGCTTCGTCAACAGCGAAACCAGCAGCGTCGTCTCCGGCACAAGCAGCATCACCTACGCGTATACGCATGGCGGAACGGCGGTTACGGTCGATAACGACCTCGCTGTCGGCAGCTACGCGATTACGCCGGGCGTGAGCGGACTTACGGCCACGAACTATACGTTCAAGGCTCAGGACGGAACGCTGGCGGTCGGGATCGCAACCATGACGGTTGGCTCGCTTGGCTACAACGGCACTTACGACGGCAACCCGCATGGCCTTGTGGCAGAAGCAAGCGTCCCCGGCATGACGATTACCTACAGCACGTCGCCGACCGGATCGTTCACGAGCGCGTCGCCCGAGTACACGAATGCGGGCACGTATACCGTCTACTTCAAGGCGGTTGACCCGGACGGCAACTACTCTACCGCAACCGGCAGCGCACAGATCAAGATCTCCAAAGCGGTGATCAAGGCGACTGCGAACGACCAGAGCATGACCTACGGCGATTCCGCCGCGACGGCTGCGGGCGTGAGCTACAGCGGCTTTGCTCCGGGTGAAAACGCGAGCGTCATCTCCGGTTCGGTTGGTTACAACTACTACGCTGGCCTGACCGAAGTGTTCATCGACAGCGATCTTGGCGCTGGCAGCTACGCGATCACGCCGGATGTGAGCGGGCTAACCGCTGCGAACTACACCTTCACCTCTGCCAATGGCACGCTGATGGTCAACAAGGCGGTTCTCACCGTGACGGCGGAGAACAAGCTGAGAACCTACGGCGATACGGCAACTGTAGATAAGAGCGCGGCCTTCACCGGCTTTGTCAGCGGCGATAACCTCACTACGGCTGGTGTGATTGGCGGTGTCACCTACAAGTACTACAACGGTTTGACCGAAGTCACGGTGGATCAGTACCTTGGTGCGGGCAGCTACACCATCGTTCCGGGCGTGGGCGGGCTTTCGTCCGCGAACTACACGTTCGTTCCGGCCAACGGCGCACTGACCGTAAGCCAGAAGCAGCTGACCGTCGTTCCTAACGACCGCAGCATGACCTATGGCGACACCACGACGCTGACCCCCGCGGAAGGCGTAACCTACCAGGGCTTCGTCAATGGCGAAGACGCGGCAAGCGCCGGGATTTCGGGCGACCTGTACTACTCCTATATGGATGGCCTGACGTCGGTGACGGTGAACAACACCTTACCTGCCAAGACCTACACGATCGTTCCGGATATCGACGACCTTCTGTCGGATAACTACTCGTTCGCGCAGGGCAGCGGCACGCTGACGGTCAACAAAGCGACGATGACGGTGGGATCCACTGGTTATTCGGGACTTTACAGCGGAACCCCGCATGACCTCCTGGCAACGGCGAGCGTACCCGGTATGACGATTACCTACAGCACGAGCGCGGACGGCACCTTTGGCCCGATCTGCCCGAGCTACACCAATGTCGGCACCTACACCGTCTACTTCAAGGCGGTCGATCCGGCTGGCAACTATGTCACCGCGACGGGTCATGCGGACATTGATATTGACCAACGGATGATTACGGCAACGGCGAACGACCAGAGTATGACCTATGGCGACACCGGTACGATGACCGCGGCGGGCGTAACCTACAGCGGATTCGTCAGCGGCGAGGACGAGACGAACATCGATCTGACCGGCACCGTCGGCTACGGCTACAGGGACGCCACGAACTGGGTGT
The DNA here is from genome assembly GCA_039680365.1 of Clostridiaceae bacterium. Lineage (GTDB taxonomy): Bacteria > Bacillota > Clostridia > Christensenellales > CAG-138 > UBA7703. Next base: position 2,170 of record JBDKTD010000145.1, read on the forward strand.
CCGTGAATAACACCCTTGCCGCCGGAACCTACACGATCGTTCCGAATGTGACGGGTCTTTCCGCACCGAACTACTACTTCGCTCCGGCAGCCGGCACGTTCAACGTTAACAAGAAGCTGGTGACGGTCACCGCGGACAACCGCAGCATGACCTACGGCGACACGGCGACGCTGACCCCCGCGGAAGGCGTTGCATACACCGGATTTGCCAATGGCGACACGCAGAGCGTTGTCTCCGGCAAGGACAGCATTACCTATACTTATAAGGCTGGCGCAACGGTCGTAACCGTGGACAATACGCTCGATGCCGGCGGCTACTCGATTGTGCCGGGCGTGAGCGGACTCAGCGCCGATAACTACACGTTTGCTCCGGCAAACGGCGCGCTGACGGTCAACCGTGCAACAGGCCTTGCCATCAACGCAACATCGTATAGCGACAAGTACGATGGCGAGGAGCATGGCATTGGAACTTCGCCGTCGCCTGCGGATGGCACGACGCTGCTCTACAGCTTAACGGGCGGAACGAACATCTCCGCGTATACGCTCACGAGCAATCCGATGTACACAAACGCCATGAGCGCAAAGACCATCTATGTTGCGGCGGTGAATGACAACTATGTCACCGTGTTTGACCAAGCGACGGTTACGATTGCACGGCGCACCATCAAGCTGGCTTCGGGCAGCGAAACCCGCGCCTATAACGGCCTGCCGCTGAGCCTGCCGGATGTGACGGTTACCGGTGACGGATTTGTGACCGGAGAAGGCTTTGTAACGAACCCGCAGTCAACCGTTTCCATCACCAATGTTAGCAGCGCGACGAACGCCTACAGCTACCCCGCCTTCATTACAGGAACATATGTGGATAACTATTCGTTCCAAAAGACGGAAGGCACTCTGGAAATCACAGCGCTGGAAGTCACTGTGACTGCCGTTAACCGCAGCATGACCTACGGCGACACCTCGACGCTGACTCCGGCGGAAGGCGTAACGTATGCGGGCTTTATCACCGGTGAAAACGAGAGCGTTGTTACCGGAACGGGCAGCATCACCTATACCTACAAAGACGGCTCGACGGTCGTTGACGTGAACAATACGCTCGGTGCAGACAACTACTCGATCGTACCGGGCGTCGGCGGGCTTACCGCAACGAACTACACGTTCACTCCCGCCAACGGCACTCTGACGGTCAACACGGCGACCATGCTGGTTACATCCCCGGGGTACGAAGGTTACTACGACGGCATGGCGCACGGCCTGACGGCAAGCGTGACCGGACTGAGCGGCATGACGATTACCTACAGCGACTCCGCAACCGGAACGTTTACCAGCGCTTCGCCCGAGTACACGAACGCCGGAACGTACACGGTCTACTTCAAGGCGATTGATCCGCTCGGCAACTATGCACCTGCAGCGGGCAGCGCCGAGATCATCATTCACCAGGTGGTCGTCACCGTGAAGGCTGACGATCAGAACATGACGTATGGCGACGCGATAGCTCCCGCGGAAACCGTCACCTACAGCGGCTTTGTCCATGGCGAAACCGCGGCAACGTCCGGCATGACGGGTGATGTGTACTACAGCTACTATGACAGCCTGATGTTCCCGGCGGCCGTAAGCAGCACGCTTGATGCAGGGTCCTACACCATCACCCCGGACGTGAGCGAGTTGGCTTCAACGAACTACACGTTCACCCCGGCTGACGGTACATTGACCGTGGCGAAGTCCGAAGCGCTGACGGTGGGAGCTAGCAATGTCACCGAGCCTTATGACGGGGGCTCGTACATGGTGAATCCGAATGTAAACGACTGGAGCGGCACGGATGTCTGGTACAGCCTGCTTGACAGCACGAACCCGTCGGATTACTCCTTGACGCCGCCGACGCTCATCAATGTTGCGGACAGCGCAAGGGTCTACCTGATGGCGATAAACCCGAACTACGAGAACGCCTTTGGCAACGCGCTGGTCACGATTACGCCGGTGGAACTCACTGTTAAGCCGGACGATCAGTTCATGACTTATGGCGACACGATCCTGCCCACGGAGAGCTCGGTGATTTCCGGCTATGTCAACGGCGAGAACGCGACAACGGCTGGCTTAACCGGTACGATCGGTTACAACTACTTTGATGGCACGACTCCGGTTACGGTCAGCAGCACGCTGCCGGCTGGCGACTACATTATCAAAGTTGATAAGTCTGGCCTTAGCGCACCGAACTACTCGTTCACTACCGCGACAGGCGCACTGACCGTTGCCAGGTCGGAATCTCTGACCGTTGACGCAGCCGACATCAGCGAAATGTATAATGGCGGAACCCATATGGTCACGCCGCTTGCGAGCGACATGTCCGCCGATACAATCATCTGGTACAGCCTGACGAACAGCACGGATCCCGCGGACTACTCGACAACCGCGCCTTCGCTCGTCAACGTTGGCGACAGCGCAACGGTATACCTGATGGCGAAGAACCCGAACTACTACACGGCGTTCGGCGATGCGGAAGTGGATATCACGCCTCGCGTGATCGCGCTTGAGACCAACAGCCAGAGCAAGGTTTACGACGCAACGCCGCTGACCAATCTCGGTTGGGACTACATCACCGGCAACGACGGGTTCATCGGTACGCAGGGCTTCGATGCCGCGTACGCGACCGGGACGATCACAAACGCCGGGTTTGTAATGAATGGGTTCTTCTACGAGTACAAGAACGATACGCTGACCGAAAACTACACGGTCAACGTAACGGAAGGCAAGCTGACCGTTGTGGCGAGGACTGTCGGGGTCGCACTTGACGCGGCGGAGAAGAACTCCGGCGATGCAGATCCAGCGTTCACTTTCCAGTATGTGGCGATTCCGGGGCTCTATGACATCCTGCCCGGAACCGGCGTAACGATGAACCTGATTCGGACGGATGCTCTGGCGGTCACCGGTGAGGACATCGGCGTTCATACCGGAGTGCTGAGTATCGACATCGCCTTTGCGGATGCAACTGCGGCCAGTAACTACCTGATCTTCCCGCTGACCGCCGACTTTACGATCCATCCGCAGGTGGCGTATAACCTCAACACGGTGGACGCGGTTACCGGCTTCCCGACGACGGAATGGTTTGACTACCTGACTGACGCAACCATCGCGGATGCAACGGGCGTTGCCCGCCTTGGCTTCGTACTGACCGGCTGGACGGATACCCTAACCGGCGATCCGATTGCGCTGGGCTCTACGATTACCGGCATCAACCGCAATTACAGCCTGAACGCGGTTTGGGAGCTTGCTGAGTACAACATCTACTATGTCCCGAACACCGCGATGGCCGTTACCAACATGCCTGGCACGCAGACGAATGTTCCGTATACGTCTCAGGCAACGATGTCCAACCTCGTGCCGACGCGCGCGGGCTTCACCTTCGTCCATTGGGACACCGCGGATATCCCCGGCAGTATCTCGCTGGATCCGGCCTCCACATTCCCGATGCCGAATAACGACGTAACGTTCGTGGCGATCTGGAACCCGGATCTGACCCCGGTGTACTACCACGCCAACGGCGGCCAGGGCGGCACGATTGAAGACGGCCCGTTCGCAACGCTCACCATGGTGACGGTTGCGGGCAACGGCTTCGCGAGACCCGGCTACCGGTTCATCGGCTGGAGCACCACCCCCAACGGCGGCGTCTCCGCGCAGCCCGGCGATACCTTCATGATGCCGGTTCTGCAGGTGAACTACTACGCGCAGTGGGAGCAGGAGCTCTACACGGTAACGTACGTTGTCAACGGCGGAACGACGGCTGGCCTGGACGGCGCGGTGCCGTACGCGGAGTACACGGACCTGGCCTATGGCGACGCGATGCCGGTACCGGCTGATCCGGCGCAGGACGGCTACAACTTCGACGGCTGGACCACGGCAATCCCGGCGACGGTGCCCGAAGGCGGACTGACGATCTACGGCAGCATGACCGCTGTGACGGAACCGGAGATCATCCCCGAAGAACCCACCCCGCTGGTCGGCGCTTCCTGGGCGCTGCTCAACCTGATTCTCGCCATCGCCACCGCGCTCGGCTCCGTGCTGATGCTCATCGGTCTGGCTGGCAAGAAGCGTAAGGAAGAGCTCGAAGGCGTGGTTGTGCGCGAGACCAAGAAGCACCCCGTCACCCGGCTGATGACGCTGCTGCCCGCGATTGGCGGAATAGTGGCCTTCATTCTCACTGAGAACATGAAGAACCCGATGGCGTTCGTTGACCGCTGGACGATCCTGATGGCAGTGATTGCGGTTCTGCAGATTGCCCTCGTGCTCCTCGGCGTCAAGAAGGATAAGGACGTTGATCCCGAAACCAACAAGTAACATACCAACTCAAACAGCAAGGGCGGCGCTTTAAAAAAGCGCCGCCCTTTTGTTGTGCCGTGAACGCGCGTAATTACGTGAGAGGAATACCCGGTTACGCGGATCATCAACCGTAAAACTCAGTTGTCATGCGTAAAAATCTCTTGCACAGTATCTTGTGCTGCGATGAAAAGAATCCACAATGGATTGGGCAAAAGTGATACAATGTAACACGAACGGGCAGTCAGACGGCGATTTTTGGGCTGCTGCGTTATGTTTTGCGGTAACAATTTGTTGCATTGTTGTAATTTGCGGCTGTATAATCGGTACATGGAGAAACGGTCGACGGCCGGACGGCTGCAACAATGGATTCCGCGGCTGCTCATTTTCGGCTTCATCTGCCTGTTCGCGTGCGTCAAAACCCCGGCGCGCGCGGTTCTGCAAGAGGAGACCGTTTCCAATGACGCGCCCGTAGCTCTGACGGGGAACACGCCCGTTGCCGGTCAAAAGGCTGTCGAGCTGCTGCTGCCGGAAGCATCCGGCACGGTCGTTTACCAAGGTCAGGGCGTTACGATTGACGCGTCCCACACGGATCAGGGCTACGTGATGATTCGCTGTGAACAGAGTGAAAAACGGCTCAAAGCGCGGGTTTCCACCAGCGCGCAGACGTATTACTACGACTTGCCGAGCGGCGGGGACTACAGCGTGTTTCCGCTGCAAATGGGCAGCGGCGCGTACACCCTGCGCGTGATGGAGCAGGTGGAAAACGACCTTTACGCCGTCCGCTACAGCGTCGATATTCAGGTTGCGCTTGCAAGCGAAACGATTCCATTTCTGTATCCAAGCCAGTATGTCTGGTACGACGCGGAAAGTAACGCGGTGCAGGCCTCCCGCGATTTGACGGGGGACATGACCGACGAGGAAAAGATAGCAAAAGCCTGCTACCGGTTTGTGGTCAGGAATATCGGGTACGATCTGGTGAAGGCAAAATCCGTCAAGAGCGGGTATCTGCCAAACGCGGACGAGACGCTCGAAACCGGGAAAGGCATTTGCTTTGACTATTCGGTACTGCTGGCGGTCATGCTCCGTTCGCAGGGAATCCCAACCCGTGTGATGATCGGTATGGTGTCGCCGGAGAATTTATACCATGCCTGGAACGCCGTATACCTCAACGGCGAGTGGGTCTGGATGGATGCGACCCTCGACGGAACAGGGCATCGGGAAAGCGATTATGCAACCGAGAAAATCTATTAAGCTGCGGTTTTCGGCGAAAGCCTGACTGCGCCGGGGAATACCGGCGCGAACGCTTTTGGCAAGAGAGGGAAAAACGGTATGACGGACGAAACAAAACGCAAAACGCTGCCGCCGGAAGAAACGGCGCTCTTTTGCGAGCAGGTGGCAATGGTGCTCAAGGCCGGGATTCCCCTCAGCGACGGCATGGAGACGCTGGCCAAAAGCTATGCGGACAGCCGCTACGGCGCGCGGTTTTTGAGTATTCAAACCGCTCTGGAACAGCGCGGCTCGCTTTCCGACGCGCTGGAGGACGCGCATATCTTCCCCCAATACCTTTGCGCCATGGTGCGCATCGGCGAACGCGCGGGCAAGCTCGACGACGTGATGACCGCACTGGCGAACTACTATCAATGGGAAGCGGATATCCGCATTTCCGTAAAAAACGCAATTCTCTACCCAACCGTTTTGGTGATGATGCTGGCGGTCGTCATTGCGATTCTGGTCATCAGCGTTCTGCCGGTGTTCCAGCGCGTGTTCGACAGCCTTGGCATCGCGGCCAGCGCGCCGACCGCCGCGGCCATGCGCGTTGGCGTTGGCGTCGGCAAAGGCATGCTCATTCTGGTTGGCGTGCTTGCGGTGGTTTTAGTCGTGGTCGGAATCCTGCTCAAATCCTCGCGCAGGGAGACGGTTCTCGCGCTGCTTTCGCGTTTGATTCCGCCCGTGCGCCGCGTAATTGCGCGGCTTTCCACCGCCCGGTATGCAACGGTGCTTTCGATGATGCTTGGGGCTGGCTATCCGCTGGAGGACGCCATCCGCCTTTCGCCAACGGTGATTACGGATTCGAGGTTCCGCGAAAAAGCGGAGCTCAGCGCGCAAAAGCTCAAACAGGGCGTTTCATTTGCCGACGCGGCGGAAGCCAGCGGGCTGTTTGACCCCATGCACGAAAAGATGATTCGTTTCGGCTCGGCGGCGGGTAAGCTGGACGCGGTGATGGATAAGATCAGCGGTATCTACATGCAGGAAGCGGACGACGCCATCCATTCCGTTGTGGCGATGATTGAGCCGACGCTGGTTGCTATCCTCTCCATTGTGATCGGCGGCATTCTGCTGACGGTCATGCTGCCGCTGCTGTCGGTATTGTCGGCGGTCGCGTAAGGGCTTTTTCTTGGAGGCTCCGCCTCCAAACCACGGCTCTGGGCTTTGGCAGCCCTTAGAACCCGCCATTTTGAAACAACAATCAGTTTTCGGAAGGAGGAGAGCAATCCGTGCATCTGTATGAAAACAAACGCAGCGTCAACCGCAGCCTCGTTGCCGCGGGTGCGGTCTTTCTGGCGCTGATACTGCTGTTCGGCGTGCTGATGCTCTCCGCTTCCAAGAGGAGCGAGGCGCAGGAAACGCAGCTGCTCGACAACGCCATCCGCAGGGCGGTCGTCACCTGTTACGCGGTGGAGGGGAAGTACCCGCCGAGCATCGAATACCTCTACGATAACTATGGAATCTACGTGGACACGAGCCGCTACGCCGTGTTTTACGATGTGTTTGCGTCCAACGTCATGCCGTCGCTGACCATCACCGAGATCGGGGGTGGCCGGTAATGGAGCGCGCGACTGCGGCAAGGGAACCGCGCGGCAATATCCGCGGCGTGTTCGTTTTTGCGTTGATGGCGGCGTTCGCGCTGCTTTCGCTTGTGGTGGTCGTTATCGGCGCAAAATCGTACCGCTCGATCTATCAAACCGCCGACGAAGCGCACACCTACCGCACGGGCATGAGGTACATCATCGGCAAAGTGCGCGGCGCGGACGAGGCGGGCATGCTCTCGCTGCAGACCGAAAATGGCATGGACGTGCTCGTGCTGGGCAGCCTTTACGACGGCGAACGCTATAACACGTATATCTACTGCGATAACGGCGCGATCAAGGAGTATTTCAGCGCGGATACGCAGGCGTTCGACGCAAGCTACGGCGAGGAAATTCTCAAAGCGCAGGAGCTTCACTTTACGCTCGAACAAAAGTTACTGACCATCTCTTTGACGGGCGCCTCCGGTAATACCTATGTTTCCAAAGTGGCGCTGTCCGCGGCGGGAGGGGATGCATCATGAACGATCAGCCGCTCAAGCCCATCAAAAAGCACGGCTCGTTCAGCCCGGTGCTCATTGAACTTGCCATCGTGATTCTGTTTTTCGCGCTCTCGACGGGTATTGTCGTGCAGCTCATTGCCGCCGCGAGCCGTATTTCCAACGAAAGCGCGTTCCATTCGCGGGCGTTGCTGGCAATGGAGACCGTTGCCGAGGAAACAAAGGCCGACCCGGAAGGCGACGGCGCGTTTGACGCAAACGGCGTTCGAACCTTTGAAACCGCCGTTTCGGACGAGATTACCGTGCATACCGCCATAACCAGAGACGATTCTCCGGAGCGCGGCATGCTGTATACGATCGACCTAAGCGTACTCTCCAAGGATGGAACGCTCTATACGCTCACGGCGGAACAGTACCGTTCGGACGGGGAGGCGACGCCATGAGAAAGTATCCTTCCCGCATGGGCGTTGGCGCATCCAGTATACTGCTCATCCTCGTCGTGGTCAGCCTGACGCTGTTTTCCGTGCTGTCGCTGCTGCAGGCGCGGGCGGACGCGGCGCTGACGGAGAAAACAGCGCTGAGCGTCAACGCGTTTTACGATGCCGACGCGCGCGCCCAAAAGATGCTTTCGCAAATCGACAGCGCGCTTGCGCTGGGGCAGGATCCCGCCGATATTGAAGGAATTACGAGCGCGGGAGACCAAAAATACGAGTTTACCATCGGTTCTTACGACGGACACACGTTAAATGTGTCTGTGAACGTTGCAAATGGTGCCGTACAAGTGGTACGCTATCGTTACGAGAGCGCCAAGGAGTGGGTTGGCGAAAGCGCGGATACGGTCTGGCAGGGAGACGGAGCATGACGGAGATTGGCGAAATCCTGAATATGGCCATTCAAACGGGTGGGTCGGATGTGTTCATCATCCCCGGCTCGCGCGTCTGCATCAAGTCCTCCGGCGCGGTTCAGCCCATGCTGCAGGAAGCGGTGCTCAAGCCCGACGATACGCGCCGCCTGATTAAGCAGGTGTACGATTTAGACGGGCGCGAGATGGAGCGCCTTTTAGAGCACGGGGACGACGACTTTTCGTTCTCCGTCAGCGGGGTCGGACGTTTCCGCTGCAACGCGTATAAACAGAGAAACTCGCTGGCAATGGTGCTGCGCATCGTGACGCTGAGCCTGCCCAATCCTGAGACAATGCATATCCCCAAGGAAGTGCTCGACCTTTCCTCGGTGAAAAAAGGTCTCGTGCTGGTAACCGGCCCCGCCGCGAGCGGAAAATCTACCACGCTTGCCTGCGTCATCGACCGGATCAACACGTCACGGCACGGGCATATTATTACGATAGAGGATCCGATTGAGTTCATCCACCCGCATAAGCAAAGCGTCGTTTCCCAGCGGGAGATCGAGCACGATACGGACAGCTATAAAAGCGCGCTCAGAGCCGCGCTCCGGCAGGCGCCGGACGTGATCCTGCTCGGTGAAATGCGGGATTTTGAAACGATTCAAACCGCGCTCACCGCGGCGGAAACGGGTCAGCTCGTGCTCAGCACGCTCCATACGGTGGGCGCCGCCAAGACGATCGATCGCATTATCGACGTGTTTCCCGCCAACCAGCAGCAGCAGATTCGCGTTCAGCTTTCCATGGTGCTGCGCGCGGTGGTCAGCCAGCAGCTGCTGCCGACGCTGGACGGGTGCCTGGAACCCGCGTTTGAGATCATGCTTGCCAACAGCGCGATTCAGAATATGATCCGCGACGGCAAGGCGCATCAAATGGACAACGTGATCTTTTCCGGTTCTGCGGACGGCATGCGCTCGATGGACGCGGATATCTACCGCTTGTTCGAAGCGGGGCGCATCAGCGCGGAGACCGCGCGCCTTTACGCCGCCAATCAGGAAATGATGCAGAAGAAACTGTCAGGCGCAAAGTAGCATTTTACCCATCCGGATGAACCCGGACGGCAGAACAAAAGTATTGAAGCAACGCAGCAGGAAGGAAGGACGGCATGCCGCAAACCAAGATCAACATCAAGATGTTCGGCAATTTTGAGATCATTGTCAACGGAAACGTGGTGCTCTCCCAGCTCAGGCAGGCAAAGAAAACCTGCCAGTTTTTGGAGTACCTGATCCTCAAAAAGGATCGCGCGGTACCCCACGAGGAGTTATTGGAGATGCTCTGGTCGGATAAGGAAAACCGCAACCCCGCCACTGCGCTGCGGACGCTTTTGCACCGCTACCGTTCGCTTGTGGACGAGAGCGGCCTGCCGGAGCTTGCGGAGTCCATTCTGACCGCGCGCGGCGCGTATCAGTGGAACCCGAACCTCGACTGCGAAATCGACGTGTTCAAATTTGAACAGCTCTGTCAGGAAGCAAGAACGCCCGGCATGTCCAACCGCGACTGCATCGAGCGTTACCTGCAGATGCTGCAGATCTATACGGGGCCGCTGCTCACAAACTCCGCCGAAGAAATGTGGGTCGTGCCCAAGAGCGTTTATTACCACGACCTCTTTTTGGAGAGCGTGTTTACGCTGCTCGACCTGCTGAAAACGGAAGAAGAGTACGATATGATCGTCCAGGTCTGCCGAAAGGCCATGGACGTGGATATGTTCGACGAGCGGCTGCATCTCGAACTCATGATGGCGCTGGTCAAAACCGGCAAGAAGCGGGAAGCGCTCTCGCAGTATTACTTTGCCACCGATTTGCATTATAAGCAGCTCGGTATTCAGCCTTCCGGCGAAATCCGCGCGGTCTACAAGCTCATCGTCCAGGCAGACCAGGAGATGGAAGCGGATATTGAAAAGGTGCAGGGCATGCTCGAAGAGGATTCGGATATGCACGGCGCGTTCGTCTGCGAATACGAAATCTTCAAGGAGATTTACCAGCTCCAGCGCCGTATGCTGGAACGATATAACGGCACGATGTTCTTGGCGCTTCTGACTATCAGCAATACCTATGAACAGCGCTTCGATAATCTGGTGCTGGACAACATCATGAAGCAGCTGCTGCATGTTGCGCAGTCGAGCCTGCGGCGCGGGGACACGATTTCCCGCTACAGCGTCATGCAGTACGTCGTGCTCCTGCCCTCGGTTACGTACGAAACGGGGCGGCTCGTCATGGATCGTATTAAAAAGGCGTTCTATCAGGAGTATGTCAAATCCTCCGTGGTGCTGACGTATAAGCTGCGCCCGCTCTGCCTGAACAAATACGAAACGCCAAATCCTAAACGCATCAGCGAACCCCACGCCGACGCCTGAAACAAGCGCATCGAACGGAAGCCAAACGGCTTCCGTTTCTCGTTTTGGCGCATTTGAAAGCGCCTGCGCAAAGGCTGGCAATCATTTGCCTAAACAGAAAAGAAACGGTGTGTTTTTTGAGGATAACAGCGGGAAACAGCGTTTTCGAGGCCTGCGTTCATTGACACCCGACCGCTTGCATGATAGAATTTTTTCTGTAGACGGGGGAATAGACCCGTTTGGTTTTTATAGGCAAATTGACATAAAAAACAAACATCGCGCGTTCCGCTGCAAACAAAAAGCATCCGGTTCGAGCGGCGCGCATACGGCAGGGCGTTTTTTCGGCACTTCGGAACACACGGCGTTTGGCATGCGGGACGGGACGGAACTGAGGAACGGTTGGCATGAAAATATTGATCACGGGCGCCGGTGGTTTCATCGGCAAAAACCTGATCTCCGCGCTGCATACGCATGGATTTTTTGAGATCCAGACGTTCGACGCGGACACGCCGATCGAGTACCTAGAAAAATACTGCGCCGACTGCGAATTTGTCTACCACCTTGCCGGAGTTAACCGACCGAAGTCGCAGGACGAGTTCATGCAGGGCAACTTCGGCTTTACCGATACGCTGCTTCGAACGCTACTGAAAAGCAAAAACCGCTGTCCGGTTATGTTCGCCAGTTCCGCGCAGGCGGCGCTGCCGAATCTCTACGGGCGGAGCAAGAAGGCGGGCGAGGAGCTGCTCTTTCAGTACCAGCGAGAGACCGGGGCGAAGATTTACGTCTTCCGCTTTCCGTTCGTCTTTGGCAAATGGTCAAAGCCGAATTATAACAACCCTGTGGCGACGTTCTGCTATAACGTTTCCCACGATTTGCCGGTTGTTGTGAGCGATCCCGCCGCGCAGATCAGCCTTGCGTATGTGGACGACCTTGCCGAAGCGCTGGTCGGTTTGATCGACGAAACCGGCGTTGCCATGGATGGCCCGTACTGCGCCGTGCCGCTGGTCTATACCGCTTCGCTGGGGGAAGTTGCGGATCGCATCCGCTCGTTTGCGGGGATTCGGACGGAGAACGAGCTTCCGGATATGAGCTCGCCGCTGACCAGAAAGCTATACGCAACCTATCTGAGCTTTCTGCCAACAATGGAGTTTGCCTACTCTTTGCCAGTGAAAGAGGATGAACAGGGCTTTTCGGCGGAGTTCCTTCGGTTTTACGGCGGCGGGCAAGTCAGCGTTTGCGGCATTAAGCCCGGCGTGGTGAAGGGTAACCACTGGCACCATACCCGCACCGAAAAAGTGCTCGTGGTCTTTGGCGCGGGCGTGATTCGCTTTTGCAGTCCCGGCGCGGACGACGTGATGGAATATCACGTGAGCGGCAAAAAACTCGTTGCGGTCGATATTCCGGTGGGGTATGCCCACAGCATTGAAAACACGGGCAAGACGGATCTGGTTGCGCTGCTTTGGGCGAGCGAACAGGACGATCCGGCGCACCCGGACGAAGTCGAGTCGGCCGTGCCGCACTATTGATGCGGGTGCAGGAATGAAAACGGATTGACGGCGCGGAAACCGGTTCTTCCGCGCTGTTTTTACGCGGTAAAGACGATGAAACAAACTCGGAACGAAAGGCGACTGCATGGCAAAAAGTGAAACCGGCCTGTCGGAAGTGAAAACGGCGCCGGAATGGAAAGCGAATATCCTGCTGCTGGGCGGTATTGGCCCGCTGCGCAGCGCCGCCGAGCCCGCGCTCGCGGAGAACGTGCAAACCCTGTTTCGCGCAAGTGAAATCCGCTGCACGGCGCTGTTTTGCGACGCGGGCACGCATGGAGGCGCGGGTGAAACAGGGCAAAACGCGATTGAATGGCTGAAAAGCATCGGGGTCGGGCTCGTTTCGCTCGGCTGCGTGCTGAAAGAGGACTTACCGGGAACGCTGAATGCGCTGAATGAAGTGAAAGCAGTTGGCGTCGGACAAAACCGCGCGGCGGCAAATCATACAGAAGTGCAAATGGTCAACGGCGTGCGGCTCGGTTTTCTCGCGCTCAACGAATGCTCGGGTGATCGGGAGCGCTTTGCGCCGGAAGCGGACATTCTGGAGGCGGACGCGCTCGATCGGGTGCGCAAACTTCTGCCGCAGTGCGACCATATCGTTGTGTTCGTTCGAGCGGGCATCCCCGGGTACGGCCTGCCGCTGCCGGAATGGCGCGCGCGTTGCAAGCGGCTCATCAAAGCGGGCGCGAGCGTTGTTGCCGTGTCGGAGCCGGATGCGCTGATGGGCTGGGAGGAATACCAGGGCGGCCTGATCCTTTACGGCCTGGGCACGCTGGCGGACGACCGGGCAGGTTTGCCCGCAAGGTCGCTTGCCGTTTCGCTCGCGTTCCACGTAAACAAAGGGTTTTCCTATGGACTGAAGCTTCTCGAAGCGAGCAATAACAGTCTTTCGTTCTGCGCTGGCGAAACCGTCCAGAGCGCGTTCGACGCAAAAAACGCGCTGCTTTCCGACGAGGAGAGCTACCTTGCGGAAGCCGCTCGGCGCGCGCGGAAATATTATGAGGATGGCGAGTTTTCGCTGCTATTCGGCGAAAAGGACGAACACAAACGCGGCCTTATCGCCGCGCTGTTTCGTCCCCAAACACAGGAGACGCATCAAGAAGCGGAAGAACAGCTGCGATCGCTGCTGCTCGACGAATCGCGCAGGCGGGTCGTTCTCAGCGCGCTGAATCAGAAAAAGCACGACGAATAAACCGCGAAAAATGCTGCAGCCGCGCTTTGCTGCAAGCGGATTCGCCGCTTTTTTGCGCGATTTTTCGCCTGCTGTGCGGTTTTTTTTAAGCATTTTGCCGGCAAGCCGGTAAAAAGTCACAATACCCGCTGGGATAGCGCAAGCCGGCAACTATAACTTGTGTTGTTACTGCCGAACAACGCAAGCGGTAGTGGGACAAATGGGAACCATGACGTAAAAACGAACAATTATGAAACAATGCTCGAAGGTTGCGCGATTTTCTTTTGCTGTGATATAATATCGCCGTATATGTTGAGTTGTTGGCGGAGGAAACCGCATTGAAGCCGACTGCGGTACTGGACATAGGTAGTTCAAAGATTGTCTGTTTGTGCGGCAGTTTTGTCAATCGGGATGGCATTACGGTGCACGGCGTATCGGTGTGCCCGTATCACGGATATCAAGGCGGATCTTTTTCGGATCATCGCTCCCTCCACAACGCGATCGTAGAGGCGGTTTCCCATACCGAGCAGGAAGCAAGGCTGCGCATCCGCGAAATCGCGGTCAGCGTGCCGGCACCGTTCTGCAAGCTGGTGATGACGGAAGCTGCGCTGCCCATCGGCAGCCGCTCCAAACGCGTGATGGCGGAAGATATTGACGACGTCATCTCGCTCTCCCTCAAAAAAGTGAAACTGAGCGAATATGTGCTCATGCACAGCACGCCCGTTTCTTTTACGGTGGGAGGGGTTGTGTCGTCTACGCTTCCGACGGGCGCGAAGACCGAGGAGCTCGGCGCGCTCGTTTCCCACATGTATGTCCGCGAGGATTTCGTTAAAGCGATGGAGCAGGTGCTCGCGACGCTGGATATTGAAATCTCCATGAGCGTTTCTTCGCAGCTCTGCGGCGCGCTGGCCATCATTCCCGAAAAGGAACGCGTCCGCCCAGCGGTCCTCATCGACGTCGGGTACACGCATACGGATGTGTCCCTCGTGGAAAACGCCGCGCTGACCGATATTCGTACCATTGAGATCGGCGGCAAGCACTTTGCCTCCGATCTTGCCTTCGGCCTTGACGTGCCGCTGGAGACGGCGGAGCAGGTCAAACGGCGGTATGTCTTTTTACAGGAGCCGCTGAGCACCACGGAGATTGTGCGAACGCCTGCGGGCGCAAAACGCGTCGACCATGCGGCTATCGAACTCATTTTGGAAGCGCGCGCGAGCGAACTGGTTTCGCTCATCCGCGAGGCGCTCAAGGAAATGGGCATTTCTCCGGAAGCCAGCCCCGTGACCTACCTCACCGGCGGGGGCTTTGCGATGATGAAGGGCGGAATCGATTACCTCAAGCGCGGCCTGCAGCTGACCATTCAGCGCGATACGCCGTGGGTTGTCGATATGGACACGCCCAACTTTACAAGCGCTTTTGCGGCGCTGGATTTTGTTCTGCGCGCAACGAGCGACGACGTCGTGACCGACACGTCGCCCGGAACGGTAGTGGATAGGCTTAAGAACCTTTTTACCAAATAAGGGGGACAAACTATGTTTGAACCGGAATTCGAAAACGCATCATTTGCCCAGATAAAAGTGATCGGCGTCGGTGGCGCCGGCTGCAACGCGATCAACCGCATGGTTCAGTACGGCCTCAGAGGCGTTGAATTCATTGCGATTAACACCGATAAGCAAGCGCTGTACTTGGCAAAAGCACCCATCAAGATTCAGATTGGCGAAAAATTGACCAAAGGCCTCGGCGCGGGCGCGGATCCGGAAGTCGGCCGCAAAGCCGCGGACGAAAGCCGCGAGATGATTACCGAAGCGCTCCGCGGAACGGACATGGCCTTTATCACCGCCGGCATGGGCGGCGGCACCGGCACGGGAGCTACGGCAATCGTTGCCGAGTGTGCCCGTGAACTGGGTATCCTGACCATCGCGGTGGTGACCAAACCCTTCTCCTTTGAAGGCAAGGTGCGCATGCGCAACGCCGAAATCGGCATTGCCGCGCTCAAACCCGCCGTGGATACGCTCATTACGATTCCGAACGACAAGCTCATCGACCTCGTTGGCAGAGCAAGCCTTCCCGACGCGCTCCGCGTTGCGGACGACGTGCTGCGCCAGGGCATTCAGGGCATTTCCGACCTGATCGCCGTCCCGGCGATGATCAACCTCGACTTTGCAGACGTCAAGACCATCATGCGCGAAAAAGGCCTTGCCCACATGGGCATCGGCAACGCTTCCGGTGAGAAACGCGCGGCGGAAGCGGCGCGCCAGGCCATCGAAAGCCCGCTGCTGGAGACCAGCATCAACGGCGCGCGCGGCGTACTGATGAATATTACGGGCGGCCCGGATCTGAGCCTGCTCGAAGTCAACGAAGCCGCCGAACTCATCGGCGAAAATGTCGATCCGGAAGCCAACATCATCTTTGGCGCGGATATCGACGAAGCCATGGGCGACGCGCTCCGCATTACCGTTATCGCAACCGGGTTCGACCGCACCGACCGCAGCGGCGGCGCGCAGGTTATACCCGGGTTCGGCACGCCGTTTGGCGCGTACCGTCCGACTTACGGCGGCATGGGCATGGGCGGACAGCCGCAGCAGGGGCAGCCGATGCAGCAGCCCATGCAGCAGCCGCAGCCGATGCAGCAGCAACCCATGCAGCAGCAGCCGCAGTATCAGCCCCAGCAGCCGATGCGCCAGAATCCCGGTCAGCCGGTGTATTCTTCTGCTTCCTATGCGCCCCGCCGTCCGATCGTTGCCGACGAGCCGGTGGCGGCTCCCGTTCCCCAGCAGAGACAGCAGGAACAGACCTTTGGCGAAGGCGATATCCGCAGGGATTATTCCGAAAAGCCCAAGAGCAAGCTGGACGTTCCCGCGTTCCTCCGCAACCGATAAACAGGATGAAACAAAAGCCCCGCTCGCGCGGGGCCTTTTGTTTGCTGTAAGTGCCTTTTTTGCTTGTTTGTAATGAACCCCTAATCGAAGGAAGATCTGCCAGGGAATCCTTTGGTTATGAAGATTTTAAGGACGAGCCCTTTGGGCGGGGTTTGGGGCGCAGCCCCAAGAGCGCTCAGTCGTTCGTCAGATCGCCGTTTCCCCAAATGGGAATTTGCTCGCCAAGGTACGTCGGCAGCGGCTGGAAAATCGAATAGACAAAGTCCTTGCACCGGGCGAGCGTTTCTCTCAGGTCAAACAGCAGATACGGGTTATATTGCCGCGTGTCGCAGGAAACGCCGTATGCGGTCAGTCCCAGGTGGTTTGCAATATACAGCGCGCGGTAGAGATGGTATTGCTGAGAAACGATGACGACTGTCTTGACCTGAAAAATATCCCGCGCGCGGTAGAGGCTTTCGTATGTGGAAAACCCAGCGTGATCCATAAAGATGTTTTCCGCGGGGATGCCCTGCCCGATGGCGAAGGTTTTCATGGCGTTGACTTCGTCGTAGTCGTCCCGACCATGGTCGCCGCTCATGAGTAGACGGTTGGAAGAACCCGCTTCATACAAAGCAACGCCTGTGCGGATGCGGTCTTTCAGGATTCCGCTCGGTTGTCCGTTGTCCCATACGCGCGCGCCAAGTACGAGGATTGCGTCCGCGTCGAGCGAGGCGGCTTCGTCCGGCGTGAGGATTTGATCCTGCACCGACGCCATAACGTAAAAGTTTACGGCGATCGTCAGCAGCACGCAGACAAACAGCAGCGCGGCGAGAATCGTCAGCGCGCGCTTCATCTTGTTTGGTTTTGCCGAATTCTTCGTTTTCATGGCGTTATGATACGGTATCCTTGTGGAGGAAATGCGAAAAGAAGAGGAACGCAGTGTTACCAGAGTTAGCCTTTCTGTGAATGATCGGGGAAAATGCAACGGTGGGTTCGATCCATCGCGGTTTCGCCGTTCTTCATCCAGCAGAAATAAAACTTGACGTTTCGTTGTCAGGTTCCGTTTGCTATACTGGTCGTAAGTACAGAGAGGGGGTAGCTTTTCCGCATGCATTACGCCGACTATAAAACCATCCTCTCACCGCAGAACGGGATGAACCTCTACCGCGGGTGCACACATGGCTGCGTCTACTGCGACAGCCGGAGCAAATGCTATCAGTTCGACCATGTTTTTGAAGATATTGAGGTCAAGCGCGACGCGATACGGATTCTGGAAGAACAGCTCAAAAAGAAACGTTCGCCCTGCATGATCGGAACGGGGTCGATGTGCGATCCCTACATTCCGCTGGAGGAGGAACTCCAGCTGACGCGTCAGGCGCTGGAACTGGCGGAGCGGTACGGGTTCGGGTTTACGCTCATTACGAAGTCCGCGCGGGTGCTCAGGGATATCGACCTGCTGAGGCGCGTCAATGAAAAGACGAAGGCCGTCGTGCAGATGACGCTGACGACCTATGACGAAGCGCTCTGCAAAAAGCTTGAGCCGCATGTTTCCACCACGCGGGAACGGTTTGAAGCGCTTTGCAAACTGCGCGACGCGGGAATTCCCACGGTGGTGTGGCTTTGCCCGATCCTGCCGTTTATCAACGATACGGAGGAGAACCTGCGGGGGATTCTGGACTATTGCGTTCGGGCGGAGGTAAAAGGCATCCTCAGCTTCGGCTTTGGAGTGACGCTGCGGGAAGGCGACCGGGAGTACTTTTACGCCGCACTTGAGCGCGACTTTCCTGGGGTCAAGCAGCAGTATATCCGCGCGTTCGGCAACGCCTACAGCTGCAACAGCCCCAACAACGCCATCTTAATGCGCGTTTTTAAGGAGGAATGCAAGCGCAATGGCATCCTCTATAAGACGGATGAGATATTCGGGTACTTAGGTACGTTCGAGTCGAAAGAGGGGCAGATGTCGCTCTTTTAGGATAAGCTTAAAAACAAGAGGGAGCTTTCGCGCCCTCTTGTATTATAAAAGTATTTAACTATATTATGTGGTGTTCATAACAATTCAATGATAAACTGTTTCTATTATAAATATATGTAGTAATATTTACCTATGTTATGAATTGTCTACACGAAACTGTACAGAAGCGGCACTGGTATTCACACGAAAGTAAACCTCATTTTGCAATTATGCGAAAATAAGACGATTAAGATAATTTCTATAATTTCCTCCTTGTTATCACATAGTAAAGGATAAAGATACTTATGAGACGCATCAAAAATTGGTTAAAATCGCCTGTTGGTATAAGCGTTAGCGTTACAGTGTTGGGTTTTGCCTTAACCGTATTTTATGACCTAATTAAAACTAAACCTGTGTTAACAACAATTTGGGCCATTCTGCAAAGCATTTGGAGATTTATCCTTTTGTGCCTGACTTTTCAGTTGAGGGTATGGTGGATTTTATTAGGAATCGCGGGCTTAATCCTTATCCTATATATAATAGTCAAGATAAATGAGCAAAAACATTCTGAAACGAACCAACATTTATTTTTACAGTATACAAAAGATGAAATATTGGACTGGAAGTGGGAATGGGATTGGGAGAAACAGTATGATGGCAAGTATGGGATATGCAATTTACACCCAATATGTCCACGCTGCAATACCCCGCTTATTCAAAGTTATATAGGGGGCGAGTGTCCACGGTGTCATTATTATGTAAACTCAAACATTCCTTATAATAGAACAGTCGAATTATTGATTTGTGATAATGTAAAAAAAGGACTAATTCCAAGGAATGAGAATGATGAATAGAGGTTATTGAGTCAAATATTTCATATTAATCAGCTTGTGGAAATTTTGATTAAAATTAGGTTTGTTGTGCGTGATTTGCTAACATTTGAGGACGCATAATAACAGATAGCGTTGATATAACCTGAAGAGACAATAAAGTCACTTTAATACTTTTTCAACAAGAACAACGCAAGTTTTTCGCAAGTGAAGGTTAATATTGATGGTTGGATTCAATGGAATATATCTTCTATATAGCATGATACTGCAAATATCTGGAATTGTTTTACTATGAGATCTGATAGAGAAGAGTATTATGAATTATCTGTTTTGTGTATTATCTTTATCTAGAGTTTGACTGTTTGGTTTGACAAAGAGGGCGCTTTCACGCCCTCTTTATTGCACTTGCGTTGGTTTGGTTACGACTTCGCCCTTGTTGCGACTTCTTCGAGCAGTTTGGCGCGGAAGGCTTCCAGCGTCATGGTGCCGAGGTCGCCGTCCTTGCGGGAGCGCACGGCAACGAGCCCCTGTTCCATTTCCTTGTCGCCCATCACGAGCATATACGGTACTTTTTGCATCTGCGCTTCGCGGATTTTGAAGCCGATCTTTTCATTGCGAAGGTCGCTTTCCACGCGGATGCCGTACTGTTCCAGCGACTTCTGAATCTCGACGGAAGCGTCTGCCGCGCGGTCGGTGATGGGCAGCACCTTCACCTGCACGGGCGCAATCCAGGTGGGCAGCGCGCCGGCGTACTTCTCGATCAACAGCGCCAGCGTGCGCTCGTAGCAGCCGATGGACGTGCGGTGGATAACGTAGGGGAACTTCTTCTGCCCGTCCGTATCCGTATACACCATGCCGAAGCGCTCCGCAAGCTGGAAGTCGATTTGGATGGTGATGAGCGTATCCTCTTTGCCGTAGACGTTTCGAATCTGGATGTCCAACTTCGGCCCGTAGAAGGCCGCTTCGCCGTCCGCTTCCGTAAACTGCACGCCGAGGTCGTTGAGGATGGTGCGCATCATGTCCTGCGTGCTTTCCCAGCTCGCCTTGTCGCCAATGTACTTGGCGGTGTCGTTCTCGTCCCACTTACTGAAGCGGTAGCTCACGTCGTCCGTAAAGCCGAGGGTGTCGATCATGAACTTGGCAAGATCAAGGCAGCCCTTGAATTCGTCTTCGACCTGATCCGGACGGCAGGCAAGGTGGCCTTCCGAAATAGTAAACTGCCTGAGGCGAATCAGCCCGTGCATTTCGCCGGAGCTTTCATTGCGGAACAGCGTGCTCGTCTCGTTATAGCGCAGCGGCAAGTCGCGGTAGGAGCGCGCGCGGTTGAGGTACGCCATAAACTGGAACGGGCAGGTCATCGGCCGCAGCGCAAAGACTTCCGCGTTTTCGTCCTCAATGTCCGGCGTGTCGCTCATGATGAACATGCCGTCGCGGTAGTGATCCCAATGTCCCGTGATTTTATACAGCTCGCGCTTGGCCATAAACGGCGTCTTGGTGAGCAGATAGCCGCGCTTCTGTTCTTCGTCCTCAACAAACCGCTGCAGCAACTGGATGACCCGCGCGCCCTTGGGCAGCAGGATG